>NZ_RAYG01000003.1:0-99776 GCF_003670185.1 Parabacteroides sp. CH2-D42-20 | reverse complement strand
TTGCTTGCTTGCTTGCTTGCTTGCTTGCTTGCTTGCTTGCTTGCTTGCTTGCTTGCTTGCTTGCTTGCTTGCTTGCTAAACAATTATGCCAGTTCACCAAATATTTATCGGTAAAAAAGGTTAACGCCGTATATCTGCAAACTTGTGTCATTCGTATCTCTTATAACAAGAGCCAAAGTTAGATATTTAATCCTAACAAACAAAAATATAAGCGGTTATTTGCAAAAAAACGCAAAAGAAACAGGTTGACGATCATGCCGCAAAACATATCGTAACCGGAATCTTGGCACAGTTGCCCGAATTACGCTCGTGATTGTGCTATTTTCGTTATTTTCGCAGTCAAAACTAAAATGGTATGTATAAGGGATTACTCGTTGTAGGCCGGGGAATCGGTCAAGTGATGTTTCAAGGCAATGCTCTTTCCGGACTATTAATGCTGATAGGTATTGCCTGTAGTTCATGGACTTTAGCGTTATTGGCGTTAGCCGGCAATATCGCAAGTACGCTGGCGGCCTATTTCCTCGGATATTCTCGCGAAGATATACGCGAAGGCCTATATGGTTTCAACGGAACACTGGTAGGTATAGCGATCGGAGTATTCATGAGAATAAATATCTGGTCGATATCTCTGCTTCTTATGGGATCCGCCTTATCAAGCGGGATCGCCCGGCAATTCAATCGCCAGAATAAACTACCGGGATATACAGCCCCATTCATACTTTCGGTATGGATTTTATTAATCCTATGTCGATATCTATTCCCTTCGTTGATGCTCCCACCTGTAGCGACTCCTCCCGAACATGTCCCAAATTTACTTTATGCTTTCAGCGCTAACATCGGACAAGTGATGTTTCAAGGCAATATGTTAACAGGGCTATTCCTTCTTTTCGCCATCTTATTAAACTCACGCTTAAACGCAGCCTACACAATATGGGGCGCATTGCTGCCATTGGGAATGATATTACTACCAGCGACAAGCATTGCTGATTTTAACATGGGGTTGCTCGGCTACAACGGTGTATTATGCGCTATCGCAGCAGGCAACCATCTTTCTATCCGTAGCCTGATACGGGCAACCTTGGCGATCTTACTATCTATCGGATTACAGATTGGCGGCATGCGTCTGGGGATCACGACCCTTACCGCCCCTTTCGTACTCTCCGTATGGATAACAAACCTTATAATAAAGGATAAGGAATAATTCCAGCGTCATCCGCAAACCATTATCCCTTATTAACTATTAATTACCAACTATATTCCGTACATTTGCCCCACACGAATTAATAAGGATTACGACTATGACGAAATTAAGTAACATCCCCGTAAAAGAAACAGCGGCCAAGGCCGCAAGGACACGCAAGGCCAAAACCGCCCCGACCGCCCCCCAATGGGATCCCACCCGCCCCATCCAATTCACCCAAGAGGAGATATGGGAACATATCCATGAGATTGAGAAGGGGCCGTTCCTAACCCTGGATGAAGGTTTTAAACGTTTTGAGGCATGGAAGCAAGACCTACTCAAAAGCAGGTTATAACCAGTAGCTCATTTTGGGAGAGTTATGATAATGTATATGTTCAAGGCCTTGACTTATTTGGATTCTACCAAGCGGAATTATACGCTAACAAGATAAAAGCCATCTTATACGAGTTAGACCGAACGTATCCTTATTATCCCGAATGCCGGCACCTAACTACGAAAAGCCGTATGTACCGGAACATCATCTTGGATTCACACCTTATCATCTACCGCATCACCGAGGAACGCATCGAGGTGCTGGACATCGTCCATTCCGCATCCAGTATGCGGAAGATCAAGAAGACAAGGAATATCCACATCGAATGACATAAAGCAAGGCGAGCCACCCACAAGTGACCCGCCTCTATCAATCAACAATTAAATACTATCCTAATTTTCAATTCTCAATTCTCCATTTTCAATTATTCAGTTGTTCTCCGGACGAAGCTTGCGTACAGTAACAGCTGTCTGCCACATCTCGCTCTCGCGCAATGCCTTCAATTCAGCCTCCAATTTCTCACGATAATCCGGCTTAGAGTTTGAGTCGATAGAGATCTGAGCCTCGTTACCGCATTTTACGTTCGCGTACAATTTCTCGACAACCGGCTTGATTGCGTCGTGGAACGGACCCATCCAGTCCAAAGCGCCACGCTGGGCAGTCGTAGAGCAGTTAGCGTACATCCAGTCCATACCATTCTTGGCGAATAAGGGCATCAAGGATTGAGTCAACTCCTCGACCGTCTCGTTGAAAGCCTCGGAAGGAGTATGTCCATTCTCGCGCAATACCTCATACTGGGCCAACAACAAACCTTGGATAGCGCCCATCAAAGAACCACGCTCACCAGTCAAATCGGAAGTAGCCTCACGGATGAAAGTCGTCTCAAACAAATAACCGGAACCGATACCGATACCCAACGCCAACGTACGATCCATCGCCTTGCCAGTAGCGTCTTGATAGATAGCGAAAGAAGAGTTCAAGCCACGACCCTCAAGGAACATGGAACGCAAAGACGTACCAGACCCCTTCGGAGCGACCATGATCACGTCAATATCCGCGGGAGGAACAACGCCCGTACGATCGTTCCAAGTGATCGCGAAACCATGAGAGAAATACAGGGCCTTGCCAGCTGTCAGATAAGGCTTCATCGTAGGCCATACAGACATTACGGCAGCGTCGGACAACAAGCACATGATGATCGTGGCCTTGTCGCAAGCCTCCTCGATACCGAACAGAGTCTCACCCGGAACCCATCCGTCCTCAACCGCTTTCTCGTAAGTCTTACCTTGGCGCTGGCCAACGATTACGTTGAAGCCATTGTCACGAAGGTTCAATGACTGTCCCGGTCCCTGTACGCCATAGCCGATAACAGCGATTGTCTCATCTTTTAATATCTCTCTTGCCTTTTCCAACGGAAATTCCTCGCGGGTCATTACATTCTCTACAACACCGCCAAAATTCATTTGTGCCATTTTCTTTTTAACTATTAATGTTTAAAAACCTATTTATGTATCTCTTTTATTATCTCCAAGTAACCGCCGCACGACAGATCGCCTTTCCCTCATGGCAAATAGCCATGTCTTGCTTATCGGGAGCGGACTCCGCCTTATGAAGCATAAGCGGCATACCTTGTTTACCCTCGGATTGGTAGGCGATCTCCAGACGGCCGATCTCACGGGTCTTGAACTGGTCGATATCGAACAAATCCAGCAGGTGCTCGATATACTTCACGCTATTGAAGTGACCGTTGATATCCAAGTCGCTGTATTTGATCGAATACGGGATTCCCTCCGCCTTATTCTCCGCCGGCATGATCTTGCCCGGCTTCTCGATCGGGCACGGACGCTCGTCGATATATTTGCCCAATGCCTCTATATCCAATAAGGTAGGACGGCGGGTCTCCACGTCGATAGCCGCCCAAATAGAACGGGCGAATCCAAAGGTTTTCCCATTCTCATCCGCCAGCTCGAAACAACGACTGGTGAAGAGGCGTCCGACCTCATCGATCCAAGTG
This sequence comes from Parabacteroides sp. CH2-D42-20, assembly GCF_003670185.1. NCBI lineage: Bacteria > Pseudomonadati > Bacteroidota > Bacteroidia > Bacteroidales > Tannerellaceae > Parabacteroides > Parabacteroides sp. CH2-D42-20. Next base: position 96,248 of record NZ_RAYG01000003.1, on the reverse strand, counting down.
TATAGATTAATCTTATCGAAGGCGGTAGGATATTCCTTCATCTCGATAGCCAGACGGGACAACACCCAAGCCGTATGACGCTCCGACATATCATTGAAACCGAACCCACGCTCTCCGGCATGGCTGGAAGCGGCGTGAATCAAATAGTTACCAATCATAGGGAGCGTTACACGTCCCCTGAAATCCATCAAATACGGCTCCGCCACAAAATGAAATAATCCTACTTTCTCCATATCTTATTATTGTTGCTTTTCATGTAACTTTCGCTCCATATCGGCCAACATATCGCTCAAGCGCTCCACCTTGCTCTTCGTGATAGCCACACGTCCGGAGCGGATGAATTGCAGGACACCGATCGTCTCGCTCAACTCATTGAACAAGGCTTGTGTCTCGTCATAGTGGCCACTCTTCTCCAATACCACGCAGGTCTCGTTCATCTCCAAGATACGAGCGTTGTATTTACGGATCAATCCCTCCACGGTTCCCATCTTGATGAAAAGCTCGGTACTTAGCTTATAAAGGGCGATCTCTTGATAAACCAGATCCTCATCCGTATTATAATAAGCCTTCAAGATATCCACACGTTTATCGATCTGTTTCACCACCTTATCGATCATATCCTCATCGGCGAATGTCGTGATCGTAAACTTATGGATGCCCTTGATAGCGGACGGAGAGACGGACAGAGTCTCGATGTTCAGCTGTCGGCGTGTAAAGATAATCGTTATCTGGTTCAAAAGACCTACGATATTCTCTGAAAAGATAATAACGGTATATAATTTCTTTGTTGTCATAGCTTCATCTCCTCCTTATTTCTCGTCTCCCATAATCATGTTTGTCACGCTTCCCCCGGCAGGAACCATCGGATATACCATTCCGCAAGTCTCCACGTTAGCGACCAACACGTAAGCGCCGTCGTGGTTTAGCATCTCAGCGATAGCGTCGTCCAATTCCTCCCGCTTTTCAACGGCACGGCCGGCGATACCATAGGCTTTAGCGATCGCCACGAAATCCGGATTCTCCATGATGGTGTTTGAATAACGCTCGTGGAAGAACAATTCTTGCCACTGACGTACCATACCTAAGAAGTTATTATTAAGAATGATAATCTTCACGTTCAGTTTCTCCTGCATGATAGTGCCCAATTCCTGAATCGTCATCTGCATACCCCCATCACCGGTAAAGAAGCAGACCGTACGATCCGGAGCTCCGAACTTAGCGCCCATAGCGGCCGGCAGACCAAATCCCATCGTACCTAAACCACCGGAAGTCACCACGCTACGGGTTTGTTTATATTTGAAATAGCGGACGCCCATCATCTGGTTCTGCCCAACGTCGGTCACCAATACAGCGTCGTTACCGGTCGCCTCGGAAACCTTACGGACTACCTCGCCCATTTTCAGTTGACCCTCGGTCGGATACAATTCCTTCTCGATTACCTTATCGTATTCCTCTTTCTCGTCCCGATCGAACTCGGCATTCCATTCCGGGCGTTTACGTTCTTCCAACAACGCCGTGATCATCGGTATCGTGTGCTTGGCATTCCCCAGCACCTTTACGTCCACGGCAACATTCTTGCCGATTTCCGAGTTGTCGATATCCAGATGGATAATCTTGGCTTGCTCAGCGTATGTCTTTAAATCGCCAGTCACACGGTCGTCGAAACGCATACCGATAGCGATCAATACATCACACTCATTCGTTTTCCGGTTCGGCCCTACGTTTCCATGCATGCCGAGCATTCCCTTGTTCAATGGGAAATCGGTTGGCAACGCAGATAAGCCCAATACCGTAGATCCGGCAGGTATATCATTCTTTTGGAGAAACGCTTTCAATTCCTCTTCCGCACCGCCTAACAATACTCCCTGCCCGACCAGACAGAAGGGTTTCTTCGCCTCATTGATTAAATCGGCGGCGGCCTTGATACGATCCTTATTGATATCCGGCTCCGGTTGATAACTACGTACGTAATCGACCTTCTTATATTCATATTCCACCAACCCTACTTGCGCGTCCTTCGCTAAATCCAGCACAACTGGACCCGGACGGCCTGTAGAAGCGATATAAAAAGCACGAGAAACAGCCCATGCGATCTCCTCCGGCTTGCGGATTTGATAAGCCCATTTCGTGATCGGTTGCGTGATGCCAATCACATCGACTTCCTGAAAAGCATCGGTTCCCAACAACGGCGAGGGTACTTGACCGGCGATTACGACCATTGGCGTACTATCCATCAGCGCATCAGCGATACCCGTGATGGTATTCGTAGCGCCCGGGCCGGAAGTAACCAACGTCACTCCTACCTTGCCGGATACACGGGCATATCCTTGAGCCGCATGGGTAGCGCCTTGCTCGTGGCGCACCAATACATGCCTCAACTGGTCCCTATAATCATATAAACTGTCGTAAATAGGTATCGCCTGTCCTCCGGGATAACCGAAGATAGTATCTACTCCTTCAGCAATCAACGCTTTCAGCAAAGCTTCCGAACCGGTTATCTTTTGTTTCTCCATAAGAAATAACGTGTTTAATGTATATTATTGGCTTTAATCTTCAACAATCCTTACACCTCCCTTATCGGCGGAGCTAACCATCTTCCCGTACGCTCTCAACGCTTTCGAGACCTCACGCTGACGCGTCGGCGGCGTAAAGGCTTTCTTTCCACGTGCCTCTTCCGCTTTACGGCGCTCGGCCAACTCCTCGTCGCTCAACCGCACGTTGATGGAACGTTCCGGGATATTGATCTCGATGATATCCCCGTCTCTCACCAGTCCGATAGCGCCACCGGAAGCGGCCTCGGGAGAGATATGCCCGATAGAAAGGCCGGACGTACCGCCACTGAAACGACCATCCGTGATCAAGGCGCACTCCTTACCTAAGTGACGGCTCTTTATATAAGAGGTAGGATATAACATCTCTTGCATTCCCGGCCCCCCTTTCGGACCCTCATACGTGATGACGACCACATCGCCTGAAACGACCTTGCCTCCTAAAATGCCCTCGCAAGCGGCATCCTGTGAATCGAAGACTTTCGCCGGGCCGGAGAATTTCCAAATACTCTCATCCACACCGGCGGTTTTTACGACACATCCGTCCAAGGCGATATTCCCTCTCAAAACAGCCAAGCCGCCATCCTTGGAATAAGCGTGCTCCACGTCACGGATACAACCTTCGGCACGATCCGTATCTAATTCCTTATAATAAGATTCTTGGGAACCCATCTGGATACTGAACCGATGAGCGGGAGCGCTCTTGTATTTACGGATCGCCTCCTCCGTTACGTTCGGGGAAGTGACGGCGTATTTATCAACAGCCTCGGCCAAGGTCAGGCCGTCCGCACGTCTCGTGCTGCCATCCACAAGCCCGGCTTTCATCAACTCGTTCATGATACCGAGGATTCCACCGGCACGGTTTACGTCTTGTACATGATAAGTGTGCGTATTCGGGGCTACCTTACACAGGCAAGGAGTCTTGCGGGATAACATATCGATATCCTCCATATGAAAATCGGCGCCGGCTTCTTGTGCCACGGCCAATAAGTGAAGCACCGTATTGGTAGACCCCCCCATGGCGATATCCAGCGACATGGCGTTCAAGAAAGCCTGACGGGTAGCGATGTTGCGAGGTAACACGGAATCATCCCCGTCACGATAGTATTTGTAAGCGTTCTCAACGATTTGCTTAGCTGCGTCACGGAAAAGTTGGATACGGTTCTTATGGGTAGCCACGATCGTCCCGTTACCCGGAAGCGCCAGACCGATCGCCTCGTTCAAGCAGTTCATAGAGTTAGCGGTAAACATACCGGAACAACAACCGCAACCCGGACACGCATGGCGTTCCACCTGCTCGATACGCTCATCGCTTACCGATGTATCGGCAGACTCAATCATCGCGTCGATCAAATCAAGATGGCGGCCATCCAGCTCACCTGCCTCCATCGGGCCACCGGACACGAACACCGTCGGGATATTTAATCGCATGGAAGCCATAAGCATACCCGGCGTGATCTTATCGCAATTGCTGATGCAAACCATAGCGTCCGCCTTATGGGCATTTACCATATATTCCACGCTGTCCGCGATAATGTCGCGTGAAGGAAGCGAGTAAAGCATCCCATCGTGCCCCATAGCGATACCGTCGTCGATAGCGATCGTATTAAATTCAGCGGCGAAACAACCTTGTTTCTCGATCTCGGCCTTGACCAGTTGCCCGATCTCATGCAAATGCGTATGCCCCGGCACGAACTGGGTAAATGAATTTACGATAGCGATAATAGGCTTGCCGAACTGTTCCTCTTTCATCCCGTTGGCACGCCATAGCGCACGGGCTCCGGCCATCCTACGACCTTCGGTGCTAAATGAGCTTCTTAACGGATTCTTCATCTCTTTCCTATTTTTTGTTCGTAGAGCGCTTTATCCACGCCTCTACCTTGAATTATTTATAATAAAAAAAGCCTTTCCCTATATGGAGAAAGGCTTAAGAAATATCTCTACGACTTCACAACTTCTTACACACCTTTCTCCTTACCTACTAATGACTAGAAGGACCACCACGAGAATAATATGCAATACGTTGTTCATCATCTTTTCTTATTGTCTTTGTTTGTTTGACGCTGCAAATGTAGAACAATAATTGATATGCGCAAAGGATTTAAAAGAAAATTCTTCATTTTTCTTTCAATTCTCAAGCAAATACCATTTCAGGATTGCATTTTAACAGGAGCAAGAGTGTATTACTTAGGAATCGGAAGGTATAGAAGGGAAAAAACTTCGATTTCCAAACAGAAACAGTAAAAAGACAAATGTTATCTAAAACAGATTCCAGATAACATTTTTATCAGATAACACGACTTACGATAACACGTATCTCATAAGAAAATCCTATTCTAGCGATAAAAAAGATACATATAAACTCTAAATCACATATTTATTAACACTTGTAGACTATAAATAGCCTTGAAAAAATTCATAATAGTGTTCTAGAAAAAACATAAGGAAGTTTTCTAAAGAACATAAGGAAGAAATTTCATCTAGTATCGGACTAAATTTTGTTAACATTCGAATGAAAATCACCTAAAATCAAGACTAAATCCGGCATAACCCACGCTAGAAGCAGCTCAAGCGAAGACATTTTCAAAATGACTTTCAGACAGAGAAAGCCTTAAATACTCAACCGATAGACAGCTCTTCAAACATCAATCATAAAAAAAGGCCAACAAGACCTGCATTCAAACATCATTCTGATTTACACAACCATCAAATGCTTGCGTTTTTTCCGTGCGACCAAGCCCCCGCCCCATAATTCATCACCCACAGAGAGCAATAATAGCACTTTGACATTTCGTCAACAAGGTTCACATAGAAAAGTCTATCCCCACCAAATTTCATAAAAAAGCCCCAATAGCGAAACAGGAAATTTATATAGTTCCAAGCTAGTTCTTAAATAAAATTTGCCCTCCTCAAGAAAATTAGCTAATATCGCGACTATTCATAAAGTTGTTGATGGATTAATCCATGGGAGAGAGGAACAAGCATATTGAGAACCTTAGAAAGGGTAATCGTTCATCTTTTGAATATCTTTACACGGTTTGGAGTGGCAAATTATATAATTTTGTCATGAAAATTTCTCATGGGGATTCCTACTTGGCAGAGGAAATGGTACAAACTGTATTTCTTAAAGTATGGAAAAATCGAGAACAATTAGACCCAAAACTGTCTTTTGGAGCCTATTTATGTACGATAGCAAAAAACTTATTAACTAACCATTACCAACATAAAATGATGGAGATTCTCTATATAGAACAACAAATCGACCACCCCGGAACTCCTTATGCCAGAGGTACGGACGAGATCGTAGAATATCATCTCCTAGAAGAATTCGTTGATTCTTTAATACAACAAATGCCCGAAGGAAGGCAAAGAATTTATAAACTAAGCAGACAATCCCACCTATCCAACCGGGAGATAGCAGACCAATTGCAGATATCAGAGAATACCGTGGAATCCCAACTGACCAAAGCCATCTCCTTTCTACGCAAAAGGTTAAAAGACCAATACGACCTAGGACTTTTAGCTTTAAGTTGCCTCCTTAATAGTTAACGAATACTAAATCCACAGGATGCGATAACGGAAACTTCCCTGTCATTTGTATACTGAATAAAGACAGAGGAAAATGGAAAGAAACGATTACATACATATATTTAACAAGTTCCTAGAGAATAAGGCAACTCCATCGGAAATAAAGCTATTGATAGAATGGCTAAAAGAACGAAAAGCTTTTGACACATGGGCTGATGATATATGGATGCAATCCCCGATGGAAATGGATCCTTCAGTAAAACAACATTTACTAGACGAACTCCGTAAACAAATCTTTTTTAAAGAAACAGGGAAAAGGACATTCATGAGTCTTTCTCTCCCTTCACTTTTCCATTATGCGCTACGTATCACAGCAATTATCCTATTGCTCATAACAACAAGTATTGTCACCTATCATTATGCAATGGATAAACAGCGAGAACCGATGGACATGATTGTCGCTGTCGAGAAAGGACAAAAAGCGAATATAACATTGCCTGATGGTTCAAAAGGGTGGATAAATTCAGATTCAAAGTTATCTTATGGAAGCCGTTTTAATGCAGATGAACGGGTTCTGAATCTAGAAGGCGAAGCTTATTTTGAAGTCAAGCCCGATGCTAAACGTCCTTTTATCGTTCAATCGGGAAAGGTATCCGTAAAAGCTTTAGGAACCAGTTTTAACGTAAAGAACTATAACACGGAAGAGCACATATCCGTTGTATTAATGACCGGGAAAGTAGAAGTAACCGCAAACGATAACCATGTAGACCTGTTGCCTAATGAACAAGCTATTTTCAATAAACACTCTAGCATACTGGGGAAAAACAGAGTTGACAATAGTTTAGATTACTCCAGTTGGATGTACAATACATTGAATTTTGAGTCAACGCCATTCAGCGAGATTGCTCATACGCTGGAACGTTATTACAATACCCAGATCGTATTTAAATCTGAGGCCTTAAAGAGTTATCGTTTTACAGGTAAGCCCGGGAATACCAGTCTAGCGAGCATCTTACATTTATTATCTCTTACCTCACCATTAGCCTACGAGATAAAAGACAGTGTGGTTATTTTGTATGAGAACAACGACAAAAAAGAGTTATATAACAGAGTATTAAAACAGTAAATAGCAATTTCATGAAAAGCCCGTAAAAAATCGGGGTAGAAATGCTAGGCATTTCCCCCCGAAAAAGAAATCAGTTAACCGCACTTAGGTATCTCGCAAATAGCAAGCGCAAGTACTAATATCCATAGAATACAAAAGTATGAAAAAAAAACTTGTCCGTGTATCACAATACATAAAAATACGGTCAATCAAAACAGTCGGTCTGGCACTATTCAGTAGTTTAATCTTGGCTCCTTCACTTTATGCCCAAATTTCACTGGATGTACAAGACCAATCCATCCGTCACATATTAAAAGAGATAGAAAAGGCGGGGGAATACAAATTCTTCTATAACAGTGATCTAAGTAACCTAGATCACAAAACGTCAATATCCGTACAGGATAAAAACATTGATGAAGTCATGAGCCTATTATTAGCCAATACGGAAATATCCTATAAAAAAGAGGCCAATAATATGATTGTATTAACAGTTAAATCATCTTCTTCACCGCAAGCTCCGAGAAAGACAAGAAAAATAACAGGAACAGTTGTAGACCCTGACGGTTTACCAATCATCGGAGCAAATGTAATTGAGCAGGGTACAACAAACGGTTCCATTACGGATTTGGATGGAAAATTTGAATTAATAATTACCGAAAATGCCATCTTAAATATCTCTTATATCGGTTTTTCCGACAAACAAATAACAGTCAAGGAAGAAACCTCCTTACAGGTTACAATGACGGAAGACACCCAGAAGTTAGATGAGATAGTAGTTGTTGGATACGGTGTACAGAAAAAGGTAAACCTTACTGGATCTGTTTCTGCCGTAAAAGGCGAAGAACTCAGCCAACGCCCAGTAGCTAACGCAACTCAAAGTTTACAAGGATTAGTACCCGGATTAACCGTATCCAACTCCAACTCAGGTCGCCCGGGAGCTAGTGGAGCCTTGAGTTTACGAGGACAAGGAAATTTAGCGAACACAGCGAATCCTTATGTATTAGTAGACGGTGTAGAGATGGATTTGGCAGATGTAAACCCCAATGATATTGAATCGATTTCCGTCTTAAAAGATGCCGCTTCCGCCGCTATTTATGGTGCCCGTGCCGCTTATGGCGTAATTTTAGTTACGACGAAAAAAGGTGAAGAAGGTAAGATGCGCATCAGTTATCAAGGTACCGTAGGATGGAGTTCTCCTACTGTAATGCCGGAAATGGCTAATGCTTATGACTATGCGACTTTTTTCAATCAAGCTTGTACCAATGCTAACGTAATCAAGCAATATAACCCGGAAAAATTACAGCAACTTCAGCAGTACATGAAAGATCCTGCTAGCGTAAATCCTTGGGCAGAGCTTAATGGAGAAAATAATCTAGTAGGAGCATTCGAAAACACACCAAAGGGTTTGGGCAATGTGGATTACTTTGATTTACATTACAAGAACTCCGCATTCAAACAAAACCATAATTTGAGTCTCAGTGGAGGTGGCAAAAAAGCGCAATATTATATCTCTACCGGAATGTATACGGAAGATGGTATTTTAAGATATGCGGATATAAAATATAAACGCTTAAATTTCAATGCAAATATCGCCTCTCAAATTACGGACTGGCTAAATTTGAAAGTTAATACTAAATTCATGAACTCGGATAATGACACACCTTTTGGTAAAGGGGCCTTATCTGAAGGCTTTTATCATTCATTAGCTCGCTTCCGTCCTACCATAAGCCCAATCGATCCTAATGGTCATTTTACAGAGCTTACAATGATTCCCTATTTACAAAGTGGCACGTATACAAATACACAGAAAAATAATCTGACACTGACTGGTGGTCTCGAAGCACAACCAATCAAGAACTGGAGAATATTCTTCGACTATACGTACCGGCAAAATAATGAGAATTATGAGGCGCTCAACGTAGCCCCGATGATCCCGGGAGCGGATAACGAGACCTTATACAAAGGGACAAGGCAAGAATTAGGCGTGATGGAGAATGGACAATTCACCCGTTCATCCGCCTTAAGCCAATATCAATCAATTAATCTATACTCAAACTATATGTTCTCTTTGGCCGATAAACATAATTTCACCGTTATGGCTGGTTACCAAGAAGAAAATTACGCATATAGCTATTTATATGAGTCTGTAACCGACATGATCTCCACCAATAATCCGGGGCTCAATCTTGGCACAGGAGAAAAATCCACGACAGATACTCGAAACGGATGGGCTACCCGAGGATTTTTCGGACGTATTAACTATGATTATGACGGACGCTATTTATTAGAAGTGAATGGACGCTACGATGGTTCTTCTCGTTTTACCTCAGATCATAGATGGGGATTTTTCCCTTCGGTCTCTTTAGGATGGAATATTACACGTGAGTCTTTCATGGAAAAATCTTTAGAGGTATTATCTAATCTAAAGTTACGAGCCTCTTGGGGACTATTAGGGAATCAAAGCGGAGCCGGACTTTATACTTTTACCTCAATCATGGGAATCCAGCCGTTAGGTAATTGGTATTTTCAAGATGGAAGAGATATGTACATAAACGCCCCTGGAGTTATTGATCCTTTTACAACTTGGGAAAAAGTGGAAAGTAAGAATCTTGGCCTTGACTTCGGGTTCTTTAACAACGCTCTGACCGGCACCTTCGATGTATTCCAGCGGGATACAAAAGATATGTTAGGACCAAGTGCCGACCTTGCAGATTTCTTTGGAGCAGAGGCTCCCAATACGAATAACGCAAGGATGAGAAACCGGGGATGGGAACTTAGCCTGCAATACCGAGGAAAAATCGGGAAGGATATTCATTATTCAATAGGAGGCTCTTTAGCTGACGCGACATCCGAAGTTACAGCTTATGAAAATCCGACAGGGACCAATCCTCAAGATAATTGGTATGTAGGGAAGAAAGTCGGTGAGATTTGGGGATACAAAGCCTCTGGGCTACTCCAGACCCAAGAAGAAGCTGACACATATAATAACACATACGATTTATCTTTCTTATCCGGTCAAAAATGGATGCCGGGAGATGTTAAATATATGGATTTAAATAACGACAAAAAGATCAACAATGGAAATAACACATTGGAAGATATGGGTGATATGTGTGTTATCGGGAATACGACTCCTCGATATCAATATACGCTTAATGGTTCCATTTCATGGAAAGGAATATCCCTTAGCATGATGTTCCAAGGCATAGGAAAACGTAATTGGTCTCCAGATCTAGGAACCGTTTACTTTTGGGGATCGGGAGCTTATGCACAAGTCACGGTATTCAACGATCATCTAGATTATTGGACTCCAGAGAATCCAGACGCCTATTATCCCAATCCTTATACAGGAGCAGCAGGAAGTATCAATCAGTTTCGAAATAAGACCTCACAAAAAAGTGACAGATACATGCAAAGTGCCGCTTATTGCCGTTTGAAAAATCTGACAATTAGTTATGATCTGCCTAATTCATGGAGCCAGAAAATTGGGTTGAGCAAAGCACAAGTGTTTTTCTCTGGAGAGAATCTTCTAACATTTACCAAGCTTCCTTCCATGTTTGACCCGGAAGCTATTTTTACAGGTAATGACTATACCAGTGAGGCCGGAAAGAATTATCCAATGAATAAAGTGTTATCTATCGGAGTTATTGTTAATCTATAAAGCGTAATTTATTTATGAAAAGAATATATCTATCAATGGTTTCCCTATGTCTATTAGGGCTAAGTAGCTGTTTCGACATGGATAAATATCCGGAAGGAGAATTGTCTTCTGTCAATTCTTTCACCAGTACAACAGAAATCACCAAGTATCTGAATCAGTTTTATGAATCAACTCTTAAAATTAATGACAAAGATGTGGCAAACTCTGCCATAAAGGTACAATCTAACAGCATTGGAAATCCAACGGGCATCGCCTTTGGGGACTTGAATAGCGATAATATGCAGAGTAATGTAATAGACACACGTCTTGCGGGAGAAACCACATTAAGTTCCGCTGTCGAATTAACAGAGTATAAACATATCAGAAGTCTAAACTTCTTAATCAACAACCTCGATAATTGCGAGGAGATCGGTCCGGAAATGGAGCAATGCATCGGAGAAGCTTATTTCTTCAGAGCCTGCTATTATTATAGGTTATTCGTTAATTATGGAGAAGTCACTTGGTTAACGAAAGTATTAGATCCGATTCAAGAACAGATGGAACGTCCCCGAAACAGTAGGCTTGAGGTCGCTGATAGTATATTGGCGGATTTAGATATAGCGATCGAGCATCTAAACACTCAAACCAATAGCTCGACAATGCGTGTACACAAAGATGTAGCAAGAGCGCTTAAGAGTGAGGTCGCTTTATTTGAAGGTACTTGGGAGAAATACCATCGTGCGAAAAACACGCCATTCTATGATAAAAAAGTAACTGATGAGAAAATCAGCTCTTATCTACGGCAAGCCGCAGATGCCGCTAAAGATGTAATAGACGAAGGGGTATGGAGCATCTCAAAAGGGGATCCCAATACCGCTTATCGAGACTTGTTCATCACTTTGGATCTCTCACATAATCCAGAAGTTTTATGGTGGAAGAAATATGATGCCGCCAATAACATCGGCCATTCCGTAACACGTTATTTAAATAAAGGAGGTGGCACTTGTGGGGCATCCGCTTCTCTTGTTGATGATTATTTAACAAAAGAAGGAAAACCTTTTGTCGGTTCCGAACGAGACAAAGCAAAGGTAATGTACGGGGACGAATTGAGTCCGGACTTACGAGACCCACGATTATCCCAGACCATTTGCATGCCAGGACAAGATTTACGTCCAAATGGAGAATTCGTATTCAAACTTCCTCCTTTGAATGAGGAAAGCCGGAATCAAAATACGACAGGTTATTCTATCCTAAAATACGTAGAATATAATACGACTTATATTCCTACTATAGATGGGGAAGGCAAAAGCCAAGCGCCAGCTATACAATTCCGTTACGCCGATATTTTATTAAACTACGCTGAGGCTCTGGCAGAATTAGATGGCGCGGCTAACGCTAGCAAAATAAAAGAAGCCTTAAGGCCACTTCGAGAGCGTGTGGGCATGCCCGAGATGGATTTCGACAGAGAGTTCAATACCGATCCCGATTATCCGTTTAATAAATTGGATAAATATATACAAGCAGTACGAAGAGAACGACGCATAGAAAAAGCTTTAGAGGGAAGCCGGCTTCAAGATATCTTGCGCTGGGCCGCCGCAGACATCCTCATTATTGGAAAAACTCCAACAGGTGCATTATTCAAAGGGAGCTCTTTGGAAACCGCTTATGGAGAAAGCCTGCAAGAAGGTGAAAATCTTTTCTTAACAGGTACGCCCTCCGACTCCAAACGCTATATCATACCGTTCAATAATAAGCATTATCCTAACGGATGGCAATTCAATCCGGAACGAGATTATTTATTACCCATACAACCTCGTATGCTATCGCTTACAGGTAACCAATGGGTCCAAAACCCCGGTTGGTAATTTACTTGATTACAGGATTTAGCCTAATAAAAGAGCAAGTCTTTTCCCACAAACTTTAGGCTAAACCCTGTAATAAACAAATACCTTAATCACGAACACAATAAAAGTCTAAATAATGAAAAAAGAATTATTATTCACATTCTCTGCTTTAATAGCTACGACTTCCTGCAACATCAAAAAAACAGATTCAGAGCAGATAGCAGGAAAAAAGCCGATGAATATCATCTATATCATGTCTGACGATCATTCTTACCAGACAATCGGTGCTTATGATAAACGCTTCATACAAACTCCAAATATAGACCGACTGGCAAACGAGGGAGTACGTTTCACCAATAGCTTTGTTGCCAATTCCATCAGTGGACCTAGTCGAGCCTGTATATTAACCGGTAAACATAGTCATGCTAATGGTTTCACTGATAACAGTTCCACATTTGATGGTTCCCAGCAAACATACCCCAAACTTTTACAAAAAGCCGGATATGAAACAGCAATAATCGGAAAGTGGCATCTAACTTCCGCTCCTACCGGATTTGATTATTCGGAAATTTTAATAGGCCAAGGCATTTATTACAACGCTCCATTTATCAAAAACGGGAAACAGGTCCCATCAAAAGGCTATGTTACCAACGTCATCACAGAAAAAGCAATCGACTGGATGGAGAATATACATGATAAAAATAAGCCTTTCTGCTTGTTACTCCATCACAAAGCTCCTCATCGTACATGGATGCCCGATACTTGTGATTTACAACTTTTCAGCGATACGACATTCGAGTTACCAGCCAATTTTTATGACGACTACAACGGTCGTCAAGCCGCTCATGAGCAAAAGATGAGTATCATAAAAGATATGGATTTAGTCTATGATTTAAAAATGGCTGATAAAGAAAATGAAATCCATACAACTACAGGGTTAGAGAATGCCGGACGCAGCATGTATAACAGTATGACACCCGAAGAGAAAGCTGCTTGGGATGCTCATTATGATCCAATCATTCAGAAATTCAAGAAAGACAAACTTTCTGGTAAGCAACTATCTGAATGGAAATATCAACAATATATGCGAGACTATTTACGTGTCATCCATTCCATAGACAGAAATATTGGAGTATTATTGAATTATTTAGAAAAGACAGGATTATTAGAAAACACAATGATTGTCTACACTTCCGACCAAGGATTCTATATGGGAGAACACGGATGGTTCGATAAACGTTTCATGTATGAGGAATCTTTCCGGACTCCTTTATTAATTCGTTTGCCGGGAGGAAAGAAAGGAGATATCGATGAGTTTGTCCAAAACATTGATTACGGACCGACCATCCTAGATTTAGCAGGAATCCAAATCCCATCCGATATGCATGGTATTTCCTTTTTGCCTCTGTTACGTGGAGAAAAAGTTGAGAACTGGCGTAAATCACTCTATTACCACTTTTATGAGTACCCTGCGGAGCATTCTGTTAAACGTCATTATGGCGTACGCACAGAACGTTATAAATTAATTCATTTTTATAACGATATCGATAAATGGGAATTATTTGATCTACAAGAAGATCCTATGGAGATGAACAACTTGTATGGAAAAACAGGATATGAGAATATCACTCATCAACTGGAAAAGGAGCTTATACGTTTACAAAAACAATATCAAGACACGAATGCCATGTCGTTTAATAAACAATTAATCCATGAATAAAATTAAATATATACTGTACATTACAGGAGTTTTAGCCTCGTATGACGGGCATAGTCAACCGACAAAGCCCAATATCATAGTTATCAATTGTGATGATATGGGATATGGAGACTTATCTTGTTTCGGAAGTCCTACGATAAAAACCCCGAATATCGACCGGATGGCTATAGAAGGACAAAAATGGAGTAGTTTTTACGTTTCAGCATCAGTCTCCTCCCCTAGCCGTGCCGGATTATTAACAGGCCGCCTAGGAGTCCGTACCGGAATGTATGGAGATCAACGCAGAGTCCTGTTTCCTGATTCCAAAGGGGGATTGCCTTCTGAGGAACTAACGATCGCAGAACTGCTGAAACAAGCCGGATATCATACGGCTTGCATAGGTAAATGGCATTTAGGACATTTACCAGAATACATGCCATTACGTCACGGCTTTGACTATTTTTACGGTTATCCTTATTCCAATGATATGAGCCGGAAGGAACAAATTAAATTAGGCAACACAAAATATCCTTATGAATATATTATTTATGAACAAGAAAAAGAGCTGGAAAGGGAGCCCCAACAATATAATTTAACGCAACAAGTGACGGAAGCTGCTATCCGCTACATTAAATCAAATGAGAATTCGCCTTTTTTCTTGTATTTAGCACACCCTATGCCTCATATGCCAGTATATGCCTCTACTGACTTTCAAGGTAAATCAGCCAGAGGCAAATATGGTGACACCGTAGAGGAACTGGATTGGAGTGTAGGACAAATCTTGCAAACATTAAAATCTGAAGGATTAGATAAAAACACATTGGTTATTTTCACATCCGATAATGGGCCATGGCTTTTATGTAAACAAGAAGGAGGATCACCGGGTCCGTTAAAGGATGGCAAAGCTTCCATGTTCGAAGGAGGGTTCCGCGTTCCATGTATTATGTGGGGAGCAATGGTTAAACCGGGATATATAACGGATATGGCTAGTACATTAGACTTACTACCTACATTTTGTGAGATAGCAGGAATTCCATTGCCTTCAGATCGGCATTATGATGGAATCAGCTTGCTAAATGTATTAAAAGATAAGTCTACTTGTAAACGCGATGTGTTTTACTTTTACAGAGGCAGTGAATTATATGCGATTCGAAAAGGTAAATATAAAGCCCATTTCTCTTATAGACCAGCTTATGGAGCAACGGATAAAATCGTATATGATAAACCTGTTTTATATGATTTAGGTACTGACCCTGGAGAATTATACAATATAGCAGAAGAACATCCGGATATTGTACAGGAATTAACCATGTTGGCCAATGCACATAAAGCTTCATTAAAGATTGCTAAGAGTATCTTCGACCAAAAGTAAACTATATGTCTTATACTATTCGGTGAATTTGTTTCTCTTATTTTTCAAGAAGCAAATTCACTGATTTTATTTTTAGAGAGAAAAGTCTTTTATAAAGTTTCCTACTATACAAAAACATCATCTTTATACATATTTTGCTTTAAAATCGCAGTTTTTTATGTAAGTTTGACCCCTAAAACAATTAAGAAACTGATCGTTAATAAAAATATGAAACACTACAACTTCGACGAAGTTATCGAACGGCATGGGACGAGTTGCGTGAAATTCGACCGTTTGAAAGAGATGTTCGGTGACGAGAATCTGATACCACTATGGGTGGCGGATATGGATTTCCGCACACCGGACTTTATTGTAGAGGCCCTGAAGAAACGTTGTGAGCACGAGATATTCGGCTATACATTCGGCTCCGACGAGTATTACGAGAGTATCATCAATTGGGTACACTACAAACATAACTGGAAAATACAACGGGAATGGATCAGCTATATCCCGGGAATCGTAAAGGGAATCGCTTTCGCTATCCAATGCTTTACGCAAAAAGGAGATAAGGTCATCATCCAGCCCCCTGTTTATCATCCGTTCCGCATCGTTCCGGAGAAAATGAAGCGTGAGGTCGTTTATAATCCGCTAAAGATGGTAGATGGTGTTTATGAGATGGATTTCGATCATCTTGAATCTATTATAGATGATAAATGCAAGGTATTGATCCTCTGCAACCCTCACAATCCGGGCGGGATCGTCTGGAAAAAGGAAACCTTGGTCCGATTGGCCGAGATTTGCGCCAAGCGCAATATTTTGGTTATCTCCGATGAGATTCATGCGGAAATGGCCTATCCTCAGTATACGCATTATCCATTCGCCTCCGTATCAGATACTGCCGCTTCTTGCAGCGTAACTTTCATGGCACCGAGCAAGACGTTCAATATCGCCGGTATCGTGACTTCCTACGCAATCGTACCCAATGATCGCATCCGGGAAGAATTTTACTCTTTCCTTGAGGCCGGAGAGTTTGGCGATGGCACGATCTTCGCTTATACGGCGACAACCGCCGCTTACACCTATGGTGCCGAATGGTTGCAACAAATGCGAATGTATATCATGGAGAATGTACGTTTCGTGGAAGAGTTCATGAAACTACATCTCCCCAAGATAAAAGTTTACCAGCCCCAAGCCTCCTTCCTCGTTTGGTTGGATTGCAGGGAACTGGAATTAAGTCAAGATGAACTCGTACACCTGTTCAAAGACAAAGCCGGACTAGCGCTGAACGACGGAAGTATCTTCGGCCCCGGGGGAGAAGGCCATATGCGTTTGAACATTGGTTGCCCCCGCTCTGTTTTAGATAAAGCGATGAACGCTCTTAAAAAGGCGGTGGATAAGAAATAAAATCGTATCTTTGCGAGCATTTCTATACATATTTAAAATACAAGACAAATGAAAATTACAGCAAACAAATACGTTGCGGTTACATACGACCTGAACGTTGGCGAAGGTGAAGAACGTGAGTTAATGGAAAAAGCGACGGTCGAGGCTCCTTTGAAATTCATCTACGGAACAGGCATGATGCTTCCGGCATTCGAGAAAGCCTTGAACGGGCTGGAAGTAGGTGGCACGTTCAACTTCTCCATCGAGCCAGCCGAGGCTTATGGCGAATATAACGAGGAGCACGTATTGGATCTTCCGAAGAATATCTTCGAGGTGGACGGTAAATTCGACGCCGAGATGATCAAGGAAGGTAATACCGTCCCAATGATGGATTCTAATGGCAACCGTATGAACGGCTCTGTATTGGAAGTGAAGGATGATATCGTGGTAATGGACTTCAACCATCCGTTGGCTGGCGAGACTTTGCATTTCAGCGGCGAGGTAATCGACGTACACGAACCGACAGCGGAAGAGATCGCAGCCTTCTCCGCTCCCGCAGGTGGATGTAGTTGCGGTTGCGACGATTGCGGTAGCGATTGTGGCGATAACCACGAGGGTGGTTGCGGTTGTGGTGGATGCCACTAAATAATGGGAAATTGAGAATTGAAAATTGAAAATTAGGAGAAGTGCCTAATCATCGGCTTTTGATTCTCAATTTTCAGTTTTCAATTTTCAATTAGACAAAACGGTGAATACTTTTGGTAATATTTATAGATTAACATCGTTCGGCGAATCGCACGGCCCCGGTATCGGCGGCGTGATCGACGGATGCCCAGCCGGGATCGAATTAGATACGGCATTCATCCAGCAAGAGCTGAACCGTCGTAAACCGGGACAATCCCGTATCACGACCCCCCGTAAAGAGGATGATGAGGTACAGTTTCTTTCCGGTATCTACGAGGGAAAGACAACCGGCACGCCGATAGGTTTCATCATCTGGAACAAAAACCAACATTCCTCGGACTATGACAATATGAAAACGGTTTACCGTCCTTCCCATGCTGATTATACCTATCAAACGAAATATGGAATCCGTGATCCCCGTGGAGGTGGACGTTCGTCCGCCCGGGAAACGATAGCTCGTTGCGTGGCTGGGGCCATCGCTAAACTCGCCCTTAAGCAATACGGCATACAGATTCAAGCTTATACCTCGCAGGTCGGCCCGATCCAATTAGCGGGTAGTTACCAAGATTATGATTTAAGCTTGACGGAGGAGAGCGACGTACGTTGCCCGGACCCGAAGACCGCCTCAGAGATGGAAACCTTGATCGCCGAGGTCAAATCAAAAGGAGATACGATCGGCGGTGTTATTACCTGTGTGGCGAAAGGGGTTCCCGTCGGATTGGGAGAGCCTGTGTTCGGCAAGTTACATGCCGCGTTGGGACATGCGATGCTTACGATCAACGCCGTGAAGGGCTTCGAGTATGGAGACGGATTCAACGCCGCCTTCTTCCGCGGATCGGAAAGGAACGATCGCTTTTTCAATGATAACGGGCATATCAATACTCGTACCAATAATTCCGGCGGTATCCAAGGAGGGATCTCCAACGGACAAGATATTTATTTCCGGGTAGCCTTTAAATCGGTCGCTACGATCTTGATGGAACAAGAAACGGTTAACATGGAGGGAGAGGATACGATATTAAAGGCACGCGGACGTCATGATCCATGCGTATTGCCTCGTGCGGTACCTATCGTCGAGTCTATGACCGCCATGACTTTATTGGATTATTTATTGATCCAGAAGACACGGGAAAACTTTTAAGACTAATTCTATATGGCTTGGATTCTGTTAATTATAGCCGGATTATTCGAGATCGGCTGGCCGCTGGGCTTTAAATTAGCAAGTATGCATTCCAAATATTTTATTTGGTTTATAGGTTTATCGATCTTATCCATGGGCTTAAGCGGTTATTTCTTATATCTCGCCCAGAAAAGCATCCCGATCGGTACAGCTTATGTAATCTGGACCGGGATCGGGGCTATAGGGACTGTTCTTCTTGGAATCTTGTTTTTCCATGATTCCGCAAATATATTCAGATTATTGTTCTTATCCTTGATATTGATAGGGATCGTCGGCCTGAAATTAGTCCATTAATCCGGGAGAAAAACACCAGTATTCGCATAGCCTCACGGCTGTATCGGTGTGAACTTACGCCAGTATAGGCGTAGGGCTATGCGGATACCGGCGTTAAACGATGCGGTTATTCATGATGGTAAGGCTCGTTATTCAAGATCGTCATCGCCCGGTAAATCTGCTCGATAAAGATCAATCGGATCATCTGGTGGGAAAAAGTCATCTTGCTCAACGAGATCTTTTCCGATGCCGCCTTATACACGGCCTCACTAAAACCGTAAGGACCGCCCACCACAAATACCAAGCGTTTCGGAACCGCATGCATTTTCTTTTCCAGATAAGTAGAAAATTGCATGGAGGTGAACTCCTTCCCTTTCTCGTCCAGCAACACCAAATAATCGCCGGGCTGCAAAGCCTTTAAAATCAATTCGCCCTCTTTCTCCTTTTGCTGCGCCTCTGAGAGGTTCTTCACGTTCTTTATATCCGGTATGACTTCCATTTCAAAGGGTATATAATGCGTCAAGCGATTTTTATACTCATTGATAGCCTCCACAAAATAACCGGCATCCGTCTTACCAATCACAATCAGTCCAATCTTCATCTACTTACATTTACAGGTTTAGAAAGGCTAAGTTACAAGAAAAATACATACCTTTGCAAAAACGAAACCAAATATTTATGGGAACAGATAGCTTAAAACTAGAATTTATACAAGACTTTTTAGCGG
This sequence comes from Parabacteroides sp. CH2-D42-20, assembly GCF_003670185.1. NCBI lineage: Bacteria > Pseudomonadati > Bacteroidota > Bacteroidia > Bacteroidales > Tannerellaceae > Parabacteroides > Parabacteroides sp. CH2-D42-20. Next base: position 76,285 of record NZ_RAYG01000003.1, on the reverse strand, counting down.
CGGATCTTGATGAATCATTTATCACTCGCCTAAAAAAAGAATTAAAAGACTTCTGTTCTTCAAAAAAAGCAGGAGTTTATCCATTGCAAACATGGGAGAGTTTGGGTGTTCATGAACGTGAGGCCTTCTACGAAACCGCCGAAAAACAGGTGCAACAAGGCCAAACGAGAAGCCATGATGAGGTAAAGAAAATGGTGCAACAATGGAAATGAGAGCAGACTGGGCTCATCCTTTTAGGATATTAATAGATGATGTATACAAGATCATCTACTATATAGACGAACCTTATATACACATCGTGGGTATTTTTGATTGCAGACAAGATATAAAGAAATTAAAGAAACTATTTTAAATAAAGAAAGCTTATGAAACGACTCTTACTTACATTCGCCTTGATATTCGCATTCGTATGTGCGCAGGCGGCGGATATTACCAGTATATCAAATGCTTTCAAGGCAGGAAATGCCTCCTCTCTATCCGGTGCTATGGATAAGGTGGTGGATGTAGCCTTGCCCGGTTCCTCTAAGAAATGTAACGGAAGTGAGGCCGTCTCTATGTTGTCCTCATTTTTCAGTTCGAATAAGCCTTCCGGATTCTCGGTCGTACATCATGCGGATAAAAAGGAAAGCGGTTTCCTTGTCGGAAAGCTTCCGACGTCTTCCGGTGAGTACCGTGTAAACATCACGTACCGTGCCGAAGGGAATACAGCGATTATACAATCAATCAGAATAGAATAAAAGATGGACAAACTTATTGACGACTTAATCAAATTAGCGTTTGCCGAGGATATTGGCGATGGTGATCATACCACCTTATGTTGCATCCCCGAGACTGCGATGGGGAAAAGCCAGCTGATCATCAAGGAAGATGGCGTATTGGCCGGCGTGGAAATGGCTAAACGTATCTTCCACGACTTCGATCCGGAACTGAAAATGACGGTCTTTATACAAGACGGAGCCGAAGTGAAAAAAGGGGATATAGCGTTCGTGGTGGAAGGTAAGATCCAATCCTTATTGCAGACCGAGCGGTTGATGCTGAACGTTATGCAACGCATGAGCGGTATCGCTACTACGACTCGTAAATACGCCAAGGCGTTAGAAGGCACCAAGACACACGTTCTAGATACTCGCAAGACAACTCCCGGTATGCGTATGATCGAGAAAGAGGCCGTACGTATCGGTGGCGGCATGAACCATCGCATCGGTTTGTTCGATATGATCTTATTGAAAGATAATCATGTGGATTTCGCCGGAGGCATCGAGCAGGCGATCACACATGCGCAAAACTATCTGAAAGAGAAAGGAAAGAGCCTGAAGATCGAGATCGAGGTTCGTAACTTCGACGAGTTGGAACAAGCCATGAAAGTAGGCGGTATCGATCGTATCATGTTGGATAATTTCAATATCAAGAATACAAAAGAAGCGGTTCGCCGCATCAACGGACGTTTCGAGGTAGAGTCTTCCGGTGGTATCACGTTCGACACATTACGTGATTACGCGGAATGTGGCGTAGACTTCATCTCCGTAGGGGCTTTGACTCACTCCGTGAAGAGCTTGGATATGAGCTTCAAAGCCTGCTAAAACGAAAAACGATCATTCTATAAAAAAACAGCCTTGAGAAGATCAACTTCTTGAGGCTGTTTTTCCTATATCTACCCTATTATCTTGATTCACTATCATTTCTGATAGAACTATTATCATTTTTAAAACATTGCCATTCCTTCCTTTCCCGTACTTTTAAGAACAAATTATTCAACCTAAAAATAGTATCATGAAAGAATTGAAAATGTTTATAGATGGCAGATTCATTGAGAATGAGTCTGGGAAATGGATCAAGGTATTGAATCCTTCTACCGAAGAGGTTATTTCACTGATGCCCGACGGGACGGTTGAAAATGCCAGAAAAGCGATCGATGCCGCAGAGAAAGCGCAGAATCAATGGGAAAGAACACCCTCTATAGAAAGGGCTGCTTATCTGACAAAGATAGCGACAGGCATCCGTAAGAGAGAGAAGGAACTGACCGACATCATCGTCCGTGAAGGAGGCAAAACCCAAGGACTCGCCAATGTTGAAGTTCTTTTTACCGCAGATTATATGGATTACATGGCAGGCTGGGCCCGTCGGTACGAAGGGGAAATCATTCCCAGTGACCGCCCTCATGAAAGCATTTTCTTATTTAAGAGACCGATTGGAGTAACGACAGGTATCCTACCTTGGAATTTCCCATTCTTTCTAGTCGCTCGTAAAGCCGCTCCGGCCTTGATCACCGGAAATACGATCGTGATAAAACCTAGCCAGCTTACGCCAGAGAACGCATACGTATTCGCACAGATCGTGGAGGAGGCAGGTTTGCCTGCCGGTGTTTTCAATCTGGTAAATGGACGGGGTAGCGTGATTGGGCATGAACTCGCGGCGAATCCGAAAGTAGGTATGGTTAGTCTGACAGGAAGCGTGGGAGCCGGACAACAAACCATGGCAGCTGCCGCTCCTAATATCACGAAAGTTTCTCTGGAGTTAGGAGGTAAAGCCCCGGCTATCGTGATGAAGGACGCAGATATCGATCTTGCTGTTAAGTCTATTATTGCCTCTCGTGTGATCAATACCGGACAGGTATGTAATTGTGCCGAACGGGTTTATGTAGACAAAGCGATAAAAGAGACCTTCATGGAAAAACTAGTCGCCGGCATGAAGCAGGTAAAAGTAGGAAACCCCAATGAGGTCGCGGATCTGGATATGGGACCGCTTATTGAAGCCAGCGCATTGGAGTCTATGGAGAAAAAAGTAGAGAGAGCGATCCAGCAAGGTGCTAGGCTACTGTGTGGTGGCCATAGGATCGGTACAAAAGGATATTTCTTCGAACCGACCGTTTTGGATTGTGTTACACAGAAAATGGATATCATACAAGAAGAGACTTTTGGCCCCATACTGCCGGTTGTCGAATATTCAGATATCAACGACGCTATCGCATGGGCGAATGATTGCGAATATGGATTGACATCTTCCGTATATACACAAAACTTGGATAATGCATTCAAGGTAATGCGTTCCTTAAAATTCGGGGAGACTTATATTAACCGTGAGAATTTTGAGGCTATGCAAGGCTTCCACGCGGGATGGCGTAAATCCGGAATCGGTGGCGCAGATGGAAAACATGGACTTGAGGAGTATTTGCAAACTCAAGTGGTTTATCTTGAGACAAAGGAATAAAAATAAGACTAAAGATCCCTCTTCTTGGGATCTTTAGCATATCTACTTAATCTAACGTCAAATTAAATTCATCCCTCAAACGACCCAAGGTAGGATTTATCTTCATCAGCAACTCTAGCTTCTCCGTGGATGTATAAGCCAAATGCTTCTCATTTCCCTCTACGATCCGGACACGCATCTGGATACGGCTATTAGTAAGATGCTGGCGGAGAAATGGCAGGATATGGATCGCATTATTGATCAATTCCTCTTGCTGCCCCGGGTTATGTACAGCTACCTCAAAATAATAATTCTCTTGCAAGGTAGGCTTGCAATTGATCATCGTATTCTTAAGATACACTTTCTTGTCAATCGTTGCGGCGTAATTATCCCATTCACGAACCAAGGAATCATTGTCAAAGGGAGTTACTACCTCCTTTACGTTCGTTGTCGCTTGTTGAACGGTTTGTTGCTTAGGCTTCTCCACTCCGATCTCCTTCATGGAGATTCCCATCGGACGAGCCGTTCTACGAACCGGATTAGGCGCTGTAGACGGAGGTGGCGCAGGAACCGAGCTCGGCATGTGCGTACTCATAACTTGTGGAGCACCGGCCGCTGCCGTAACTGAAGGAGCTTGAGGCGGCTGTTGAGGCTTCCCGCTATTCACCGCTTGAGAAGCTGGATTCGTCCCGGCGATCGGCTCAATCAGCGCTTTTTTTTTATCGTCGGCGGCTACCTGTGTTAATTGACAGAGCTGAATCAACGTCAATTCCAATAAAAGACGCTTATTGCGGCTGGCACGATAATTCAAATCGCACGTATTCGCTAGCTCTATCGCCTTGAACAGAAGTTGATCCGGACAATGTTTCGCCATCTCCTTATATCGTTCACGTATAGAAGCCCCCACCTCGAATAGCACCAAGGTGGACTCATCCCGGCATACCAATAAATCCCGGAAATGCCCGGCCAAACCGGTTATGATATTCTGCCCGTCGAATCCTTTGCCTAATATCTCGTTCAAGATCAATAAAGATGCCCGCACATTGCTAGATAAGATCGCATCCGTCAGACGAAAATAATACTCATAATCCAGCACGTTCAAGTTATCGATAACCGCTTGATACGTGATATTGCCATTCGTGAAACTTACCACTTGGTCAAAGATAGACAAAGCGTCGCGCATACCTCCATCCGCCTTCTGAGCGATCACGTTCAAGGCTTCCGGTTCCGCTGTTACCCCCTCTTGCGAAGAGACATATTGCAAATGCTCCACCATGTCGGCGATGGATATACGGGAGAAATCATAGATCTGACAACGGGAAAGGATCGTGGGAAGCACCTTGTGCTTCTCGGTCGTAGCCAAGATAAAGAGAGCATGATGCGGAGGTTCCTCCAATGTCTTCAAGAATGCGTTGAAAGCGGCGGTTGTCAGCATATGGACCTCGTCAATAATGAAGACTTTGTATTTACCGATTGGAGGCGGGATACGCACTTGGTCGATCAAGGTACGGATATCGTCCACCGAGTTATTCGAGGCGGCATCCAGTTCATGGATATTGTAAGAACGCTGCTCATTGAAAGCCCGGCACGACTCGCACGCATTGCAAGCCTCGCCATCCGCCGTCGGATTCAAGCAATTGATCGTTTTCGCAAAGATACGGGCACACGAGGTCTTTCCTACTCCACGAGGACCGCAAAACAGATAAGCATGCGCTAATTTGTTACTTTGTATCGCGTTTTTCAGCGTAGTGGTAAGAGACTTCTGCCCTACTACACTCCGGAAAGTGGACGGGCGATATTTTCTTGCCGATACAATATAATTATCCATTCTCTGCTTTTTATTGATAAGACAAAGATAAACAAAATAATTCATTATCTTTGCGAAAACGATGTTTCGATGTCACGCATAAAAGAGTTTTACATAAAGTATCTATCGTGGATCAACGCTTATTGGTTGGTTACCATCGTGTTCCTTATCGTCACCTTTACGGTGGGCGATAGCAGCCTGTATAAACGCTATACGTACGACGAGAAAATACGCGGCTTGGAGAAAGAGATCAAACATTACCAAAAGGAGATCGAAATCAACAGCAAGAAATTAAACGACCTGCATACGGACAAGGAGGGACTGGAACGTTTCGCCCGTGAAGAGTATTTTATGAAAAGGTCGAACGAGGATGTTTTTATTATCAAGGACAAATAAATGAATCAACAAATCAGATCGATTATTTTCGGCGTAGCGGGATTACTCGTATTAGCCGGTGCCGTATTGTTTCTTACTCATTGGGCTGTCGCCCCTTATTTATTCGCTGTCGGTGCGGCGGGTATAGCCGTTTGCTATCTGACCCTTCCGGTTAAGGACTTGGACTTTCGTCGCCGTCGGCTCCACCGTTTCAACGTATTCGCCGGACTTCTAATGATCGTATCTTCCGGCTTTATGTTCAACAACCGTACCGAGTGGATCCTTTGCTTGAGCGTAGCCGCTATCTTACAAGTATATACCGCTTTCGTTACTCCTAAAGAGTAATTGGCCGCAAAACGCAGCGCTACTGATCCGACCGATGAATATATACTGACCAAGCCAACGCAGTATATATTACTTTGCAGATACAGTATATCTTCTATAAAATCCCCGGTAAGTACCGTTAAAAAAGGGTGTATCAAACGTTCCTTTGATACACCCTTTCTTTTATAAATTCTATTAATAGCTTACTTGGCCGGAGAGGAATAATTCTTATTCAAGTATTCCAGCAATTCGCCTGTGATATCATAGGAATCGCCAGCCAAAAGGATATTATCTCCTACCGTATTGCTGAATACCACTTGATAGCCCCTACCCAGATTGAAAGCCTTCAATTGAGAAACAACCGTATCGCGTAATTGCTCGTTCAACTTCTGCTGCTCTTGCATCAACTCTTGAGCCAATTGGTTATCTAAGTTCTGCAACTCTTGTTGCTTATTCAATAAACGTTGTTGCTCTTGCTCCGCCCTCTCACGGGTAAGGAAAGCGTTATTTTCTACCTTACGCTGGAAATCTTGCATCTCGCCTTGTAAACTACGGGCTTTCTGGGTGATGTTAGCACGGGAATTCTCTTGTTTCTTCAAGATGATCTCGTTCAGATCCTTGGAATAATTGTAATTAAGTAACAGGGAATCCACATTTACATAAGCGATCGGAAGTAAGGCCGTTGTGTCTCCCGCTGACGCAAATGTTCTTGTTACGCTTGATTCTTTCTTGCCGGAAAATTGCATAATATACAAGATTACGACAGCCACCGCTAGCACACCGTTAATAACGTAGTTAATGTTCTTCATAAAGTGCAATTTAAATCTTATTTTTTTATTCTTTTATTTCGTTCATGATGTCATAGAGCCCCTTTTGCTTAACCGCCATACGATCCATGGTCTTCGCGCAAAATATACCTTTCTTACCCAACGCCTTGTTTCCTTCGATATGCGTATTCGGGAACCTTCCTCCCTTTTTCAACAGCACTTTTATCGATAGCAACACGACGCTGATAACAAGAATTATGACCGTAAATAATAACGTTGTAAGCATTTTCTCTATATTTGTGGACGCAAATATAAGAGTTTAAGTGATTACTAAGTGTCTTTTTGGCATTTTATTCTACTTTTTTTCGAACTAAGCTCTTTCAGTTGCGGTTTTATTAACTTTAGAGTAACATCTATAATACATTGTAACATTATGAAGATTACTGATTTAAAGCCTACTATCGTATGGAAGTTCTTCCATCAAGTAACCCAAGTGCCTCGCCCCTCAAAAAAGGAAGGCAAAATGATTGAATTCCTAGAATCATTCGCGAAAGAGTACAAAATAGCTATCAAGAAAGATGAAGCCGGCAACCTTTTAATGTCAAAGCCTGCCACTCCGGGAATGGAGGATCGTCCGGTAGTCGTATTGCAGTCTCACATGGATATGGTTTGCGAGAAAAATAACGGTACGAAACACGATTTCGACAATGATCCGATCGAGACGATCGTCGACGGCGAATGGCTGCGTGCCAACGGCACTACTTTGGGAGCCGATAATGGTATCGGTGTAGCGGCCGAGTTGGCTTTGCTTGCCTCAGATGATATCCAACACGGTCCGATCGAATGTTTGTTCACGGTAGACGAAGAAACAGGTTTGACCGGAGCGAAAGCCTTGAAAGAAGGTTTCATGACCGGAGATATCTTGTTAAATCTCGATAGCGAGGACGAGGGAGAGATCTTTATGGGTTGCGCCGGAGGTAAAGACACGCAAGCGACTTTCCATTACGAGCCAGTTCCTACGTCCGATAAGATGCAGTATTTCCGTATCGACGTGAAAGGGTTGAATGGCGGTCACTCCGGTGGCGAGATCCACAAAGGATTAGGCAATGCCAACAAGATCTTGGTTCGTTTCTTATTCTTATTGAAAAAGAAATATGATTTCGTTCTTTGCTCTATCGATGGAGGAAACTTACGTAACGCAATCGCTCGCGAGGCACACGCCGTGATCGGCTTGCATCCGGAAAATAAGGAGGATGTACGTATCTTGCTGAACCATTTCGCCGCCGACGTTGAAAATGAGTTGAAACATGTAGATCCGAACGTTCAGTTAGCGATGGAGTCCACGGATCGTCCGGAGTACCATATAGACAATGCCACCGCCGAGAAATTAATCTACGCCTTGCACGCTTGTCCGCACGGCGTAATCGGTATGAGCCACGATATAGAAGGCTTGGTAGAGACTTCTACCAACCTTGCTTCCGTAAAGATGAAAGAAGGCAATACGATCTTGGTCGGTACCAGCCAACGTAGCTCTATCGAATCATGCAAGATCGCTATCGCCAATACGGTAGCCTCCACGTTCCTATTGGCTGGAGCAGATGTAAAACATGGCGACGGCTATCCGGGATGGGCCCCGAACCCCGACTCTAAGATCTTGAAGATCGCACAGGAGACTTACAAACGCCTATTCAACAAAGACGCCAAGATCATGGCCATCCACGCCGGATTAGAGTGCGGTTTGTTCTTGGAAAAATATCCGAAACTGGATATGATCTCTTTCGGGCCTACTTTGCGTGACGTACATTCACCCAACGAGCGTATCGAGATCGCTACGGTCGGTTTATGGTGGAGCCACCTTCTTGAATTATTAAAGAGCATCCCCGCAAAATAAACCAACGTTTTTTGCGTTATAGGAAGAGGAAAGACACGATAACCGTGTCTATCCTCTTTTTTTATGTTAATGTCTTGCAACTTTTTTATGATAATTTTGTTTATCTATTGAAACAAGAACACAAGATATTTACAGTTAACATTTACGAAAATGAAAAGATTAACGATAACGCTATTTATACTCGCGACGCTTCTGTTGAACATGCTTCCGGCATGCGACGGTTTGGATGATCATTATTCCACCAACCCGACTTACCGGCTAAGCTTCTCGACAGACACGCTCGCTTTTGACACGATCTTCAGTACGATCGGTTCTACCACTCGTCAATTTATGATCTACAATAAAAATAGTGAACCTCTGAGCATTGAGTCCATCATGCTGGCCAGTGGAGAGGCAACCGGCTTCCGCATGAATGTGGATGGACGCAAAGGTAGCTCATTTAATAATGTAGGGATACTCGCCAACGACAGCATGTATGTATTCGTGGAAGTAACGGTCGATCCGAATGGGGGTAATCAACCTCTGTTGATACAGGATTCCGTACTTTTCACCGTGAATGGCATCCGTCAATCCGTATTATTGGAAGCCTATGGGCAGGATGTTAATCTTTACAAAGGCGGTGTTACGATTACAAAAGATTCTATCCTCACGGCCAATCGTCCTTATTTGATCTACGATAGTTTGGTTATCGCTAAAGGGGTTTCATTGAATATTGAGAAGGGGGCTACTTTCTATATGCATGATAAAGCGAGCCTGATCGTTCACGGCTCCATGAACGCTTTAGGCACCTTGGATGAGCCTATCACTTTCCGAGGCGACCGTTTGGATTATATACTAAATGATATATTACCGTATGACCGGACTCCCGGACAATGGGGAGGCATTACCTTTAAGGCGGATAGCTACGGGAATGTCTGGGATAATGTAATCGTACGTAATGGTACCTCCGGTGTATATTGCGAGCCTTCCACCCCGGACCGGCCAAAGATCAAGATAAATAACTCACAGATCACGAATATGGGGAGCGATCTATTCTTCGCCATCAATTGTGATGTTATCGCTACAAATACGGAATTCAGCAATGCCGGAGGAAGTGTACTCACTTTAGTCGGTGGTAAATATTACTTCGCTCACTGTACGATGGCTAATTACATGAGTTTAACCAAAAGGGAAATGGCCAGCGAGACTGTTCCTTTAGATAGTAAATGCCTGTACTTGCTCAATAACGTAACAGTAGACGGAAATGGCCCGTATCCTATCACGCAAGCTTATTTTGACAATTGCACTATCGATGGAAGTTACGATGTCGAATTAAAAGCAGATGGCAGTACAGATTTCGATTATCGGTTCAATCACTGTGCGCTTAAGGCCAAAGAATCCTCCAGCGATCACTTCAAGGAGGTCTTGTTCATCAAAAAGACTCCTTCCTATCGGAAAGTAGGAGGCAAGCAAAATAAATACACCTATGATTTCCGGCCAGATTCCGTATCGACTACCGGAGTCGGAAAAGCAGATCCCGAGATAACGAAGAATTATCCGATCGATCGTTACGGTGTCAACCGGCTAACCAGTTCAAACGGCCCGACCATAGGAGCCTACGAGTTTGTTCAGGAAGAGACCGAAGATTCAAACGAATAAGAATACATTACATATTAACAATTAATCAAAGCTTTAACTATGAAGATTTTTATGTTTTTTCTTTTATTCTTTGCCTCCCCTCCGTTATTTGCCCAAGCTACGTTCAAGGTTATGACCTATAATGTGGAGAACTTTTTCGACACAAGGGATAGTCCAACCAAGAACGACGATGAATTTCTACCTTCCGGCAACCGGTACTGGACACAAAGCCGCTACTATCATAAACTACAACAAATAGCGAAAGTAATAAGCGCTGCCGGGGAATGGAGCACACCGGCCTTAATAGCTCTTTGCGAAGTCGAGAATGACTCCGTCCTGTCTCATCTTACCCGTCGCACACCGCTCCGCTGGCAGGATTACCGATATATTATCACTCAAAGCCCCGATCCCAGAGGTATTAATGTCGCTCTTCTTTATCAACGAGATCAATTCTTTTATTTACGACATGAATCCATTCCAATTCGTTTCTCCGGGAACAAACACAAATTAACCCGAGATATCCTACACGTATATGGAAAGATCATAACAGGCGATACCTTAGATGTTTTCGTGTGTCATTTCCCCTCCCGCTACGGAGGAGAAAAAGAAAGTGAAAAGGATCGTTTTGACGCGGCCCGCACTTTACGGGGATCTAGCGATTCCCTGTTACTGATACGAGAAAAGCCGCAGATACTCATTATGGGAGACTTCAATGATACCCCTCAAGACAGAAGTATTTCCGAGATATTCGCTGCCCAAGCCTTTCCTGAAAATACGCAGATCACAGATTCCACATCTTGTACCTATTATAATTTGTTCGCAAGCCCCCATATAACTCAATTCCCGGGTAGTCATAAATACCAAGGCGAATGGAGCCAACTCGATCAAATAATCGTAAACCGGGATCTCATCACGCAAGAGTCTTCCATGCATATCATTCCGGAAAGCATCCACATATTCGCTCCTGATTTTTTATTGACTAAGGATAAAACATGGCGGGGGGTACGTCCTTTTCGAACCTATTACGGCTTTAAATATGAGGGCGGTTTTAGTGACCATTTACCATTAACAGTCGATTTCCTAATACGTTCTCAGATCAAACGCTGAAAGGAAAACATTGAAACCTTTTTTCCGATCTCTTGTTATCCTATTAAAGAAGAAAAGCTATGTAGTCAACAAGCAAACAGAACACATATGGAAATAAATCTCGCCTCAATCCGGCAAGAATACACAAAAGGAGGATTAAGGGAAAGTGAACTTCCGGATAACCCATTCTTGCTTTTCAGTCAATGGTTACAAGAGGCTATAGACAGCAAAGTAGATGAACCCACGGCCATGCTAGTAGGGACCGTATCTCCAGAAGGCAAACCTTCCACCCGTACCGTCTTATTAAAGGACCTGCATGATGATAAGTTTATTTTCTACTCCAACTACGAAAGCCGAAAAGGCAGGCAACTGGCACAAAACCCGGCAATCTCTCTTTCGTTTGTATGGCATCAATTAGAAAGGCAGGTACATATCGAAGGTACGGCTGAAAAAGTCCCCCCGGATGAATCGGATCAATATTTCAAAAAACGCCCGTATAAAAGCCGGATCGGAGCTCGTATATCCCCACAAAGTCAACCCATCGGCAGCCGTATGCAACTTATACGAGCTTTCATTAGAGAGGCAGCTCGTTGGATTGGAAAAGAAGTGGAGCGTCCGGCTCACTGGGGCGGGTATGCCGTCATTCCCGAACGTATCGAGTTCTGGCAAGGTAGGCCCAACCGGCTTCATGATCGCATAGTATATACCCTTCAACCGGACGGCCATTGGAAAAAAGAAAGGCTCGCCCCATGAAATCAGGTACAAGTCCGATACCAAAGGATAAGAGATAGATAATTCATCGAAAACGATTATCTTTGTCTGTCAAAATACGTAATACCTATGAATATTAGATCCATATATCTAGCCGGTCTATTCGCAATCATCGGCTCCCACATAATCAACACAAACGCCCAGCAACTTAGGAATCCTTTCGATTTCCCGATCTTACTGAGCGGAAACTTCGGTGAGTTAAGAAGTAATCATTTCCATTCCGGAATAGACTTCAAGACACAAGGGGTAGAAGGTAAACCCGTACATACGGTACAAGAAGGATACGTATCACGTATATCCGTAAGTCCATGGGGCTACGGTAACGGGCTTTACATCACACACCCGGATGGAACGACCACCGTATACGGCCATCTACAAAAATTCTCGAAGAAAATAGCGAATTATGTAAAAGAGCAACAATACGCACAAGAAAGTTTCAATGTAAATCTCTTCCTTACGCCGGATTTGCTTCCTGTCGAGAAAAATGAAGTCGTAGCGTTAAGCGGCAATACCGGAAGCTCTGGTGGACCTCATCTCCATTTTGAGATACGAGACACCGAGACCGAGGAAGTCATGGACCCCTTGGATTATTTCTCGGATCGGATAACCGATACCCGTCCTCCTAAAATCCAAGGAATACAGATCGTCCCCATCGAAGGAAAAGGCGTAGTAAACGGCAAAAGCAAGAAGCTTGAGATAAAACCCGTCACGGCGAAAAACGGGAAACAGACAATCACTGGAAAAATCGAGGCATGGGGAGAAATAGGGCTCGCTGTAAAAGCCTATGATTATATGGATAATACGACTAACATTTATGGCGTACGAGAAATCACGCTCACGGCAGACAGCCAAGTGATTTTCCATAGTAATCTCGATAAGTTCGCATTTGACGAGACCCGTTATCTGAACACATTCACAGATTACGAAGAATGGAAAGATCATCGCTCTTTCTATATGCGTAGTTTCATCGAGCCGGGAAACCGTCTACGCTTCCTTGAAAGCGTAAACCGGGGAATCTTGCGTATAGATGAACCTCGTACCTATCATTTGACGTATACACTTGCTGACGCTTTCGGCAATGCCACCCGTTTATCCATCTGGATCGAGGGAAAGAAACAAGAGATTCCCCAGATCGATACGACTCATACAGAATTATTCCATTGGGGTAGCGAGAATAGGTTCGGCGCTAAAGGCATCCGTCTCGTCATGCCTAAAGGTAATCTATATAATGACCTCTACTTCCGCTATTCGGTGAAAGAAGATAGTACCTCATTATCAGCCACCCACATATTGCACGATAAGCCAATCCCTTTGCATGGAACGGCCCAGTTATCACTATTCTTGCAAAGCGATACGCTTGAGAATAAACAACAATATGGTGTGGTTCGCTTACAAAACGGACGTGCCTCTTGGATGGGCGGTACATACCGTAATGGCTGGATCGACGCAAATATCAAGGAATTCGGCAGTTATAAGATACAACAAGATACAAAGGCTCCGGTTATCACGCCGATCAACCAACAGACGTGGATCAGCAAACAGAACTTCATATTCCGTTTGTCCGATAACTTAAGCGGGGTACAAACCTACCGGGGAGAAATAGACGGGCAGTTTGTCTTATTCGAGATGAATAATAAATCGGTTATTACCTATCGCTTCGATAAAAAGAGGTTGCAAAGAGGCAAGCATGAACTTAAATTAATCGTAACGGATGCTTGCGGAAATGAGTCGATTTATACACATCCGTTTACTTGGTAGGACGATTTATCGTATTTTTTAGGCAAAATATAAGTCCTTTGATTGCTTTACTTTAAGAAATTCGTATATTTGTTTCTTGTATATTTATCGTATTGAGTAGATTGCTCAACAATAAACACAATAATATTATAAACATGGAAAACAACGACTTATTAGAAATGGTAAGAAGTAAGGCACAAGGATGGCTTACGAAAAGTTATGATGCGGAAACTCGTGCTCAAGTTCAAGCGTTACTTGACAACGAAGATCCTACTGAGTTAATCGAGTGTTTTTATAAAGACCTAGAATTCGGAACAGGTGGATTGCGGGGAATCATGGGAGTAGGTTCAAATCGTATGAATATATATACGGTTGGCGCGGCTACCCAAGGTTTATCCAACTATCTGAAAAAGGAATTCGCAGATCTTGAGCAGATAAAGGTTGTCATCGGCCACGATTGCCGTAACAACAGCCGTAAGTTCGCGGAAATATCAGCCGATATCTTCTCCGCTAACGGTATCAAGGTTTATTTATTCGAAGACCTGCGTCCGACTCCGGAAATGTCATTCGCTATCCGTAAACTGGGATGCCAGAGCGGTATCATCTTGACGGCTTCTCACAATCCGAAAGAATACAACGGATACAAGGCTTATTGGGATGATGGCGCACAAATGATCGCCCCGCACGATAAGAATACGATCGCTGAGGTTAACAAGATCCGTAACGCTAGCGAGATTAAATTCAAAGGAAATAAAGAATTGATCGAGATCATCGGACAAGCGATCGATGATGAATATATCAAGGAATTAACAACGATTTCTTTGTCTCCGGAGGCTATTTCCCGCCATAAGGACATGAAGATCGTGTATACTCCAATTCACGGAACAGGTGTTAAATTGGTTCCTGCCGCTTTGAAAGCTTACGGATTCACGAACATTATCCATGTACCGGAACAAGATGTTGTTAGCGGTGATTTCCCGACGGTTATCTCTCCGAACCCGGAAGAGCCGGCTGCTTTAGCTATGGCTGTAGAGAAAGCAAAAGAGACTGACGCTGAATTGGTAATGGCTTCCGATCCGGACGCAGACCGTGTAGGTGCCGCCGTTAAGAATAACGAAGGCGAATGGGTACTTTTGAATGGTAACCAAACCGCTTTGATGTTCGTTTACTATTTAATCACTCGCTGGAAAGAGTTAGGTAAGATCAATGGTAAAGAATATATCGTAAAGACAATCGTTACGACAGAGACGATCAAGACGATCGCCGAGCGTAATGGCGTAGAAATGTACGATGTTTATACAGGCTTCAAATGGATCGCTAACGTTATGCGTGAGAACGAAGGCAAGAAAAACTATATTGGTGGTGGCGAGGAAAGCTACGGATTCCTTTGCGAGGATTTCGTTCGCGATAAAGACGCTGTTTCCGCTTGCGTTATCTTAGCCGAGATCGCAGCTTGGGCAAAAGATCAAGGTTTGAGTTTGTATCAATTGCTTCAGAAGATTTACGTGGAATACGGCTTCTCTAAGGAGAAAGGTATCTCTGTCGTGAAGAAAGGCAAGAGTGGAGCGGAAGAGATCGAGGCTATGATGAAAAAGTTCCGCGAGAACCCATTGACAGAGATCGCAGGCTCTAAGGTAACTTATTTCTACGATTACTCTACATTGAAAGGTAAGGACTATGCAGAGAACGAAACCGTTACATTAGATATGCCTACTACCTCTAATGTGCTTCAATACTTCACGGAAGATAATACGAAAGTATCTATCCGTCCTTCCGGAACAGAACCGAAGATCAAATTCTATTGCGAGGTTCACTCCAAGGTAAAGAGTATCGATGAATTGCCGGAGGCAGAGAAAGCGGCAGAAGAAAAGATCAATCAGATCAAGGCTTCTTTAGGGATCTAATCGAACTTAATTATTACATATAGAGGCAAGGGCGAGAATCGTTCTTGCCTCTTTTTATTCTATCAGATCAAATCAGACTTACTGAAACAAAACGGCAACAAGGCCGTCGCGCTCGGAACGAGATACGCTTCCTCTTTTCCACAAAGAAGGACTTTCATAGGTTTGTTATAACGTTGCTCGGTTTCCAACATCACTTGCCGGCAGGCACCACAAGGCGTGATAAGATCCACACGTTCCCCATCCTTCATAGCCGCGATCGCCAAAATCTGAACTGCCGCATCCGGATAACGTGCTCCCGCATAAAATAAGGTGGTCCGCTCCGCGCAAAGCCCAGACGGATAGGCTGCGTTTTCCTGATTATTTCCGGAAAGTATCTCCCCATTCTCCAATAGAACCGCCGCTCCCACATGAAACTTGGAATAAGGAGCATAAGCTTTTTTCGAGGCTTCAAAAGCGGCCTCGTACAATTGCCTATATATATTATCCAATTCTCCTACCGCATAGACCTCTACCCGGGTCTCTAATTTCAATTCTTTCATTTTCTTGATTGTTTTAATGTTTTGAAAGAAACATAACTATAATTCTTATAGGCTATAAATATAAAAAGAATATATTAATTTCGCACCCACATCATAGAATATACCTTAATATAGAACAAAGACATATGCATTCAATGCTTCTTACATCCGATAAAGACCCGATGGGCGCCGCTATCATCGATTATCTCGCACATGGAAAAGCGAGTAAACTCCGTGTATTCTCCTCCATGTTCGATGAAGATGAGATTCCCGTGAATCAATTATTCCGGACTTTCCAAGAAATGCCCTCCTTGGAACAGAAAGCCCTTCAACTCAGTACAGGTAAAATATTGGATGTTGGTGCCGGAAGTGGATGCCACACCTTGGCTTTACAGGAAATGGGTAAAGAGGTTACCGCTATCGATATATCCCCTCTTTCCGTAGAGGCCATGAACAAACGGGGCGTAAAAGACGCCCGCTTACAGAATTTTTTTGACAAGAGCTTAACCGGACCATTCGATACCATTCTTCTCTTAATGAACGGTTCCGGGATTATCGGTAAACTGGAAAATCTCCCGGCTTTCTTTCACCGCTTAAAAGAGGTTCTAGCCCGGGACGGACAGCTTTTACTTGACTCTAGCGACTTAAGTTATTTATTTGAAGATGAAGACGGGAATCTGGATATCGCCCCCGAGGATGATTATTTCGGAGAGATCGATTTCCGCATGCAATATAAAAGTATCAAAGGGGATTCATTTGATTGGTTATATATAGATTTCAACACGCTGAATCTATACGCAAGGCAAGCCGGCTTTAAAGCGGAAAAAATAGAAGATGGGGAGCATTACGATTATCTAGCCCGTATCTCCTATTTTTAACCCATCAATTCTCGGTAGATATGTATTTTCTTTTATATATTTGTCCGGTAAAATCGGATCGAAAAGAACAGTTATGCGTTTATCCCTTCATTTTTTAGGTATATTATTATTGTCCCTCGTCTGTTTAAGCGCAGGGGCGGAAAGCCAGCGGAAGCTGACTTCCTATCAAAAATACATCAGTAAATACAGTGATTTGGCGATTCAACACCAAAAGAAATATCGCATTCCGGCAAGTATCACCTTAGCGCAAGGATTACTGGAATCCGGAGCTGGGCAAAGCGACTTGGCCAGACGCTCCAACAATCACTTCGGTATCAAATGCCATTCGGACTGGCGAGGCGGCAGGGTCTATCACGACGACGACCTGCGGGGAGAGTGCTTCCGGAAATACAAACGAGTAGAGGATTCTTATGATGACCATTCCCGCTTCCTCGCCGAACGCTCCCGCTACGAACGCCTGTTCAAATTAAACATCAAGGATTACAAAGGCTGGGCCAAAGGACTACAAAAATGCGGTTACGCCACCGATCGTGCTTACGCAAATAAATTAATCAAGGTTATCGAAGATTATGAGTTATACCGCTTTGACTCCGGTAAGGGAACAAAGAAGACCTCTACCAAGAAGCAAAATCTTCCGGTGTTCAATTATCAAGTCTATCGTACCCACGGTTTGATCTATGTATACGCTAAGGATAACGACAGTTTCGACCAGATCGCCCGAAGCATGGGATTCAAGGCCAAGCAGTTGATGAAATTCAACGAGGTGCCCGAAGACTTCCCGTTGCAGGCAGGCGATATCGTATATCTGGAAAAGAAAAAGAAGAAAGCGGACAAGCCGAATTACGACCATGTAGTACAAGTCGGAGAGTCTATGCACAGTATCGCGCAGATGTACGGAATCCAGATCAAGAGTCTGTATAAAATGAATAAAAAAGACAAAGATTACATCCCGGAGGAAGGAGATGTCTTAAAACTTAGATAAGTAACATAAAAAAGTATTACCTTTGCGGTTCAAATAATATAGTACAATGAGTGATCAACGTTATAACCTGCGAGGCGTTTCCGCTTCAAAAGAAGATGTTCACAACGCGATAAAGAACATCGATAAGGGAATTTTTCCGAAAGCGTTCTGTAAGATCATCCCCGATATCTTAGGCGGTGATCCTGAATATTGTAATATTATGCATGCGGATGGTGCCGGTACCAAATCGTCCTTGGCGTATATGTACTGGAAAGAGACCGGAGATCTTTCGGTGTGGAAAGGTATCGCCCAAGACGCTCTTATCATGAATATCGACGACCTGCTTTGCGTAGGTGCCGTAGACAATATCTTGGTCTCTTCTACAATTGGACGTAACAAGCTGTTGGTTCCGGGCGAGGTGATCTCGGCGATCATCAATGGAACAGATGAGTTGCTGGCAGAGTTACGTGAGATGGGCGTTGGTTGCTATGCGACAGGTGGCGAGACCGCAGACGTTGGCGACTTAGTTCGTACCATCATCGTAGATAGTACGGTCACTTGCCGCATGAAACGTTCGGACGTAATCGACAATAAGAATATCCAAGGAGGAGACGTGATCGTAGGTCTGGCATCTTCCGGACAAGCCACTTACGAGAAAGAATACAATGGAGGTATGGGTAGCAATGGTTTGACCTCTGCCCGCCATGATGTCTTCTCCAAGTATTTAGCGCAGAAATATCCGGAAAGCTACGATGCCGCCGTTCCCGAAGAATTGGTTTACTCCGGAGGATTGAAACTTACGGATAAGATCGAGGAATTAGGGATAGACGCCGGAAAGATGGTGCTTTCGCCGACACGTACCTATGCGCCGGTAATTAAGGTATTGCTTGATAAACTACGCTCTCAAATCCATGGCATGGTACATTGTTCGGGAGGGGCTCAGACAAAAGTTATGCACTTCGTAGAGAACAAGCGTGTAACCAAGGACAATCTCTTCCCTATCCCACCGTTATTCCGCACGATTCAGGAGCAGAGCGGTACGGACTGGAGCGAGATGTACAAGGTATTCAATATGGGACACCGGATGGAGATCTACATCGCTCCCGAGCATGCGGAAGAAGTAATCAGCATCTCAAAAAGCTTTGGTATTGATGCGCAAATCGTGGGTTTCGTAGAGGAAGCTGATAAAAATGAATTGATTATCGAAAGCGAGAAAGGTCGCTTCACCTATTAATAAAGATAAATGGCCGAAAATAGTTTACTTGGTAAATTAGACGGATTAGTGAGCCGTTTCGAGGAAGTCGGTACGCTTATTACCGACCCGGCGGTGATCGCCGACATGAAACGGTTCGTAAAACTGAACAAAGAGTACCGTGATTTGGAGAAAATCGTGGGAGCTCGTTCGGAATACGTGAAAGTATTGAACGGGATCGAGGAAGCGAAAGCCTTGCTTGAGTCCGAGCAAGATCCGGAGATGCGGGAAATGGCCCGTGAGGAGCTGGATACCTGCAACGAACGTATTCCCTCTTTGGAAGAAGAGATAAAATTATTGCTCGTTCCCGCTGATCCGCAAGACGACAAGAACGCGATCGTTGAGATACGAGGAGGAACGGGAGGTGACGAAGCCGCCCTTTTCGCCGGTGATCTATATCGTATGTACGTGAAGTATTGCGAACTGAAGGGATGGAAAATAAGCGTGTCTAGCTTTAGCGAAGGCTCATCCGGCGGCTTTAAGGAAATCATCTTCACGGTATCGGGCGAGAAAGTATACGGAACGTTGAAGTATGAGTCTGGTGTACACCGTGTACAGCGTGTACCGGCTACGGAGACGCAAGGACGTGTACATACCTCCGCCGCCACGGTCGCCGTATTGCCTGAGGCGGATGAATTTGATGTTGAGATTAATGAAGGGGAGATTAAATGGGATACCTTCCGCTCCGGTGGGGCTGGTGGTCAGAACGTAAACAAGGTGGAATCAGGTGTCCGTCTGCGTTATGTCTGGAAGAACCCCATTACAGGTGTGAGTGAGGAAATCTTGATCGAATGTACGGAGACACGAGACCAGCCGAAGAACAAAGAAAGGGCGCTTACCCGTCTTCGTTCGTTTATTTATGACAAGGAACACCAGAAATACCTAGACGATATCGCCAGCAAGCGTAAGACCATGGTATCTACCGGTGACCGTTCCGCGAAGATCCGTACGTACAATTACCCGCAAGGGCGTATCACGGATCACCGTATCAATTACACGATCTATAATCTTTCAGCCTTTATGGACGGCGAGATTCAAGATTGCTTGGATCACCTGATCGTAGCGGAGAACGCTGAGCGACTGAAAGAGTCTGAATTGTAAACACATCCAATCATTTCATACTGAATAAGAAAATGAACAAACAACAGCTATTCGAGAATATTAAAAAGAAACAATCCTTCCTTTGTGTCGGATTAGATACAGATATAAAAAAGATCCCGCAACATCTATTGTCGGAAGAAGATCCTATTTTCGCGTTCAATAAAGCGATCATCGACGCTACCGCCGATTATTGTGTCGCTTACAAGCCGAATCTGGCTTTTTACGAGAGCCTCGGTACAAAGGGCATGATGGCTTTTGAGAAGACTGTGGCTTACTTACGGGAGAATTATCCCGATCAATTTATCATCGCCGACGCGAAACGTGGCGATATCGGAAATACCTCCGAGATGTATGCCCGTTCTTTCTTCGATCATATCAAGGTAGATGCCGTAACGGTCGCTCCCTATATGGGCGAGGATAGCGTAAAGCCTTTCTTGATCTACCCGGAGGCTTGGGTAATCTTATTGGCCTTAACCTCCAATAAAGGCTCACATGACTTTCAAATGACGGAAGACGCGAATGGTGAACGTCTTTTCGAGAAAGTATTAAAGAAATCGCAAGAGTGGGCAACCGACGAGCAAATGATGTATGTAGTGGGCGCTACCCAAGGCAAGATGTTCCTTGATATCCGTAAACAGGCCCCGAATCATTTCTTGTTAGTCCCGGGCGTGGGCGCTCAAGGCGGAAGCTTGGCGGAAGTAGCTCAATACGGGATGAACGACCAATGCGGTCTTTTGGTAAATTCTTCCCGTGCGATTATTTACGCGGATAAGACGGAGGCTTTCGCCAACGTAGCCCGCGAGGCGGCGCATGCCGTACAGAAAGAAATGGCCGGTTATCTACACGATAAGGGAATTATTCCCTGCAAAGCATAGGCTATATAAAGAATTTTCACCATTTTTGCAAACTAACTGTCTATAAACAGCGGACAGTCAACGAAGATACATATATAATTGAATAAGTAATGGAGTTTTCAGCCCAACAAATTGCCGGCTTCCTGAACGGAACGATCGAAGGAGATCCGAACGTTAAAGTCAGCAACTTCTCTAAAATAGAAGAAGGAAAGCCAGGTACATTGACCTTTTTGGCGAATCTTAAATATGCGCATCATATTTATAATACCGAGGCAAGCATTGTTTTGGTGAATAATGATTTCAAACCGGAACAACCGATAAGAGCCACACTTGTAAAAGTAGAGAACGCTTATGCGGCGCTCGCGATGTTATTAAATTTGGTAGAGCAATCGAAGAGCAAAAAGAAGGGGGTTGATCCTACCGCTTTTATCGCCGCTTCCGCGACCGTGAGCGACGATTGTTATGTCGGTAACTTCGCCTACATCGGAGAAGGCGTAAAAATGGGTAAGAACTGTATGGTATACCCGCACGCTTATATCGGTGATCACGTGACGGTAGGAGATAACTGCGTATTCTATCCGCATGCCACCGTTTACGAGAATTGTACGATCGGCAATAATTGTATCCTTCATGCCGGTAGCGTAGTCGGGGCCGACGGTTTCGGATTCGCTCCCGAAGGTGAGACTTACAAGAAAATCCCGCAATTAGGCAACGTTATTATCGAGGATGATGTAGAGATCGGAGCCAATACGACAATTGACCGTGCGGTGATGGATTCTACGATCATTCGCCGAGGCGTTAAGCTGGACAATCTCGTACAAATCGCTCATAACGTGGAGGTAGGCGAGAATACCGTGATGGCGGCGCAAGTCGGCATCGCCGGTTCCGTAAAAATAGGAAAGCATTGCATGTTTGGGGGACAAGCGGGTCTGGCCGGACATATCCATGTGGCGGACCACGTCGTATTCGGAGCTCAGGCTGGCGTTATCAGCGACGTGAAGGAAGCGACGACATTGCTCGGGGCGCCGGCGATCAACGCTAAGAACTTCATGCGTTCCAGCGCGATCTTCAACCGTCTTCCGGATATATACCGCTCGCTGGGGCAAATGCAACGGGAAATCGAACAACTCAAGAAAGAAATTAATAAACAATAAAGACCTATGCAAAAACAGAAAACGCTTGCGGCAAGTTTCTCCTTGAAAGGAAAAGGGTTGCATACCGGATTAGATATAGAGATTACGTTTAATCCCGCACCCGAGAACCATGGATACAAGATCAAACGTGTCGATATGGAAGGCCAACCGACGATTGACGCCTTGGCCGAGAACGTGGTTAATACACAGCGAGGTACGGTGCTTAGCAAGAATGGCGTTCAAGTAAGTACGATCGAGCATGCGATGGCTGCTTTATACGCTTACGAGATCGATAACTGCTTGATCGAGGTAAACGCACCCGAGTTTCCGATCCTAGACGGAAGTTCTCGCTTCTTCTCCGAGGAAATCCAAAAGACAGGGGTCGTTGAGCAAAACGCTCCGAAGGATTATTATATCGTAAAGCACAAGATCGAGGTAAAAGATGAGGAAACCGGTTCTTCGTTGATCATCCTTCCGGATGATAAGTTCAGCGTGAACGTATTGATCTCATTCGATTCGCCCGTGCTTTCCAACCAATTCGCCACGTTAAACGATCTCAGCGAATTCCCGACAGAATTGGCGGCTTCACGTACGTTCGTATTCGTACGCGAAGTGGAGATGTTGCTCAACCACAACTTGATCAAGGGTGGCGATTTAGACAATGCGATCGTTATCTACGACCAGAAGATACCGCAAGAATCTTTGGACAAATTGGCAGATATGTTGAACATCCCTCACAAGAACGTGCAGGAATTAGGCTATATCAATAACAAGCCGCTTGTATTCGATAACGAACCGGCACGTCATAAATTGATCGACGTGATCGGAGATATCGCCTTGATCGGTAAGCCGATCCGCGGACGTGTGATCGCTACCCGTCCGGGACATAAGATCAATAACCAGTTAGCTCGTATGATCCGCAAGGATATCAAGATGAACGAGGTGCAAGCCCCGGTATACGATCCGAACCGTGAGCCGGTGATGGATATCAACCGTATCCGTGAATTATTGCCGCACCGCTATCCGTTCTTATTGGTTGACAAGATTATCGAGGTTGGCGGGAACTATATCGTAGGCGTAAAGAACATCACGACCAACGAACCGTTCTTCCAAGGGCATTTCCCTCAGGAGCCGGTCATGCCGGGAGTTCTACAGGTTGAGGCTATGGCACAAACAGGTGGTTTGCTAGTCTTGAATTCCGTAGATGAGCCAGAGCGTTATTCTACCTACTTCATGAAAATAGATGGCGTGAAATTCCGCCAAAAAGTCGTTCCGGGCGATACGTTGATCTTACGTCTGGAATTATTGGCACCGATTCGCCGCGGGATCTCTACCATGAAAGGGTATGTATTCGTTGGTGATAAATTGGTTAGTGAAGCCGAGTTCATGGCTCAGATTGTAAAAAACAAATAATAAGATAAAGTACGATAATGAATATATCTCCTCTAGCAGTCGTTCATCCAGAGGCCCAGATCGGCCAGAATGTAACTATCGATCCGTTTGCCGTGATTGAGAAAGATGTCGTAATCGGTGATAATTGCCGTATATATTCTCACGCCGTTATCTTGGATGGCGCACGGATTGGTAAAAATTGCAATATTTTCCCGGGAGCGGTCGTTGCCGGTATCCCTCAAGACATGAAATTCGCGGGGGAAACCACGACGGCGGAAATCGGAGATAACACAACGCTTCGCGAATGCGTGACGATCAACCGGGGTACCGCTTCCAAAGGTAAGACCGTGGTAGGTCGCAATTGCTTAATCATGGCTTATTCGCACGTGGCCCATGATTGCGTCTTAAAAGACCATATTATCATCGGTAACGCTTCGCAAATCGCCGGGGAGGTAGAGATTGATGATTTCGCTATCGTAAGCGGAGGTTCCTTGGTGCATCAGTTCACGCGTATATCCAAGCACGTGATGGTACAAGGCGGTTCTCGTATCGGAAAAGATATCCCTCCTTATACCTTGATCGGCCGTGATCCGATCGTTTATTGCGGTATCAATATCGTAGGTTTACGTCGCCGGGGATTCACGAATCAGCAGGTATTCTTGATTCAAGACATCTATCGCACGCTGTATACCCGAGGCTTGAATAATACGGAGGCGCTGAAAGCGATCGAGACCGAGTACGAGCCTAGCGAGGAACGGGATTTGATCCTCAATTTCATCAAGTCATCCAGCCGGGGTATCGTAAGAGGTTCGATCGACGAATAAGCGACACAAACATCCGGACAACCAAAAACAAATCGGCGCAAATCCACATCTTACGATGAGGGGTTTGCGCCGATTCGCTATTTATGTCACCAAAAGATTATTTATAGGGTAATTCCCGTGATATGCCGGATCATTTCAAGATCGATCCCCATGGCTTTCATCTTCTTGGCGTTTTCGAGGTTCGCTTCTGTCTCGCCTTCTGCCAGTCCTTTCGCCTTACCTTTCTCCTTATTTTCCGCTCTACTTTCCGCTAGTCCTTCCAGGTATCCTTCAAGCTTCACCGAATCCAATACGTCATTTTGTATCATGACCGCATTCAGGTGTTCGTCGTAAGCGTATCTATCCTCGGGGGTCATGGAGTAGTATCTCAATTTTTCTCGAGCCTCGCCTAATCCCGGAGTCATGGTGTCAGGACGAATTGTTCCTCTTTTAAGGTAGTCCATCCATTCCTCTAGGGGAGTGACGGCTATCTTATCGAACTTATTGGTCCGTATGAGTATATATTCGGGGAAAATCTCGGGGGATAGCTTGGAGACAATTACGCTCCTCTCTTTCGTGTTGACTACCAATTGATCCTTGGTATGTACGCCGATGAAATGATTCTGCCCGTGATAAAGGTAGTCCTCGCCCCGTCCGATGTCGAAGTAGAATATGTTGATTGAGTATATTTTCTTAACCTTGTGGTAGTCCTCGCCCAGTGATATGTACTCGGTTATGGTTTTCGCCACGCCATAGAGTACCTGTTCGAGATAATATAGCTTGCGAATATTTTGTATTTTCACGATGATGATCTCGCCCTTGTCGTTAAGCGCCTTGATGTCCACCCGGTTGAACTTGTCATCCTCAGACAGTTGATTACCCTCGCTCTCCAGTAGCTCCACGATGGTAATCTTCTCTCCAAGAAAAACCGTGAGAAAACCCTCCAGCACACCGAAGTTGGCTTTTTACCGGAGCAGTCTCTTGATCGCCCAATCGAAACGTATGTATCGGTCTTTTAATTCTTTCATGCGTTGATCCTCCTCTTTTTTATCCATAGTTGATAGGTTTTAAGTTACGGCCCAATAGCGGACGGTGTCGTAAAGATATGTCATTTCGGGCGAAATGCAAAAGATTGATATCTGATACTGTGATTTTTATTATTTACCCATATTACAATTACCTATTCAAGGTGACAACTGCCGCTAATATCTCAGCCGCAGGTTCCGTCTCTTTGACGAAGGTTGAAGACGAAGCTACGACGGTCGCCTCAGATACAGGGATCAGACGCGCACCCTCTTTCATTATTTATAGCGACGTATATTGGGTATATCCATATTTTTACTACTTTTGAGGCGATAATAAAACTAAACAACTATGCTATTTAGATTTCTAATCCTATCAGATGAAGCAGATGACTTCAAGCGCGAGATCAAGATTGATTCCGAGTCTACTTTCTTGGATTTGCAAAACGCCATCCTCGACTCTGTAGGTTATACAAAGGATCAAATGACCTCTTTCTTCATATGTGACGATGACTGGAGTAAAAAGACAGAGATCACATTAGTGGAGATGGATACCTCTTCCGAGGAAGACAGCTATGTCATGGCCGATACTCAACTGGAAGAATTGTTGGAAGACGAGCACCAAAAACTACTTTTCGTTTTCGATTATATGACCGAACGTGCCTTCTTCATGGAACTTCGTGAGATCGTTCCGGGAAAAGACTTGGATGCTCCTATTTGCAGCAAATCGGTAGGTACGCCTCCCGCCCAAATAGTTTCTTTCGATGAGTTCGAGGCTAAAAACGGTAGCACGGACGTAGGAGAAGATTTTTACGGTGACTCCGAATACGATATGGACGAATTAGACAAAAGCGGCTTCGACGGTTTAGGCGAAGGTCCGATGGATAATCCTTACGACGACGAGCGCTTTTGATGAATTCCCTCGTTATATTACTTGGGCCGACAGGAGTCGGAAAGACCGAGTTAAGCCTCCAAGTGGCGGAACGTTTCGGCTCTCCGATTATCTCTTCCGACTCCCGTCAGCTCTATAAAGACCTTCCGATCGGCACGGCTGCCCCTACACCGGAACAAATGGCACGTGTCAAGCATTATATGGTAGGCACTCTCTCGCTTACCGATTATTACAGCGCCAGCAACTTCGAGGAAGATGTGGTCTCCCTCCTATCCGAATTACATAAAACGATCCCGACCGTCGTAATGACCGGAGGCTCTATGATGTACATCGACGCCGTATGTAAAGGTATTGACGATATCCCGACGGTTACACCGGAGATCCGGGATGCCCTATACATGCAATTTGAAACCGAGGGACTAGCCCCTATCCTCGCTGAATTAAAAGAAGCAGACCCTGTCCATTATGAGGAAGTGGACCGGAATAATTACAAACGAGTGATCCATGCCGTAGAGATTTGCCGGATGACAGGCAAGCCTTACTCCTCCTTCCGCACGAACATTAAGAAAGAGCGTCCGTTCCGGATCATCAAAGTAGGGCTTAATAGAGATCGTGACGAATTATGCGACCGCATCAACCAACGTGTAGATCAAATGATGAGCGAAGGATTATTGGAAGAGGCTCGCCGGGCTTATCCCTTCCGTCATTTGAATTCCTTGAACACGGTAGGTTATAAAGAATTATTCAATTACTTCAGCGGAGAATGGACATTAGACCTCGCCGTGGAAAAAATCAAACGAAACTCCCGGGTCTACGCCCGGAAGCAAATGACTTGGTTTAAACGGGACCCAGAAATAACATGGTTCCATCCGGATGAGACCGAAGCTATATTTACACATCTGAGCCAACAGATCATATAGCGTTTTAACAATGCCCATTATAAGGTGCTTACAATGGGCATTATAAACATGCTTGAATAGGCATTGTAAGCATCTTAAAATAGGCATCAAGGTTTTCCGCTGATTATCAAAGCCAAACGCAACGACTTTATTTCTTGAAAACCAGATAAACCGCCGCTACCAAGAATACGAAAGCAAGCGCATGGTTCCATTTAAACGACTCCCCCTTAAAAGCGATGGTACTGAAGGCCACGAATACCACCAACGTAATCACCTCTTGGATCACTTTCAATTGAATCAAGTTGAACGGTCCCCCGTTATCCCGGAAACCGATGCGATTCGCCGGTACTTGGAAACAATACTCAAAAAAAGCGAGAAACCAACTAAACAGGATTACGCCAAACAAAGGAAGATGCTCGAACCAGCTAAACTGTTGCTTCATCTTCAAATGACCATACCAAGCGCATGTCATAAAAATATTAGACACGATCAACAATAAAATCGTATAAACACTTTGCATATTATCTTATTTTTCGAGGTAAATAATCTTCTTGTATATTCGTCATGCTCCCCCAAAGACTGTAACGGGCCTCCGGATTGATCGCTTCCAGACTTTTCAGCAGCTCTTTCATATCCGAACGACTGGAACCCGACTCATAAGGACAGTTCTTCAATTGTTTCCGGTACCCTTTCCATGCGGCGACCTGAATCAACTCCCTCTCTTCCACCAGACACATCGGACGGATAATCTCCATATCAAACTTATCCATTTTCAACCGGGGAGGCATTGTTCCGAAAGCCCCTTGGTGGGTCAGGTTCATCAACAGTGTCTCTAGGATATCATCTTGATGATGCCCTAGCGCAATCTTATTGCATTTATGAGCCTTAGCGATCTCAAACAAAGCTTTCCGGCGAGTCCAAGAGCATAAAAAGCAGGGGGATTTACGAGTGTCCGTAGAAGGATCGAAACTTGTCTCATGGACAATGAAAGGCAAATCATGCTCCTCCGCGCAACTTCTAAGATATTCCCGATCCGAACAATAAGGGATATTCGTCATCACGATATGCGCTACCACGACCTCAAACCGAGGACAATAGATTTTCGACCTGCGCCCCAGTAAATCCACCAAGGCCAAGGAATCTTTTCCTCCGGACAACCCGACCAAGATCCGGTCGCCATCATTGATCAAGCCATAGTCGAAAATCGCTCTCTTTACCTTATCCTCTATCTTGCGAAACAAACGTTCGTCCTCTGTCAATTTTGCCATATACTTCCTTTACGGGCGCAAAATTATATATTTATCTTTTCGATTTGTATGCCTCTACAAAAATATTCTTATCTTTGAAACTGCATAACTATATAATCTAGAATAGACAAAATGAAACGGTTATCCAAAAAGCTGCTTTATACGCTAGGAGTTACACTCATATGCGGAGGAATGCAACTACATGCGCAAAGTCTTGATCAGGCAAAAAAATTATATAACGACGGGAAATACGCGGAAGCCAAACCTGTGTTCGAGAAACTAGTGAAACAAGCGCCAAGCAATGCCTCTTATAATCAATGGTATGGTGTTTGCTGTTTCGAGACCGGAGATTTAGCAGGAGCGGAGAAACATCTTAAGGTCGCCGTAAAGCGTAGGGTACAAGACGCTTATCGATACCTTGGAGAAGTATACTACCAGACCTATCGTTTTAACGAAGCCGAGGAGATGTTCGACGAATACATCACCCTCCTAACAAAAAAGAAACAAGATGTGGAACCTTACCAGATCCGTATGGACTTGGCGAACAAAGCAAGCCGTATGCTTGATAAGGTAGAGAATGTCCAGATTATCGATAGCTTGGTCGTTGATAAAGATGATTTCTTATCAGCCTATACCTTAAGCGAGGAAAGCGGTACGTTGACCACTTACCAAGATTTCTTCCAGACAAACGATCCGGGCAACTCATCGGTATACATGAACCAGAAGGGGGATAAGATTTATTACGCCCACCCGACAGACGGTAACCACAATTGTCTTTTTACCCAATCCAAGCTCATGGATCAATGGGGAGACGAGAAACAGTTACCGATGAATATCAATAGTGACGCCGACGATGGGTATCCATTCGTGCTATCCGATGGCGTAACGATTTATTACGCATCCAAAGGGAACGGCTCTCTGGGCGGATATGATTTATTCGTCACCCGTTACAACATCAATTCCGATACTTACCTTACACCGGAGCAATTGGGCATGCCCTATAACTCCCCGTTTAACGATTATATGATGGTGATCGACGAAGCCAAGCAATTGGGATGGTTCGTTTCCGATCGTTATCAACCGGAAGGAAAAGTCTGCGTATACTTATTCATCCCGAACGACAACCGCGAGCGAGTAGATAGCGAGGATGTCGAACTAAAACGTGCCCGGGCCTCTATTGCCTCGATCAAGGATTCATGGAAACCCGGATCGAATTACGAAGAGCTTATTCATTTAGCCCATACCGAGATTCCTTATGGACGTATAGAGATAAAGAAAGATTTCACATTCCCGATCTATAATGATATCGTTTATTACACTTTGGACGATATCCAAAGTCCGGAAGCGAAAAACTACTATGAGAAAGTGGTTTCCATCCATAAACAGATCAAGGAGTTAAATGAGAAACTAGAAAGTTTACGAGCCAGCTACATCAAAGGGAACAAGGCGAAGCGAGAGCAACTGAAGCCTACGATTTTTGATGCGGAAGAAAAGTTAAACAACCTGCTCGACCAACCGGACGAATGGGAGAAGAAGGCACGTAACGCAGAGATCGTATACCTAAGAAACAACCATAAATAAGAAGAACTATGCTACTGGACATAGCCATCATCGTCTTCCTCATGGTAGCGGCCATCCTACTGATACTGGCAGAGATATTCCTTCTTCCGGGAATAACACTCGCGGGTATAGGCGGGGCTATTTTCGCTATCGGCGGAGTCGTTTTCGCTTATACGGTAGGTATATGGGTAGGGCATCTGACTTTATCCTTATCAATCATTACATTCGGAATAATCTTCGCTTGGTTATTGCGTTCCCGGTCTTTTAACAAGATCGCTTTAAAGACAGATATCGATTCCAAGCTGACATCCAGCAGGGATCTCGGAATAGAACCCGGAGACGAGGGGATCACGCTCTCACGCTTAGCCCCTATCGGCAAGGCCCGGATTAAAGGTATTAACGTGGAAGCGAAATCTCAAGACGAATTAATCGATGAGAACACGCCGATCGTAGTGATCAGGGTAGACAGTTACAACGTAATTGTCCGTCCTAAAGAAGAAACAAATATTCACGCTTAATTTTTTATATATGGAAATAACCTTTTTGCCACTTATCCTATTGGGGGCCGCAGTACTTCTGCTGGCAATCTTTTTCTATTATGTGCCGTTCCTGTTATGGATCTCGGCCAAAGTATCAGGAGTCAATATCTCCTTGATCCAGTTATTCTTGATGCGTATCCGAAAGGTTCCTCCCTACATCATCACTCGCGCGATGATCGAAGCGCATAAGGCAGGAATAAAGACGCTTACACGCGACGAGCTGGAAGCGCACTATTTAGCGGGTGGACATGTCGAGAAAGTAGTGCATGCGCTGGTTTCCGCGTCGAAAGCGAATATCGACCTTCCTTTCCAGATGGCTACCGCTATCGACTTGGCCGGACGTGACGTATTCGAGGCTGTACAAATGTCGGTAAATCCGAAAGTGATCGATACCCCTCCGGTAACAGCGGTAGCGAAAGACGGAATCCAGTTAATCGCCAAGGCACGTGTCACCGTTCGTGCGAATATCAAGCAATTAGTGGGTGGTGCCGGAGAAGAGACGATCTTAGCCCGTGTAGGTGAAGGTATCGTATCTTCCATTGGTTCATCCGAAAGCCATAAGACCGTATTGGAAAATCCGGATTCCATCTCGAAATTAGTGCTTCGCAAAGGGCTTGACGCCGGAACAGCATTCGAAATCCTTTCCATCGATATCGCCGATATCGATATAGGTAAGAACATCGGCGCTTTCTTGCAAATGGATCAAGCTCAAGCGGATAAGAATATCGCTCAGGCGAAAGCCGAGGAACGCCGTGCGATGGCTGTCGCCCTCGAGCAAGAGATGAAGGCGAAAGCACAAGAAGCCCGTGCCAAGGTGATCGAGGCAGAAGCGGAAGTTCCCAAGGCAATGGCAGACGCTTTCCGCACAGGAAACCTAGGCGTAATGGACTATTACAAGATGAAGAACATCGAGGCGGACACTTCTATGCGTGAAGCGATAGCTAAACCGACCGGTACTCCATCAAAACCATTAAAGGACTAAAATAGTTATATACATGGAACTATCTCCAAGGGCAGGGTCGCACCTTGCCCTTTTATGATTAAAAGTAAACTTAATTAGCTGATCGAATATGAGAACAATCCCCGCTTCAGAATTAGCGATCCATTCAGATGGTAGTGTTTTCCACCTGCATTTAAAACCAGAACAACTCGCGGATCGTGTGGTACTTGTTGGTGATCCCGCACGAGTTACAACCGTCGCTTCCTATTTTGAGTCTCAGGAATGTGAGGTTTCCAGCCGGGAGTTTCATACCATCACAGGCCAATACAAGGGAAAACGTATCACGGTTGTATCCCATGGCATCGGTACAGATAATATTGATATCGTATTAAATGAGTTGGACGCTCTCGCTAATATTGACTTCTCAACCCGTACGATCAAGCCGGAATTCAAGCAACTTTCCCTAGTTCGTATCGGGACTTCCGGAGGGTTACAGCCATTTGTACCGATTGGGACTTACGTAGCTGCGGAGAAATCGATCGGATTCGATGGAGTCATTTATTTCTACGCAAATAGTAATTCCGTTCGTGACGCAGACTTGGAATCTGAATTAATAAAACAGCTTGATTGGCGGCTTAGCGGCATATGGCCTTATGTCGTATCGGCAGATCCATCGTTGATCGAGCAAATCACCCGTAATGATATTATCCGGGGAACGACTATCGCGGCCAATGGCTTCTACGGGCCGCAAGGGCGCGAGCTCCGATTGCCCTTGACTGATCCGGAATTGAACCGGAAAATAGAGGCTTTCGAGTACAACGGGCGAAAGATTACGAACTTCGAGATGGAGAGCTCCTCTTTAGCTGGTCTGGCCGCTCTCATGGGACACCGGGCAATGACCGTATGTTGTATTATCGCCGGACGTGTGGATAATCATATGAATACGGATTATAAAGGTTCTTTGGAGGAACTGATTGAAACTGTATTAGACCGTATATAATAATATCAAGACTATGAAGTGGGATCATTCACTAATCGATACGTTGGAATGGGGGAATCAGATCTCCCATAAGGAAGATAAAATAAAGATAGCGGACCTTATCGCATCTAAAGTCGAAAACGGACAAGTCATAGGTGTTGGCTCCGGTTCTACCTCCTATCTAGCGTTGATTCGCATAGCGGAACGTATCCGGACGGAACGTCTTTCCATCTTGGCGATCCCCACTTCATTAGAAATCCGGATGACTTGCGCCCAGCTAGGCATTCCGGTTACCAGCCTGTTTTCCCACAAGCCGAACTGGACCTTCGATGGGGCTGATGAAGTAGATTCCCACTTTAACTTGATCAAAGGGCGTGGAGGCGCCATGTTCAAGGAAAAGCTATTAATCAGTTCCAGTCCGCAGACCTATATACTGGTCGATCCTTCCAAGAAAGTGGAGAGGCTGGGAGCTAAATTCCCGATCCCGATAGAGATTTTCCCGGGAGCTCTCACCTATGTAGAGGACAGACTCCAGCGTTTGAACCCCGGTGAGATAAAACTTCGTATGGGGCAAGGTAAGGATGGACCGATCATTACCGAGAATGGCAATATGATCCTAGACGTATGGATGGACTATATCCCTGAAAATACAGAATCCACTCTCAAGTCGATTACGGGCGTACTCGAGAGTGGACTCTTTATGAACTATAAGGTAGAAGTATTAGGGCTTACTTCATGAATCCTTGTTGTTTCAATACCTTCAAGAGCACCTCGGAGAAATGTTCACTATTTTTCTTCGTATAGCGTACGTCCGTAAAGACCTGCGCCAGTGTTTCCTTATTATTCTCCCTTACAAACTGCTTATTCACCTCTAATGCCTCTTTCTCACTATACAAGGCATCGATGGAAGCCGGAGTAAAGTCCGTATAAGTCTCGTTTTGTACCACAGCCGCCAATGGTAAACGTTCTACTTGAGCGGGTATAGGCTCTGCCGGATAACCCACCGTAACCGTAACGATCGGGACAACCAGACGGGGAAGAGAAAGCGCCTCAATGATCTGGTCCGCATTATAAGCCGTCGTACCCAGATAGCAAATGCCTAAGCCTTTTTCCTCAGCGGCATTGCAGAAACTCTGGGCGAACAACATCGCATCTATCGTCGAAGCGATAAACGTTTGTAAATTATCGAATCCGGCCTCCGCTTTCCTGCACTCCGCCCATTTCACGAAACGGTTCGCATCCGCACAAAAAGTAAGTACCACCGGGGCTCCCGTAATCATTGGTTGGTTAAAATGAGCCGGAGCCAGTTTCTCTTTGTTCGCAGGGTCGCGGGTAACCACGACACTATACAATTGCATATTTCCTGTATTCGAGGCACGAGTAGCCACTTCCAATAATTCATTCAGCAAAGACTCCGGGATATCCTGATCCGTATATTTACGGATACTTCTTCTATTCTTCATGCATTCTAACATAGTAATCCTATTTTTAAATTCTCAATAACTAAATCCTAATATCCATGCCGGCATACGGTTAAACACGCTTTTCGGTAACCCGTAGATAGCCGCATAAGCGTCGGGTACGAAGCGGAGACGATCATATCCCCTTAAGGGATCACCTACGGCGAAGATATATTTACCGCCAATCAAGAAATCTCCGTTCTCCATGAATTCCACGTTCGCCACGGAACGCATCTGGCTTAAGAAATAGGTTTCACACATCAATTGCCGATTCTCCTTATCTCCGAAAAAGGAGATCATCAAGTTGGTATCCCCCATAAAAACTTTCTGCTTGGCCGGAGTGGTTCCCAGTTGGTCTGCCGAGTAATAAATAAGCCTCACATCATGAAAGAAACGCAACAGGCTATCGCTTTGCTGACGAAGCATATTTGTCTTACGGGTTACATCAATCGATTTCGGACGTAAAGGAGCCGACTCAGCCACCATCATAAAATATTTTTGAGCTCGTTCCAGATTACTCATCGAAATAGAAACCACCGAAGGCAAATCCCGGCAAATCTCTTTTCTCACTAATTCTTGCAGACGGAAATAATAAGTATCCGGGTCTTGCCAATAAAAAGGATAACATCCATGTTCCAGATAGTTCCGGTAAATCGGCACAATATTCATCTCCGCATTGATCTCCTTCACCAAATCATGATGGTTCGCTAAGATATCCTCCAACGGAATGGGATCTTTATCCAGAATGCTTTCGTAAGAAAGGAATTCACGGAACGACATCGGATGCATGGTATAAAAAGCAGCCTCATGCCTTAACCCGTTCCGCACCTCTGTCTGCGAGTACAAAGAAGTGGTAGCGAAAACAATCTTTAAGGCGGGGTTGGCATCCAATAAAGTTGAGACCTCTTCCATCCAGCCCGAATAGAAATGGATCTCATCCAAAAACAAATAATGCCCCCCGGCTTGCAGGAACTCCTTAACCGCATCGGTCAATGAATGTGTCTCAAACCAGAAATCATCCAGATTCACATACAGGGCTTCCCGTGAATCTTCAAATTTCAACTTAATATGCTGTAACAACAAGGTAGTCTTACCAACCCCTCGAGAGCCGAAGATGCCGATTAACCGATCCTCCCACTCTATCCGTGCATGCAAATAACGCAGGAATGTACAATTTATTCCTTTCAACAATAGCTGATGATTCCGCTGAAGCAAGTCCATATACAAATCTGTTTTACGCGAATATAAAAAATGTTCCGTGTTTTTCGTACCTTTGTCAACACTAAACCAATAAAAAGATGAATACATCCAAAGTCTACTTTACTAATTTACGCACGACCCCCAGCAGCAACCTGCTGGATAAGATGGAACGTCTGGTAAAACGTGCCGGTATCGCCAATATCGACTTCAAAAATCAATTTGTAGCCATTAAGATCCACTTTGGCGAACCGGGGAATTTGGCATACATTCGTCCTAATTACGCCGCTCGCTTGGTGAGCCTGTTACGTGAATTAGGTGCGAAACCGTTCCTTACCGATTGCAACACCTTATACTCGGGCCGCCGCTCCAACGCTGTCGATCATCTTCAAAGCGCCATGGAAAATGGGTTCAATCCCATGTCCGCCGGTTGCAACGTTATCATCGCCGATGGCGTGAAAGGTACGGACTACCGGGAAATCGAGATTGACGGGCAATATTGCAAGGCCCCGAAAATAGGTGCCGCTATCGCCGACGCCGATATCATCATTTCCATGAACCATTTCAAAGGTCACGAGCAAGCCGGTTTCGGCGGTGCGCTGAAAAACCTCGGGATGGGATGCGCCAGCGTAGGCGGTAAACTGGAATTACATTGTGCCTCACAGCCTCGTATTGATACGGAGGCTTGTAAAGGCTGTAACATCTGTGTAAAGCACTGCGCTCACGATGCCATCCATTTGAATAACAACCGAAAGGCCGAAATTGATTACGAGCGTTGTGTAGGTTGCGGGCAATGTGTGGCTCTTTGCCAGTACGACGGTGCCGTAATGGGCGAAGGTGATACTTCCGAGCGATTGAATTACAAGATCGACGAGTACACGAAAGCCGTATTAGCAGACAAGCCCCATTTCCATATTAGTTTTATCATGAACGTATCTCCGGAATGCGATTGCTGGAATCATAACGATGCCGCCATCATCCCCGATTTGGGTATCGCCGCATCTTTCGATCCGGTGGCCTTGGATAAGGCTTGCGCCGATATGGTTATCAACGCTCCTATCATCGGAGGTAATAAATTAGCCGAGACTCATCCTCACGAACACCTTGAGGGAGAGGATAAATTCCATTTGATTCATCCGGATACGAACTGGCAAGCCGGCCTACGTTATGCGGAAGAAATCGGACTGGGTTCTCAAGCATATGAATTAATAACGGTTTAATAGACGGAATGAGTACAATTTGCGCTATATCTACAGCTCCGGGAGTAGGAGGAATCGCAGTGGTCCGTGTCTCCGGGCCGGATGCTTTCAAGATTTGTGATCGGATATTCCGGCCGAAGAAGGTAGGTAAGAGTTTATCTACCCAAAAGGCTTATACCTTAACGTATGGTTCCATCGTCGGTAACAATGACGAAACCATAGATGAGGTGATCGCCGCTGTTTTCCGTGCCCCCCATTCTTTCACGGGGGAAGATACGGTGGAAATCACCTGCCACGGCTCGACGTATATCCAACAACAAATCCTGCAATTCCTTATCTCCAGCGGATGCCGTATAGCGCAACCGGGTGAATATACGCAACGTGCTTTCATGAATGGCAAGATGGACCTTAGCCAAGCGGAGGCCGTTGCGGATTTAATCGCCTCCACTTCGGCCGGCCAACATCGTTTGGCTCTAAGCCAGATGCGAGGTGGTTTCAGTAGGGAACTCGCCGAACTTCGAAACCAACTGCTCCATTTCACCTCTCTCATGGAATTGGAACTGGATTTCAGTGACCATGAGGAATTAGAGTTCGCTGATCGTAGCGAGCTTCGCACGCTTGCGGATCATATCGAACAGGTCATCTCCAAACTCGCCCAATCTTTCAGCGTAGGTAACGCTATCAA
The DNA here is from genome assembly GCF_003670185.1 of Parabacteroides sp. CH2-D42-20. NCBI lineage: Bacteria > Pseudomonadati > Bacteroidota > Bacteroidia > Bacteroidales > Tannerellaceae > Parabacteroides > Parabacteroides sp. CH2-D42-20. The sequence goes on along the minus strand of NZ_RAYG01000003.1, from coordinate 39,309 downwards.
AAACGGTATTCCTGTCGCCATCATCGGTGAGACGAACGCCGGCAAATCTACTTTACTAAACGCCTTGTTGAACGAGGATAAAGCGATCGTCAGCGACATCCACGGAACGACCCGTGACGTTATCGAGGATACGATCAATATCAACGGCCAGCTCTTCCGTTTCATCGACACCGCCGGTATCCGTGAAACAAGCGATGCGATCGAAGCTCTCGGTATTGAACGTAGTTTCAAGGCTCTAGACCAAGCGCAAATCGTCATCCTCATGTACGACTTAACCCGTGACCTCAAAGATTTCGAGGCTTTCTATCAAGAAATAGCTCCGAGATTAACGAATAAGTCTGTTATCTTAGCGATGAACAAATGCGATGTATTACCCGCATCCTCTCTCCCGACCTTCTCTTTCCCCACCGAAGGCTGGCATCAAATCGCTATTTCCGCCAAAGGCAAGCTGCATATCGCAGAGCTACAACAACTCCTCACGGAAGTCTCTTCCATCCCCACCCTCCACCAAAGCGACATCATCGTAACGAATGCCCGCCACTTCGAGGCGCTTACGCATGCGCTGGAAGCTATACATAGGGTACAAGAAGGTTTGAACTCCAGCCTTTCCGGGGATTTCATCTCGCAAGATTTACGGGAGTGTATATTCCATTTATCGGATATCGTAGGAGAGGTTACGACGGATCAGGTGTTGGGGAATATATTTCGGCATTTTTGCGTCGGCAAGTAAGTGGTGATTACCAGCGATTAGCATATATCATCAAAATTATTAAGGCGTTCATTTTGAGCGCCTTTCTTTTTAACCTTATAAGCGATAGTTATCGTTTATAGGGCTTTTTCAGCTCATTTTTGTACCGTATTTGTTGCTCGCTTGTTGCTCTCCGATTTTAGGTCGGAAAGGTCGTGGATACACTGGTACGTCATGGTACGTGGTGGTACGCGATGAAACAGATTTGGCGAAATAAACGGATAAATAAAATGAGTAGTACAATTGACATTCAGAAAAGATGTAAGTGGTGCAACGCTGTTTTCACAGCTCATAAGACGACCACAGAGTATTGTTCACACCGATGTGCCAACCTTGCCTACAAAGACAGGGTTAGAAAACAACGCATAGAAAGTCTACAACATGAACTTGGGAAAAGTATCAAGACACCTCCCAACTTAAACAAAGAATATCTTACCCCATCAGAAGTAGCCGAATTATTAAATATCGGGCGCACTTCCATATATCGTTATATCCGCAATGGAGTAATCAAGGTAATCCGATTTGAAAGGAAAACCCTTGTTCGCAGAGCTGACATAGAAGATATGACAGACTTTATTGTTCAAGAAACAGAGGACAAACAACCAAAAGAGAAAGCCCCTATCACCAACTTCTACACTACTGCCGAAGTCAAAGAGAAATACCATGTAAACGAGTCATGGATATTATTGATAGCCAAGAAGAATAACATACCTCGGACTTTCAATCGTGGCAAGACCTACTGGAGCAAGAAGCACATGGACGCTTACTTCGCCAAGAAAACCCCAAACCCCGACATTACCGAATGGTATAGCACTCAGGAAATGCAAGAGAAGTTCGGTATGACCTTATCAGCCATCTACACTTTCGTTTCCAAGAACGCCATCCCAAAGAAGAAAGAAGGCATCATGGTGTTCTATTCCAAGAAGCACGTGGATATAGCGAAAGGTGTGGCAGCACCCGAAGAACCGCAGTATTATACAGTAGCCGAAGCAATGGAGAAGTTCAATCTTACTCGTGACCAGCTCTATCATTATGCGAAGTATCATAATATCCCAAAGGTCAAGAAGGGCAAATACACACTTATCTCCAAGCCTGAACTGGATAAGTTACTTGCAGCCCCAAAGATTGAATAAGTTATTTTTCGGTGAATGTACCCACCATTGAATCACCTTATTCCTTTGCACCAAACAAATGTAAAACTCTAAATATTAATCAGTATGACACACACGTGTACAAAAGTAACAGTTCGTCAGAGAGCGATTCGGAACAATCGCATCTCCTTGTATCTGGATTATTATCCGGCAGTCCGTAACCCCGAAACCATGCAGATGAGCCGTCGGGAATACCTCGGCATATACATCTATGCCCACCCTAAAAACGAAATGGAACGGGAGTTCAACAACGATATGTTGAACAAGGCAGAAGCTATCCGTTGCATCAGAGTGCAATCGCTCATCAATGAAGAGTTCGGCTTCTTAGATAAGAGCAAGCAGAAAGCTGACTTCCTCGCCTACTTCAAGAAGATGTGCCGAAGCAAAGATCAGAAATGGCAATTCGTTTATCAACATTTCTACAACTTTGTAAAAGGGCAATGTACCTTTGGCGAGGTGAATGTGGATTTGTGCAAAAAGTTCCGTGAATATCTGTTGAACGCCAAGCAGCTTAAACACAGCAATCGCCCCATATCTCTCAATTCAGCATCCGGCTACTACTCCACTTTCAGAGGATTGTTGAAGATTGCCTACCGAGATAAATGGTTTCGAGAAAACATCAATGACTACCTTGATAAGATTGAGCCACAAGATGTGAAGAAAGAGTATCTGACACTGGACGAGGTGAAACAACTTGCCGTCACTCCTTGCGACATCCCAGTTCTAAAAGCAGCCTCTTTGTTTGCTTGTCTGACAGGACTACGCATCAGCGATATTCTCAACCTTCAATGGGAAGACTTCGCCATTGCTCCTGATCAAGGCTATTGTTTGCGTATCAGAACACAGAAAACCCAAACGGAAGCGACACTTCCTATCAGTTACGAAGCCTACGAACTGTGCGGTACGCCCGATACAGGCAAAGTATTCAAGGGACTGAAGCGAAGCATGATTAACTATCCTCTGAAAAATTGGCTCAAAAAGGCAGGAATAACGAAGCCGATAACCTTCCACGGATTTCGTCACTCCTACGCAGTTATCCAAATCTCTTTAGGTACAGATATTTATACGGTTTCAAAGATGCTAACCCACAAAAACGTTTCCACCACTCAAATCTATGCAGATTTGGTTAATGTGAAAAAACGGGAGACAGCCAATAAGATTTCACTGAAATAAATACACCTATGAAACGAGGAATCATAACAAACAACGGGCAAGGCATCCATATTTCTGATAGCGAAGTATGGATGACCTCTTGGGAGATTGCCGACTTGTTTTATACAACGGTTGGAGCTATCAATCTTCGCATAAAAACGATATTGAAAGCCAATATCTTAAAGGAGTATGAAGTCTGCCAATGTATAAGATTAAAGAATGGGAATTATGCCGACGTGTATAATCTCAACATGATTATAGCCCTATCCTACCAAATAAATACTGGACATTCAGCTGAATTCAGGAAATGGGTTATCAATAAAGTTGCCTCCAAGCAGAAGAACATATCACTATTTATTCCAATAAGGTCAGCTAACACTTACAATTGCTAATACCCACAACTTAAAAGTCCGATGTAGGCTAGTCCCATGTCGGACTTTCCTTTGCTATTGTGGTACAGGTGGCATAGAAAAATGCTACCTATCGGTGCCAAAAGCTACCACTTCTCGGGAAATGTATCTACACATCTTGCAAATGATATATATTTGCACATAAACGATTAACATATATCATTATGGAGCAGAAAAAGACAGAACATATTACTTTGAATCTGATTGTTTTCGGAACAATCGTCATCATTGGTGTTTTAGCCCGTCAGACCGCATTGCACTATGGTTGGGATGAGTTCAGCGGCTACCTTATTTTGGTGGTATGCTCCATTGTCATAGGAGCTATCTATCTCAATCTACAAATGGTATTCAGCCAACTTCTTTCACCGACAATAGAGAAGTGCTTTATGAGATTTGAGTGTTACCGCAATAAGGCTATAGCGGTAGAATCTCCAGTGGCACACACGGGACTTGCCGAAAGTACTATAAATTCAGAACCTATCATTTCTGAACCAGAACCCGAAGTCGAAACTACATCTGACACAACAGAAGAAGTTTCTACTCCTTCGTGTCTTGAACTTAATGAAGACGTGGCAGAACTTCCAAAGGAAGAAGCCACACCTTCTACTATCAATAATATATCTATCGAAGAATCCAAGCAACCGACAGAATCCGAGATATTCCGTGCCAATGCTATGGCCGAAAAGGAACGGGCATCGCAAGAAAAGTTAGATAAGGTTCTCTCATATACGAAACAACACTTAGTTCTCTATCTTAGCGAAACTGACCTTAATCGTCTATGTGGATATATCACAGAATACTACTTCTCAGATTCCCTGCCTAAAGTTGAGCAGATAAAGGTAGATGCTCAATTAAAAACCATTGACATCATGCACTTTGGTTGGAATATCGGCAAGGCATTCGGCAAACCACGCCTACAGACTGCCACATTCATAAAAAGAGTATTTGCTCATACTCTCCGTGATTCGGAAATATCCACCATTGAGCGCAAAATGTCGCATACGGAATCAGAATGCAGAATTAAATTAGACAAGAAGATTGCTTAATATCACTTGCCTAATATCTTTCTAAGTTCCTCTATGCTAAGTTTGCCTTTATGCAACATTGCATGGCAATTAGGGCATACAGGAACAAGGCCATTTTCAGGTTCTATTTTATGCGCTTCCCCTTTCAGTGCCGAAATGGGAACAATGTGGTGTACATGAATAAATCCATTACCCAATTCTCCATACACTTTGCTAAAGTCCATTCCACAAACTTGGCATATACATCCGTGTTTTTCAATGCATTTTTTACGAGCAATAGGATTACGCTCGTATCTATTGACTAATGCTTGTTGCAAAGAACCCTCATAATATTCCTCTGTGTATATTTTGTTCTGTTTATTGTCTAATAACCAGTATTTTCTTTGAGTATTAACCATATGTTTAGGAGTAATGCCCAACCTATCACAAAATCCTAAATATTCATCTTCTAATGCCTGATTAAAAGCCCTTGTGTGCCCAATAATACTATCAATAGCAGGAGATGTTTCTCTACCGTTCTTCCCATTCTTTTTTACCAGATGTGTCAACAAATCATTATTTAGATACCCGACAAATCGACTTGGTGCAAAATGATATTGTCCATCAGACTTATATACAACGAAATTTGTACCATTAGCAATAAGACGAACTATATTTTTGTAGTTTTCCTCATTATCATCATTCAGATACGTGTCAACTTGACACAGGTTATTCATAAGTTCTGATATATCTCTGATAATTCTGCCTAATTTTCTCATAATATTTTTTGCGCTATAGAGCACAAAGGTAGCTAAATCTCTTGTAATCATCACTTATTACCATCAAAAAGTTATTCATCAGTTATGTTTTGGTGAATGATTCCACCATTGAAACACCTATTTCCTTTGCCGTCGAACAATTAAAAACGAGCGACGTATGCAAAAAGAAACAGTAACATTTGATAAGCTGCCCGAAGCGGTAGGTTATCTGACCGAACAGGTCATCGAGTTGAAAAGAATGGTGTCGGAACTTCAACCGCCAGCATCAGACAAACATGTGTTGGTTGAGATTGAGGATGCTTGCCGTATCATTAGAAAAGCCAAGCCTACCATTTATACATTGGTTCGCAAGGGGTTGCTTCCTGCCTATAAGAAAGGGAAGAAGCTCTATTTCTACGAGGACGAGCTTCTGGCTTGGATTGAGAACGGTCGAAGAAAAACTTCCGAGCAAACATACGAGGAGATGCTTGCCAATATGCAAGGCTGTGTCCGTCATAAGCCCAAATCATCCGTGAAACTTTAATGGTTGCGGCTATGGATACATATTCTATTAATCCGGCATCCATCATTGACGAAGCGGTTGATTTAAGTATGCGACTGACGGGTACTGATTTTCCTATCAGCATATTCCCGACAAAAATCCAACGCATCATCAGCGAGGTACACGAATGCCATAACTACCCTACCGACTACATTGCCGCAGCTATCCTTACGGCAATAGCAGTCGGCATCGGTAATACCCACCTTGCCCAAATCAAACAAGGCTGGATAGAAAGCCCTATTCTATATGTGGCATTGATTGGACGACCGGGAGCAAACAAAAGCCATCCGCTTAGTTTTGCAATGAAACCGTTTCTTGATTACGACTATCAACAAAATCAGGTATTTGAAAAAGCACTTGCCAAATATGATGAGTTGATGAGTATGAGCCGCAAAGAACGCACAGAAAATGGTGAAGAGCAATTTCCACAGGAACCAGTCCGTAAACGCTTCTTGATTTCGGATGTAACACCAGAGGGATTGAGCCTTATTCATGCGCAAAACAAACGTGGTTTATGCTTATGGGCTGATGAATTGTCCGCTTGGTTCAAGAACTTCAACCGCTATAACAACGGTTCGGAAGAACAATTTTGGTTATCTGTTTTCAGTGCCAAGACCACTATATCCGACCGTAAGAATGCCAAGAGTTCCATCTTCATCAAGCGACCGTATATCTCTGTTATCGGCACTATCCAAAAGAAGATTCTTAGCGAATTGGCAAAGGGGGAACGTTCCAATAATGGATTCATCGACCGTATTCTATTCGTGATGCCCAATCTGCAACAGAAAGCACGTTGGAATGACAAGGAGCTGCCGGAGAATATCGAACAAGAATGGAATGCCATTATTGATAAGCTGATACAACAGGAGTATGCCCTCAATGAATTTGGAGAGATAGAACCGCATATTCTTCTCTTCACGGAGGATGCCAAGAGACGGCTTTACGAATGGCAGCACCACTTCTCAGAGTTGTGCGACCGAGAGACAAACGACACTATCGTGAGTATCTATTGTAAGCTGGAGATATACATCATCCGTTTCTGCCTGATTATCCAATTAGCCCGATGGACTTGCGGAGAATGTGATAAAACCCACATCGACCTGTTGACTGTAGAACGAGCCATCAAACTGACGGAGTATTTCAAGGAATCCGCATTGAGCGTTCAAAACATACTCAATGAAAATGCGCTCAACAGCCAACAACAGGCGATAGTCAATCTGCTTCCTCCAGCCTTTACAACTGCCCAAGCTATACAGATAGCCGAGCAGAACGGAATGAAGGAACGCACATTTCAACGCTTTCTCAATGACAATATCGGGACATTGTTCCGCAAAGAGAAACATGGAGAATATTCAAAGATTAACCCGTGACATTTTTATCGGTTTTGACACTTTCCAAGCGAAAACGACAATAACGACAAAAGTGACACACCAAAAAGAAACATACAATGAGTACACATAGATTCATATTAGAACCCTACAAAGGTGTCAGCACTCGGCATACTTGCCCGAACTGTCACCGCCCAAGATGCTTTTCAAAGTACATCGATACTGAGAAGCAAATCCAGTTCCCAAAATACGTGGGACGTTGTGACCATGAGCAGAAATGCGGTTATCACTTCACGCCCCGTGATTACTTTGAGCAGAACCCGTCTGAGAAAGACAAGTTTGCGGAGAAAGAGAATAGTTTCAGAAGCTATGTTCCTATAAAAAAGGTACAACCAATAGTCACGTCCTACATTGATTTGGATATAGTCAACCAATCATTGCGTGGCTATCCTACGAACAAGTTGTTTCAATTTCTATCGGCTCAGTTCGGAGAAACAGAAACATTGAAGCTAATGAAGAGATACAAGGTTGGCACATCCAAGTATTGGGACGGTGCAACTGTATTCTGGCAAACGGACAATCAGAACAAAGTCCGTACTGGTAAAATAATGCTTTACAATCCCGAAACAGGCAAACGGATAAAAGAGCCATACAATCATGTCACATGGGTACACTCCGTACTGCACAAAGGCGATTACAATTTGAGGCAATGCTTCTTCGGTGAGCATCTGCTTTCTGAAGACAAAAGCTGTCCTGTTGCACTGGTCGAAAGCGAGAAAACGGCACTCGTTGCCTCCTACTATCTACCGCAATTCCTATGGATAGCATCGGGTGGAAAGAACGGTTGCTTCAATGCCAACAGCCTATCCGTTCTGGCTGGAAGAAGCGTTGTATTATTTCCCGATTTGGGAGCAACCGACTATTGGCAAAGCAAAATAGGTCTGATGAAAAGCTACGGAATAGAGGTGCAGATGTTTGATTATCTGGAAGCCAACGCTACCGAAAACGAGCGAAAAGAGGGGTACGACATAGCCGATTATCTGCTCAAAGTGAAGCCTGACGAAGCCATCCTTCAGCAGATGATTAAGAGAAATCCTGTCTTAAAAACACTGATAGAGACATTCGATTTGAAGCTCGTCAGCGTACAACAAGGCACTCCACGACCGAAGGTTTCACCACCCAAGAAACGAGGATTCAGACTTTGAAAACAGGGAGAGAAATCGAGACTTTTTTACTGTAGCAAGTTAATGTCGGTGTATTACATTTCCCGACCACTTGCTCCTCAAAAAGTCTGAGGAGGCGGCTCCCGATGGTCACAATTTATTTACTTAAAAACAGATTCAAATGGAAAAGAAATATACAGTAACACTCCGTCTGTCATATCAGCAATACGCATGGCTTGGTGCGCTTTGCAGACGGAGTAAGCAGACTCAAAGCGAAGTCATCCGTTCGCTCATCGAGAACGGTTCGGTACGTGAACGAATTACGCAAGAGCATATCCACATCATCCGGCAACTGATTGGTGAAAGCACCAATCTTAACCAGTTGGCAAGACAGGCAAACACCTACGGTTTCTTTGCCGTTGCGGATAGATGCGAAGAAATGGCTCAACACATTAATCAACTTATAAAACGACTGAAAGATGATAGGTAAGCAGACTAAAGGAACTTCGTTCGGTGGTTGTGTCCGCTATGTCCTCAAAGAGGAAAAATCTAAACTATTGGAAGCAGTCGGAGTAGAGGGGACACCCGAACAGATGGCAGAGCAATTTGAGTTGCAGGCATTACTCAACGACAAGGTAAAAAATATTATCGGACACACTTCACTCAACTTCTCACCGGAAGACAGTGCAAGATTAAAGTCCGATGATGCTCTGATGCTGAACATAGCGCACGACTATATGAAATTGATAGGTATTGAAAACACGCAATACATCATTGCTCGGCATATCGACCGTGAGCATCCACATTGCCATATCGTTTTCAACCGAGTGGACAATGATGGCAAGACGATTAGCGACAAGAATGATTTTCGCAGGAATGAGAAAGTTTGCAAAATGTTGACCGCCAAATATCGCTTGCACTTTGCCAATGGTAAAGACCATATCAAAGAGGAACGCTTGCGCCCCTACGACAAGGCAAAGCACGAGATATACAAGGCGTTGAAAGAAGAACTGCCCAAAGCTCATAGTTGGGATGATTTGAAAGATGCGCTTGCCGACCGGGACATTGATATGAAATTCAAGGTCTGCCGGACTACACGAGAAATACAGGGAGTCAAGTTTGAATATAACGGCTTTTCTTTTTCCGGCTCAAAGGTCAGCCGAGAATTCAGTTACCTGAATATCGACAACCGACTGGAAGAGAATGCTTGTGCATCCTTGTTGGAGTCAGCCAAGCAAGAGCCCAAACAGCAGAAAGAAGAGGTGCAGCAAAACGTTTCTCATTCCGATGATAGCTTCGGCTTCAATCTCGGTTTACTAAACGGAAACTCATCCTACGATGCCACTGCCGCAGAAGAAGCAGAGTTCAATCGCCTGATGAAAAAGAAAAAGGCTAAGCGCAAGCGAGGCTTTCATTTATAATCAATTTTTATTAACATTTTAAGTTCAATTATTTATGGTTCAAAAAGATTTAATTCTTGATTTCAATCTCTACTTGTGCGAGAAGTTTGGCTACAGAGAAAGTTGTAGCGTGATGTCACATGCCAACGGCTTTTGTGTGGACATCCGTGAACGTGATTTAGACTGCTATATCCGCTTCTGGGAATATAGCTGTGGAAGAGGCAACTTCCCCGACTGGTCTATCATCATTGTGCGCAGCAACTTCAAGAAGAGCCAAGAAGAAAGCCTGAAAGACTTGGCTCGCTTCTTCAAGGAGTACATGCCACGCTACGGTTACAAATACCTCTGCACCGAAGATGATGACCACAAGTACTATCAGACACTTGGTTTGAAGTGTATAATGGACGGTTTTTGTCCCAATTATGCACTAGCACTGAAAGATTTGAATGTCTGATACATGGTTTTAGAGTTAAGGAGGGGAATTTTCCTCTCCTTCTCTTATATACCGATAAATCAGAATTTACCGACACTTGACCATTCATCAGAAGTGGTAAGAGTTCGTCTCGCTGCTTAGTCAGATTCTCATTTTCTTTTTGTAATCTCAATTGCCTATCATTGATACCAGTTTCAATTTTACTCCATTTGTTTAATACATCGCCTTGTGGCTTTAGAATTGGAAATTTCAATATGTCATCACGTGACACTTCCTTAAAGGTTGTGCCTGTACCAAGTTGTTCTATTAGCTTGATGTGAATTTGCAGATAATAGTACAAATAGGTTTCTATGTTTTCTTCTTTTGGAACAAAGCTCTTAAATCCCTGATTGGTACACAACTCTGTTTTAGCAATAGCCAACAGACCTATTGGCGCACGGCTTGACATTAATATTGTGTTTGAAGGCAATAAATGAGTACTGCAAGAATTATATCCTGCTTGTGAAATATTGCGTTCTCCTTGATAGACAAATTTTTGCTTTTGGTCAGATAAATCTTTCGGAGTAATCCAAACAATATCTCCTCCATAATTTTGGTCATTAACAGTTGACGGTGTTGCACCATTGTAAACGTCAGCAACATCCTCTATCGTCTTGGTTTCCCATAATGCAGGAATATCACGCTTCAATTTTTCATTCCAAACCATTTTGCCGCCACTTGACTTATATGGTTTGCCCTCTTCATTGGGAAAATCAAACTGCACAAACCAATAGTCATAAAGTTGCTTCGCCATCGCCTCTAAATTCTGATTTAGCGGTCTCTTATATTATATATAAAGACGTAAATATCAGAATTATGAAAGAAAACATCATTCAGGCGATAGTTGCGAAGATGCAGCGTGACTTAGATTGCCGACAAATGGCGCAGCTTAAAGCTGTGCTTACATCAGAACTGCATAACGTTGAGATTATCGAAAAAGAGGAGTGTGTGTACTTGCAAACACAAGAAAACGAACAATTCCTAAATTCCTTTATATCAGCAAAGAAAATAGAGGGGTGTTCGGATAAGACATTAGCGTACTATCGTAATACCATTGAACGGCTATTAGTTACGCTTTCAATGGCTATCTGTCATATTACCACATCCGACATTCGTACCTATCTATCCGATTATCAAGAAGAACATCAATCCAGCAAAGTTACCATTGATAATATGCGACGTATCTTTTCTAGTTTCTTTGCATGGTTAGAAGATGAAGACTGCATCGCAAAAAGCCCAGTCAGACGCATCCACAAGGTTAAAACAGATTCACTTGTAAAAGAGGTACTTTCTGACGAACAGTTGGAACAACTTCGAGATAGCTGCACCAACAAACGAGACCTTGCCATTATAGACTTTCTTTCATCTACAGGCATTCGTGTGGGTGAATTGGTAAAACTGAACCGTGAAGATATAGACTTTCACGAGCGACAGTGTGTGGTATTCGGAAAGGGAAATAAGGAACGTGTTGTTTATTTCAATGCCCGAACCAAACTGCATTTGCAACAATACCTTAATGGGCGTACAGATGACAATCCGGCTTTATTCGTCTCGCTCCATTCGCCTCACACACGATTAACAATCAGTGGCGTAGAAGTAAGAATTCGGAAATTGGGACAAGCACTTTCTATACCTAAGGTTCATCCTCACAAGTTCCGTCGTACCCTTGCAACAATGGCTATCGACAAAGGTATGCCCATTGAACAGGTACAACGCTTACTTGGACATGTACGTATTGACACAACACTGCATTATGCTATTGTGAACCAAAACAATGTAAAATTGGCTCACAAGAAGTACTTGGGATAAGTAATCATGCAGGATTCTGCCTGAAAATGCGTAACTTTGCCGGATTAAATGGAAAAGGATATGCAATCTTACAGGCTTTCAGATATAGTAAAAATAAAAAATGGCAAAGACCATAAGATGCTTTCAAACGGGAAATACCCTGTTCTTGGAAGTGGGGGCATTATGCGCTATGTTGATAATTTTCTATATAACAAACCAAGTGTTCTGTTACCCCGTAAGGGTACATTAGATAATATTCAATATTGCGATGTCCCCTTCTGGACTGTAGATACTCTGTATTATACAAAAGTAAATACAGAGTTAGCAAATCCTTATTATTTGTATAGATATTTGTCATTACTGGATTTAAGTAATTTAGATTCAGGTACAGGAGTTCCGAGTATGACATTTGACAACTACTATGGATTAAAGATATTCTTGCCAAGTATTGAAAAACAAACAATGATTGCACGAGTTCTTCAAACACTTGACAAGAAAATAGCTGTCAATCGCCAGATAAATCAGAATTTAGAGGCGATGGCAAGGCAATTCTATGATTATTGGTTTGTACAGTTTGATTTTCCCAACGAGGAGGGCAAGCCGTATAAATCAAGTGGGGGTGGAATGCTTTGGAATGATAAGCTGAAACGCAACATTCCTGTTGGCTGGCATTGTGGGAACCTTTTTGAAATTGCTGTTTTTACAAATGGTTTGGCTTGTCAGAAATTCAGACCAAAGGATGATGAAGTGCCATTACCTGTCATCAAGATACGAGAAATGCACGATGGTATTTCTGTTGACACTGAAGAGGTAACGTCAAATATACCAGAATCAGTAAAGGTGTATAATGGTGATGTGCTATTTTCATGGTCGGCATCACTGGAAGTTATGCTCTGGGCTTATGGGCTTGGAGGACTTAATCAGCACATCTTTAAGGTTACATCTGCAAATGATTTCCCGAAGTCATTCTACTATTTTCAACTTTTGGATTATGTCGATGTATTCAAGAAAATGGCAGAAGCAAGGAAAACAACGATGGGACATATTACGCAAGACCATTTACAACAAAGCACAATCGCCATACCTGATAACAAAGATATTGCGGATAAATTTGAGGAACTTATATCACCAATCTTTAAGCAGATAGTGAAGTTGCAAGAGGAAATATCAAATCTTATCAAGCAGCGTGACGAACTTTTACCACTTTTAATGAATGGACAAATAACAATAGAATAAAAATGCCTCGCATACTCTACAAATATTTAGATATAGTTGGCGCAAAGTGCATGATTGGAAACCAGAATCTCCAATTCACCAATGCGTCTCAACTGAATGACCCTTTTGATTGTCATCCTAAATTAATTGACTACTCAAATGTACCGGGCACAAAACTTCAAGGATGGATACCAAAAGATTGGTGTATAGAGAAAGAGGAAAATAATGCACTCAATTTGCGCAATGATACATGGCTATGTAGTTTATCAAAAATCAATGATTCTTTACTCATGTGGAGTCATTATTGTTATAATCATAAAGGTGTTTGTATAGGACTTGATGTAGACAAAGTGATGGAATCTGTTCCACCGATGTTTGGTACACTATATCTTGAACCACTTGTCATAGATGTTCAATATCAGGATATAATAGAACGTCCAAACGCATATAATAGTGCAAATGATAGATGCAGCTACCAATGGGGAACAAAAGCAAAGGATTGGGAATATGAACAGGAGGTAAGATTAGTCATACCAAAACCAAGTCCTATGTACGCAGCATTTACTCCACAACAAGCTAAGCAGGATAAAGAAATATGGGATTGGCGTGAAATACACCACTATATGCCACTGAAAGGCGAATGCTTTGAGTCTATCTATTTTGGTGTCAATATAGAACAAACTGAGAAAGAAAAAATAATCCAATATGTTCGCAAGGAACTAAATCCGCAAATTAGGTTGTACCAAATGGAAGTAGATGAAAGTGCTTTTAGATTACGACCTGTAATTATATGAACGGTCAAGTATCGGTAAATTCTGATTTATCGCACGGTTAAGAGCTATTTTTTTGTCTAACGTAGATATTACACTTGATATTCTTTTCTGTTCGCTGATTGGTGGTATTGGGAATGCGTATTCCGAAAGCAAATCGAATGTAATCTGTGGAAATGAACCTATCCGATTTTCGGCTCTTCGTTGGAGTATATCAAGAAAAGGTTGATTGGTCAAACAATAATAGAAATACTCTAAATCAACATCTTCATTATATTTTCGCAATACCATTAATTTAGTTGATACAACATAGTCTTTAGTATCTTCTGTTGTAACTTTAGCAAATCTTCTGTTAGCGGGACGTATTTCACTGAACAAAATATCATCCTTTACTATGGTCTTCTTAAATTGACCTTTTAGCTCATCTACAGAAGTTAGCGTACCGCTACCCATTACACCATTTTCTACATCAGATGTATTTATGGCAATGAGTTTGTCTTTATCAAATTTGTGAGTTTCTGAAACTGTACGCACAATTTGATTTATTTTCAGAACTAGAGTGCGATTTGCATTATATTTTCTCAATTCCATCACTTTTTTCGTTTTACTCCTTACCCAACTTAGCTTCATTCTCTTCTATAATAATCGTGTTTACTCCCCAAGTTGGGGAGTAAATGTAGACATTGAATAAATAAATTTTCCACAACTTGCGGAAGAATTACTTATCCAACATCCCTTTAATCTGTTTGTCGAAGTCAGAATCAATCCGTTGGGTTCTATTAAAAATATCGTATTCACTTTCTGCCTTTGCTTTGGCTTGCGAGGCAGAAATACGTCCTTTGTCCGGTAAAATCTGATAACGGCGGAATGTAAGGAATTCATTGACACTTTCAGAAAATTGAGACATATTGAATGTATTTTCACGCTCGATAAGATCTTCTATATAATCAAAGAAACCTGTGACCGTACGTTCCAACTGACGAATTTCCTTTTCCTGCAAATAGTTCTTAGCTATTGACACATCCGATTTCAAGATACGTCCATCAGGTGCGTTCTTCCATGTAGTCAACCCCATGTGTTCTTTGTTATGGTCTGCCTTTGTATAAATAATCTCTGCTGCCGTTTGTCCAGTGATAGCATAATGGAAACGGTTCTGTATCATGGCATAGAAATCGCGAGTCGTAGGTGAATTCTTATCATAGTCTATACTACATTCTGCATATATATCGGTAATCTGTTGCCAGATACGTCGCTCACTGGCACGAATAGAGCGTACCCTTTCCAGCAATTCACGAAAATAATCTTTTCCGAATACTGCCGTTCCCTGCTTTAAGCGTTCATCGTCAAGCACAAACCCTTTTTTGATGTACTCATTGAGAATCTTGGTTGCCCACTGACGAAACTTTGTAGCCTTTGGGGAAGAAACACGGTAGCCAACTGCAATAATCATATCAAGATTATAGAAATCGACTAAATCTTCCACCTCGCCTCTTATACCTCGGTTTACGACAGTTGCAATTTTTGCAACTGTCGTGTCTTGCTGTAGTTCTTCATCCTTGAAGATATTGGCTATATGCCGACTAATACCCGATTTGTCAATACCGAAAAGCTCTGCCATAGCCTTTTGCGTACACCAAATAGTCTCGTCTTTTATAATGACCTGTACCTTCCCCTCTTCATCAGGGAGGTTATATAGTAAAAACTGTATTTCGTTACTCATTGTTAGTTCAATTTCTTATTTTTATAATTGGCAAACAATTGTGGCAATTTTTTAATTGTCCCACATTTCGTGGGACAAAATATAAATACCTCGTTTATTCGTTACCTACGTTTGCGTTAAAATGTAAAGCATCCAACTGTTTCATTATTTCATCTTCCAAACGATGACTTTCTGCAAATTGTTCGGAAAGGGTTTGCTTGTAGTTTGCCATTCGGGAATTAAACTCTTCTTCGGTTATATCTACATAATCAATCTTGATGTCGAAATATTGTCCGGCAGAAAGAGAATATCCCTTTTCCTTAATCTCATCGTATGTAACGGAAACAGAGAAGTCTTCCACAGCTTCCTTTCGTTGGAATGTGCCGACAATCTTCTCAATCTCATCATCGTTCAGACGCACCTTTTTCAATCCATTAGCATCCTTGTATTCTTCGCCCAATTTGCTGGCATCAATTAAAATCACCTTTTCGGTAGTGGCTGATTTATCAAAGAACAACACACTGACATTTGTGCCTGTATTGGCAAATACATTGCTTGGCATGGAAACACAACCGAATACAACTTTGTCATCTACTATCTTATGAAGAATTTTGTTCTCAATACCACTTTTAGCCGTAATAAAACCTGTCGGGATAACAATCGCCCCCTTTCCTGTTTTTTTCAACGAATTGATAACGTGCTGAATAAAACAGGTGTATATCGCCATTGACTCTTTCTTTTTAGCTGGCACATTGGGGACTCCAGCCCAAAAACGAGCAGGCATAGCAGCTATTTTCTCTCTAGTATCGGAAAAATCCATTTTGAAAGGCGGATTACTTACCACAAAATCAAATTGACGTAACTGTTGTCCGTCATCACTCTTATGATATGGACTTACAAGTGTATCACCTTGAATAGCATTATCAAGCGAAGACACAAGTCCGTTAAGTAGCAGATTAAGTTTCAACATTTTGTTACTTCGTTGGGAAATATCTTGCGAAAAGATGGTACAGCGTTCTTCTCCTATTTGATGACTAAGTGCCATCAGAAGTGTACCTGTTCCTGCCGAAGGGTCATAACATTCCATGCTATGCAAATCAGCATTATCCCCCACTAACAGACGAGCCATAATCGTTGCTATGGCATGAGGCGTATAATACTCCGCATATTTTCCACCTCCAGCGGTATTATAGTCCTTAATCAAATACTCAAAGATACTGGAGAAGAAGTCGTAGTTTTGCGCAAACGCCTCTTCGAAAGAGAAGTTCACCAACTTATCCACCAATGCACGAGCAAATGGCGCACGTTGTGCCGTATCGGTCACAAATGGAGTCAAAGCCTCGAACAAAGGAATTTTTGTGTTGGCAGTAGTCTGTGTTGAAAATATATCCGCATTTTGTTCCGCTATGTCTGTCATAGTGGAATCAAAGATGGTATCAAAATCCCCTTTCCCCTGTTGATTCCAAAGATTGGCTATCAAGTGGTAAGGTTCAAGCATCGGAACATCCGGAGAAATGGCACTCTGAATAAGCATACGTTCATCATCAGAAAGATTCTCGTATGCTGTCTCCCATTTTACATCTCCCGTCAATTTCTTGGCAATCTCACTCTTCGCATTTTTCAGTTCATAACCAAACTTATCATTCAGAAATTTATAGAGAAATACCTGAGTGATAATTTTATATTCGTTGCCATCGTTACCCATACCGTATGACTGGCAGGTGGCTTTAAGACCATCGATTAGCTTTAATGTTTTTTCTTTAATGTCTGACATAATCTTTATGCAATGCCGTAAGTGGCGTTATATTGGTTGATATACTGTTGTGAAATACGTGTTTGGATAAACTTATAATCGTCCATCTCTGGCTTAATCTGTGGGAAATGATACAAGCATCCGTTGATAAGAGCCATCACCGTACGATTAAAATAAGCATCCTTTTTTAGAATGTCGTTACGGTCGTAGACTTTGGCATCCACATCCTCTTTTATAATATTGAGAATGGCTGCAATCTCTTCGTCCAGAAAAGAAAACATCGGCTTTTGTCCTTTTTCCTCTCTCTGTTTATTTACTTCTCGTATGCGCTTGTGTACACGGGCAAATTTTTCATCGCCCTTATACTTTTTCATTAACGCATTATTCCTTTTTTGTAGGTCTTGCAAACGAACGATAATCTCATCCAACGCTTGGGTTTCCTCACTAAACTTAGCAATGGAATCAATCACAAATCCATGTTCTTTAAACCGCTCCATAAAAGCATCACGCAACGAAATGAACTCTGGATCGTCTTGGTCGAAATTCTGCGTGAATGAAGTAATGGTACGCTGCCATTTTTCTTTGAGTTCTATTCCTCCTGATATAAGGTGCATTTCTTCTTGTCCTATTTTGGAAAAAGTAAACTCAATATCCATCATTGCTTCATTGATTAGCGTTTTTGTTTCTTCTCCTACGCTAAACGCTTCCTTTTGATTGATAATACCAATGCGCCTTTGCACTTCAGATAGCAATTGTGGCAGCTTGGTAATTTCAAGTTTGGCAAATTGCTCTTTCATTTCCTCGTCGCCAAAAGTACGCACGATATTAGCCATGTTCTTAGCTGCCTCTAACGCCTGTTTTAAGTCAAGCAGTACAGCCTTATCTTCTTCTGTTGAAATTTCAGAAGAAAACTCCTCTGCATTGTCATAGGAATAATCAAACAGAGTCTGACGCACCTGTTTCATTTGCTTTAAAATCTCTTCTTTGTCCTCTATGACTTGGGTAAAGGTATCGGTAACAGCTTCTTCTCCTGTTTCATCCACATCGTTAAACCGATTCAACTCTTGCAAATACGCTTCATTCGTTTCTTGAAAATTACGTTTAATATCGGCAAAATCAATGACAAAACCGTAACGCATCCCCGGATAAGGACGGTTTACACGAGTAATAGCTTGAAGCAAATTATGGTCTTTCAATTTACGACCAAAGTATAAACGCTTCAAACGAGGTGCATCAAAACCAGTCAGAAGCATATTGAAGACAATGAGAATATCCACCGTCATATTCTTCTTAAAGTCCTTGACTATTTGCTTCCTCGTTTCTTTGTCATCTGTATCATGAAGAATGATTCCGGCTTTCAGCGGTCTATACTTTGATTTGTAATCCACCTCAGGTTCACCCACGATAAACGAACCATCAGGAAGTTTAATCTTGATGGGCTTCGGTTGGTATTTTTGCCATTCCTCTTGGAATACATCATAAAGTCGTCGAGCCTGCTCGCTAGTTTCGCAGATAACCATACCGCCTAAAGTGTCATCCCCTTGTATTTTTCGGAATTCTTTCAAATCCGTCATGATATAACGAGCCAACTCGTTTACATAACTCGGATGCTCTATGATTTCCGATTTGCGGATGTCTTTCTTCTGTACTAATGTCTCTAGTTTGTCGTACACATCCGAAAGACGTTCCTTATATGATGTTTCAATATCTTCACGAATGATTTTCAGCGTATAACCATCCGCAATGGATTTATCGTAATAATAAGTGTGCAGATAGTTTCCGAACACTTTACAACTGGCACGTTCTTCCTTCAATAGCGGAGTACCTGTAAGTGCAATTTTTATTGCATCAGTGTCCGCATCAAACAGATTGGCAAGGAAACAGCCACCGGGTTTATACCCACGATGTGCTTCGTCAAGAATAAAGATACGTTGAAGGTTGGTAGCATAGTCGTTGATACGTACTTTTTCTTTATCCTCCGCAAAGCGTTGTATATTTACTACCGTTATTTCAGCCTGACCACTTACCCCCTGCTGTGCTTGATTACTACGGAATTGCGCCATCAATTCAGCCCTTGAATTAGCAGTCGATACTACCAATCCACGAGCTTCAAACTCTTGTGTAGCTTGTTCTAACAAATCGAGGCGGTCAACTATGAAATAGAATTTAGCCACCTTGTTCTGTTTAGAATAGAAATCGTTGAGAATAAATGTCAAGTAATAAGACAGGGCCGTTTTTCCACTACCTTGTGTATGCCATACCACACCAGATTTTACACCCTCGGCCAGTTTCTTGCGAATAGCCAATGATGCAAACAATTGTTGGTAACGCATGATATGTTTTTGGTCGGTAGATTCAATCTTTCCATCTACCTCTCGTTCCATTCTAACATATGCTATACCGTATTTAATAATATACAGTAAACGTTCCGGTGAACACATGGAAGTCAGCATCCTATTAGTAGGCGTATTGAAATCGAGATTGGTTTGATATTCTGGGCTTGTATGAATGACTTGACAATTATAATCTGATAATATCTGTTTTTCCGCTGTCTTGTCAATGTCCTTATATGGATAATCACGATGGAAAGGTGCAATCTTTTGTGCAGACAGATTTTCTTCACGGAAACAGTTAAAGGGAGAATATGAGCGTGCTCCAGTACAATAGAAAGCCCCTTGTATGGGTACAATGCCACCAAGTGCATCATATTCCATATTGTTGCTAAATATCATTAACTGCGTGATATTAATGAAACGACGGAACTTCTTATTTGGAAAACGCTCTTTGTTCATTCGTGCGCTCTCCGCCAACATTCCACCCTGATTGTTGGGCTTCTTCACTTCTACAAAGCAAAGTGGCAAGCCATTCACAAACAAAGTAATATCAGGTCGAAACTCATCTTGTCCGTTCTTACAAGTAAATTCGGCTGTGAAATGAAAGGTATTGTTTCCGATATTGTCGAAGTCAATCAACTTTACAGGAGATACGGCTTTCAGACGGTTATAAAACCCACGACCGAGGTCATCATCATTCAGTTCCTTACGAATATCTTTCAAGACTTGAAGATACTCACCCTCATGTTCAGGATTCAGTCTTTTGAACTGCTGCTCAAAAATTGGCAATAGAATATTCGTATCACCGTCATATACAGTGCTATTCTTATCTTCGCTCAACTTACCGAAGTAAGTATATCCTATTCGAGTAAGATGAACCATTGCAGGCATCTGTACCCGTGTAGCCTCCGAGAATTGCTTCATGTCACCTATCCTTTTTGTCGGTTATCAAATCCTTTAAATCCACTTGTAGTATCTCTGCTATCTCTTGTAAGGTCTCCAAATTAGGCTGAATCCGATTACATGCATAGGCATTTACCATACTGAAACTCTTATCAAGTTTCTTCGCCAACCATGTTTGAGAAATACCTTTTTCCAAAAGGACAGCCTTTATTCTATTCAGTTTCATTCTTTAATTTAATTTTGTAGAGCAAATATAGCGAATTATATTCGATAATCGGGATCGTTTTTGTACTTTTGTATCATACGTAGCTCAATTTTGGGCATAAAACTCAAAAAGAACAAATAAGATCATGCATATATTTGACGAATACTTAAATGATGAAAACGTAGATAAACGTGAACGTGCCAAACTTTGGCGAACATCTATTGGTTTACAGGCTGTTGATAATCTCACGGTTTCAGGCTTCCTTATTGAAATGGCACGTAAACATATAGAGGGAGAAATATCAATGGATGAAGTCAATAAAATGATAGAAGAGCATTACGCACAAAAACGACTAAGAAATGACTAAAATGCTCACATACAATATTGTTGCATTTCAGTTATTCGATATTTTCGAATGGCTAAAAGATCAGAATCATCACACTGATATAGTAAAAAGTTACACCGAATAAGTAATAACCCTCATAATAGTTTAGTTTATACTTCAATCGGGATGAATTTGTGCATTCATTGAGTTGACAGACTATCTGTCATCCTGAGCGCAGTCGAAGGATCTCCTCCCTTGCTCTTGCGTCGAGATGCACAAACAGATACCGAGAAAAGTATAAATATTGGTTAGCTCATCTATTCCCGAATAGGTATCTAAAAATTTAAATAAATATCAAAATGAGAATACCGGATGAAATAATTAGACAACTTCACGAAATTAACTGTGAAGATGCTGCCAAACGCTTTGGACTTGATGTCAAAAAACATATGGCTCATTGTTTTAAGCATAATGACCGTATTGCAAGTCTTGGCTTTAGAAATAATCATTGGAAATGCTTTTCATGCGATATAGGTGGAGACGCAATAACTTTTATTCAAGAAAAATTTTCAGTATCTTTCGTTGAGGCTTGTATAATTCTGGCTAATGAATATGGTGTTCACATCCCTTCTGTTGAAAGACGGTCTGCAAAATGGAAAGATTCTGTTATAAATCTACCACGAAGGGAATCAACTAATGACGTTTCACCTCTTTTCGATCGAGAGGTTGCTGAATTTATAATGGAACACACAACCCTGACAAAGGCCGGAATTAATTTTTTACGAAGTCAGAGAAACATTAAAAGTGATGTAATTGAGTTCTCCAAGATTCATTCTATTGATGGCGTGAATAGTTTAAAAGATATAATACAAGTTCGATTCGGAATAGATCGATTAAAAACAGCGAAGATTTTAACATCAAATGGAAAATATCTAACTATTGATGCACCCTCATTAATCATTCCTTACTATGATGAGAGTAATAATCTAATAAGTTTGCAGACTCGATATTTGGGAAAAGATAATCCAGATTTTCACATACCAAGATTTAAAAGAATATGTGGCTCATCAATTAGATTATATAACCTCCCTATTTTGAAATCAATGCAACATGGTGCAAGACTTTTTATTACTGAGGGCATAACTGACTGTTTAGCCATGTTATCAGTAGGTTATAATAGTGTAGCACTTCCTAGTGCGACTTCGTTACCAACTGAAGACCTTACCAAACTAAAAAGCTATAATCTTTATATGATAGCTGACCAAGATAAGGCAGGAAATGATGCTTTCATAAAGTTATATCGACTTATGCTCAGATTCGGGTGCGAAGTAAAAAGAATTAAACTTCCAAGCGGTGTTAAAGATTTTTGCGATTATTATCTAAAGACTACAAAGGATTAAACAATATGGAAAACATATACCCCAGCAATCTCGAACAAGTTTTATTTAAGGACTTGAATAGAGAGGTGTTATACAAATTGTTCATCAATAGTAATGCCCAATCAATGAATGTAGATGAGATAGGTATGATTGATGAAGAAGTACAGTCATCGCCTAAAGAGAGAGAGGTAAGACATAGAGTAGAGAAGCTATTATTCTTGAATTTATTGATGGATTATGATTTGGAAAATCAGATAGAGCGAAGGAAAAACGCCAAGTATGATTATATGAACGGCCTTCTTCTATACATTGCTTCGAATCATCATTTCAAATATGGGTTTGGATATTTTAAAGACAACATACAATCATTTGATAATATGCTTGGGCAATGGTGTAAATTCCTGAACGCAGTTATATCAGACATCAAGGTTCTTCCTATTATCAAACTGGACCAGCAGATCGCTGTTGAATTTGGAGAAATTCTTAATATTACGTTATCAAAGGATGTTATTTACAATGTGAATATTAACATGGATAACTTTGATAGGTTATTTAGAGAAATGCCCCCAAAATACGACTTTTGTATAAGAGTTGATAAGGGTACATTTGAGTGTGGCAAAAGCGATGGGAGCGGACTACAGAGCGACTTATATAAGGCATTCTCAGAGCTTAATCGATTAATACAGACATTATCGTCAAAATAAAATTAGTACACATAGAATTATGAGCACCAAATTAAGAGAACAAATACTATCAGAGGAGAATATCTATAAGGCAATTTTTGCTATGGAGTCATATATATCAGAGCGTGATTTGCTTAGCCCCGAAGATCTGGATACATTTCTTCGGCTAAGGGATAAATATGACTTTAATGGCATTGTTTCTGATACTATTGAAAAATGTAAGAAAACTCTAACCCAATTACTTGACGATGAAAATGAATTGCTAGAAGTCAATGTTTTCTTTAAAATCAAGAAACTGAGTTCCGAAGGAAATACAGTTGTGGAGTATCGCCCATTGCACACGGCTAGCCTCGTCAATCAGATTTGTATGGCATCAATGCTTATGCCTTTAATGTTTGACGATTCTAATGGGAAACGGAATCTATCGGAATTATCACGTATGCTACCTCATAATTTCTATGGTAATATTCCAAGTTGTAATATAGGTAGTATCTTTATGAATTGGACAGAGAAATACCGCCAATATTCTCAAATAGTAACGACTCGCTGTCGGGAATATTCCAAGACACGCGAATATGATAAAGAAATAAGTTTTGACCTTAAAGACTTTTTCCCATCTATCAATCCTTTGAAGATTCTGAATTTTATTTGGAATGCTGTTTCGAGTAAATATAAAAACGATACTGATAAAAAGTGTCTGAAGACCATTATATCTAAACTTCTATATTTTAAAATTTCCGAGGAGAACCTCCGGGAATGGAAAGATGTATATTATAAGGAACAACATAATAATGTAAAATCGGTTAACGGTTTCTATCCTGTCCGGGGAATAGCGCAAGGACTACCACAATCATACTTTTTTGGTAATTTATGCATGATAGAAGTCGCTGATTGTATGAGTCATGTCGATAAATTAATGGATTCAGACTCGTATTTCTATGTGGATGATTCAGTCGTATTTGCCAAAAACATTAATTCGGATTTATTTGGAGAATTAATCCAAAGACTCAATAATTCGGTTACTGAAGCCAAAAAAGATTGGGAGGAATATCCAGTTATAGGTCAGGATTTACTGTCACAAGCAATGGATATAAATTATAACATACAGTTTCATCCTAATGGAAAGAGTACAATTTGTGATATAAATGACTCTTTTAAAGGTATGGATGGTCTGTTTCTAGTTCAACGACCTGTGTCAATGGGCGGATGGATAAAGGGAAATATTGATGAAGTTGACGATAACGTTGCCTTGAAAAAGCTAACGGCTTTACAGGATGTCGTTAATCTTGAGATAAATAAACTCCGTTCGAAAAGAACTAAACTTGGAGATAATTCTTATGGTGAAGAACGACTTAAGTGGCTCAGACGACACAAACGATATTTTCTATTTAGACAAAGAAAACTGCAAATTCTTTTGAATGGGAAATATGATAAGGAGCTAAAAGCGAAGTTCTACGAAACATTCAAAATTGACGATGTTACATCTCAGGACAAGACTTCAAAAGAACTAATTAATGCTTTATTTGAGGTCTTTGAGGAAGAAATATTCAAATCTGAATTTGAGTTGATTCTAAGAGATATGCCTTTCAGTGAAAAAAAAGGTTTCTGCGCCAAAATTCAACAATATGATATCGCTCTGTCAAAATATAATTGCAGCACTCATAGGTCTGATAAATACTTGTATTACCATAGAATCAGTTCGATGTTATGCAGTGCAGATGTTGCCACTGTGGACGAATATGAATCCCTTTCGCGTGTTGTGCGAAGTGTACGTCCTTTCCGTAACTCTGAAAGATTTGTTGAGGCTATAAAGAATACATCTTATAATGCCAATGATGTGTGGGAATTGTTCCCATTCCTAAATTCAATCACAGGAGTGTCTGATTCCGGAAATCCATGTCTTAATTCAAAAACAGGATTTCCTTCTTGGTGCGAGTTTGTTTTCAGAAATTCAGAGAACTTCAGACGTAAAATTTTGAATTGCTGTTTCTCATTCGCTTGCAACATTCAATCTGGAGATAATCTATCAATTTTGAGGTCTGACATTAAGCCAATAAAATACTATGAGTTAAGAATTATTTCAATGCTCAGGAATTATCGTTTGAAAATTTGCGATTTCTTTGAGTTTGTGAGATCTCTTGATCCAAAAGATTTGAACGAGAGGATGGATATAGATCTCGGAATTCTTGAAGGGCTCGGTATATACCGGCAAAAGATTCAAGATCCTGAAAAGATTGACCGATTAATCCAAACACATAGACTTGTTAAAAGCCTTTGGCACAATGGTTCCAAATTCTTGAATGCTTATACATTACACAATCACGAACACGCTATCAATCTAATAAAGAATGTAGTTAGGCTCGTGAATAATGTGGATTTTTTGAATTTGAAGGCTAATGATTTCTTCTTGCTATTTAATGCGTGTTATCTACATGATATAAGCATGGTTATACATCCGAGTGTATCCTCGTTTAACGATTCTAATGTCAAGTCTGAACAATTAATCAGTAAGTGGCTTAATCGTATGTTGACATTTAACAAAAAAGTTGACAATGCCTATAAATCAAACAAATTCGCAATGGACGAGATTCATCGGATTAGGAAAGAGATGGGATTGTCTTTGATTGAGGTATTTCAAGATATTTTTGACTTCTTTGAGAACCGTGTGCGTGCACCTCACGCATATGAAAGTGCTATGTTTATCCGTCATTGGCAAGAAGATATGTTGTCTTTCCTATCAGAGCTTGAAGCTGAAACAATAGCTACAATATCCGATAGTCATGGATGGAATACAACAGATGTATATGAAATGAAATCTTCAGCGAAGGAAGAGTTAATCAGCTTGAAGTACATGATGATTCTCATACGTTTGGCAGACTTGCTCGACTTGGCAAATGATAGAATAGATTATTTCTTACTGAAGCAAAATCGTTCGCAGATGAGTCCGGTTTCACGATACCATTGGATTTCCCATCTGATAACTGAGCGATATGAATTGGATGTTGATTACGAAATCATTAATGAAAAGGAACTAACAGATCAACCTATCCAAGAACTGATACATCTTGATATTTTCTTAAATGCAGAGATTCTTGCAAATATAGAAGTGCATAAAGAGTGTTGCAGAGGATTTCAAGCAGAACTTACCAAACGTAGAAAAAATAAGATTCCAAAGAACGATACAGAATATAAATGCCTAGAATTTAAGGTAGGGAAAGATGATGAACCCTGCTGTTCAAATATGTGCAAACGAAATGGAGATTCTCATAGTTGCCCATTCATTTGTCTATGGATGAGCGACAAGCATTGGTGGTTATTCTCTGAGCTTGGCAAACTCAAACATTATCTGAATTCCGTCAATTCAAAACTGATAAAATCAGATATTTCAGTTAGATTTTTCTATAATAATACCCACAAACTTGACTCTGAGTTTTTTGACGATGTTAAGAATTATCTGAGTAGATAAGGTTATCGAAGTTTATTGCAAATCTTCGTGTTTGAAGCAGAAGCTGTTTCGTAATCAAGGAGCTTAGTCAATAAGTTATGAAATCAGGGACTGAACCTATATCATTCATGTATAGATTCAGTCCTCATTAAACTACTCCATTGATTCCCGAATAATCCGCAAAGTTTCTTTCTTATACTCCTTGCGATCATATTCAAATCCTCTACACATCCAACAGCTACACGGAGTACCTGTCGTTTTGTATACTTGTGCCCATTTGTCTTTTGCCAACTCAAACCAATGAGGGTGTTCATAATAGCTTCCATCCTCACGAATAATACAATGCCCATAAGCGGCATAAAGAACCATGCGAGCCTTAAACACACGAGCCATTTGTTGGCGTCTCCAAAATTTGTTTCTTTTGTCCATCATCTCTTTCTATTAAAGTTAGGATGAACAATGATGCTATTTTGGTTAGATTTAATGTATCCATAATAATTGTCTTATAAAATATGTTCAGTCAATACTATTCTTCTTCCTCCTCAAACCCTTCTGACGCATTAGCAATCAGTGCTTTTCCTATCTCCATCTGTAAATATTTAGGAAGACGAAGTAACTTTGTCATCAGCTGGCTATAAGTAAACTCAACTTTGGTATCAAATATAGGTTCTTCTTCAATGCTCGTATCAATTTTCTCAACGATTCCAGCCCCCTCTATAAAATCGGAAAAGTCTGGCTCCTCAGGCCAATTTTCTATCGTGCCGTCATAGTTGATTCTTAGGCGTATATAATCCCCACAATCATCCGCTTCCGGTATTAAACCATTAGGCACATAATCGGCAATTTTACATACCACCTTTTTGTCTTTATCAAGCAAGAAATAGGTTCCGCTATCGCATATCTTGGCTTGAAAATACAAACTTCCATACTCTTGCTTCCAATTCAAGAGCTTATGCGTTTTCAAGTCAATTATAGCTGACCACATCCCCTTAGATACCAAAGGGTACTTGTTTTCATAAAGTTCACCCAACCAATTATCGGTATAACTACACAAATCCTCTTTGTATGGGAGGTATATCATAAGGTAGTGAGCAACCTCGTTCAAATCTTGCTCTTTAATTCCAACTAATATCTGCTTTGCCATAATGTCTTTATTTATAATTAAATGGTAGTCAATAAACTTAAATCAACATCAGGAATGATAACATCCGCAAGCTTATCCTCAATAAGGAATCCCATATAAAGCGGAATGGTGAGTATATCTCCCTCACATCCTACATTATATTGTCCCAACTTAATTGCATTCTTGACATGATACACATCCTTGTTCTTCAGAACCGTAGTCATACTTTTTGCCTTTCCCGACTTTGCCTTGACTTCAAGGATAACGCATTCACCTTTGAATTTTACCAAAAAGTCCAACTCAAGCCCGCTATCTTTATGGAAGTAGTATAGCTTTTGCCCGGACTTGCATAAGAAATCAGCCATCAGATTCTCAAAGATAGCTCCTTTGTATCCAAGAAGATTCCCCTTCAAAATATCTGCCTGTATTCCATAATCAAGCATTGCCATAAGGATACCTATATCGGTAGTATATACCTTGAAACACTCTTTAATAGAATTACCTTCTAACGGCAGTTCTGTAATCTGCGTGTTATAGCATCTACGGACTATCCCGGCATCCTCCAACCATTGGATGCTACCGATGTATTGCGAAGCCCTTCCACCCTTCTTGACGATGGAATACTGGAATTTCTTGTTCTCTTTGGCTAATTGTTTCGGAATAGATTCAAAACATTCTCGGATGTTAGGTTTGTCCGCATCATCCGCATATTTAACCATATCCTCTTCGTACTCGGCAATAAGATTGCGCTGCGCCTTATATATAAGTTCGATATTCTTGGTTTCAAGAAAGCAGTTCACCACTTCCGGCAGACCTCCGACTATGACATACCTATACAACAGCTCCATCATTGCCTTGTGAATTCCATCGGGAACAGCCTTTTCGTTTTCAAAGCATGATTTGACCGCATCAATAACCGCGTCGCTAATTCCATTTGCCCATAGAAATTCCTCAAAGTCCAACGGATACATATCTATCACGGTTTCATATCCGACAGGAACAGAATCTTGCCCCTCTTCTTCGTTTTTCTTCTTGCTTTTGCCGTAGTCTTTCACTCCCAAAAGAGAACCTGTAACAATAACATCGAAACGCCCGTCTATATGAAATGACTTCAAGGCAGTCTTTGCCTCCTTGCACTCCTGAATCTCATCAAGGATAATGCAGGTTTTCCCCTCAATGAAACGACTACCTTGAATTAAAGCAGAGAGGTTGAGAATAATGGTATCAACATCTATATTGCCCGTAAAAGCAGACTTCTTATCCGGTTCAAGTATGAAGTTCATATAGACCACACTCTCATAATTCTCTCTTGCGAACTTTTGGACAATGTATGTCTTTCCACATTAGCGGATACCTTTTATTACAAGGGGCTTTCTGTCCTCAGACTCTTTCCACTTAGCTAACTATGTTTCTATTTTCCTTTTAAGCATAGCGCAATCATATTCTTCCAATGGCAAAGTTACACTTTTTCAAGTGAATAACCTTCAAAATAGTACATTTTTTCAAACGAATAAATCATATATAGCTACATTTTTTCAAGTCAATCACATTTTTTTGTGCAAAAATCTGGTGTAAACCACAGAAATCCCAAGAAAACCACTACCTTTGCATACAACAAGCGTTCTGTAACATACCTGAGGAAATGTCCTATCATTCAGTTCCTTGTATCTGATAGCGGACATCCACAAAAGGGCTGAAAAGAGGCGGTACAACACGTATATACAAAACCGTGAAATACAACGGTTTGCATTTGTTCCCACATTCTGTGTATTTGTCAAAACAGAGGTTGTACCGATTAAAATGAATGGTCACTGATAATCAATGATGTAAATATGCTGTATCGGGAAATAGGATACACAAATCACTGATAATCAATTTATTACAAATAGAGCCACAAAGAAGATGTATACAATAAAATGCTTTTAATCAGCACATTAACAACATTAAACAATAATATATAACTCCATTTTTGTTGCTATTTTGTTGCTCGGAAATATTTGAGCAACAAGAGCAACAAATTTTATATAAAACTAAAAGCATAATTTTATCAAAACACGCTATATGGGAACAAAGAAAAGGACGCTAATGGAAATATTCAATAACCCTGAAAGTATGACTGAAGAAGAAAAAGAGGGTATGGCAAAGTTGTTCGAATCGTTCAAAGAATTGGTAAAATCATGTGAGCCATATAGTAATATCGAGCCTGTCCTAAAAAATACTGCAAGCACATTATCAGAGCGTTTTTATCAAGAACATTTTATCATGTCTGCTATATTGGAGGCTTTTTTCTTTAAGAATGAGATTTCATTTAAAGAACTTAATGAAACCATTGTTAACTATGTTCCCAAAGGATTCATCTGGGATATATCCGTAGCCCGAATAAATCTTGTTATTTCAAAAATGATTAGATTAGGATTAGTTGAAGCCATCGAAACAGATAATAAATATGCTCCTAATTTTAAGATTACAGATGATGGCATAAAAGCATATCAAGAACACACATTCCAAACATTAGCAACCTCATCATTTTTCAACTATCAAACCTACCAACTAAACAAAAAGGCAGATAGAATGTCGAAATTAATGCTCGCAGCAACTATTGCATCTGTATTAGTCGCTATTCTGTCTGTAATAGTAACAATTTGGGTAGCTAGAAAATAACTTTGTAGAGATTACTTAAAATAGGCACATTTTTTTGTTGCTGGTTTGTTGCTCAAGAAAGCACATTTACGCAATAACAGTTTATTACACAGTAATATAGCTATAAAATTTTCAAATCTTGCATCGGGAAATGATGGCTTGGAAATAGCCGTAACCAACTATAATCATTTAGAACAAAGTATCTGTATTACAGCGACTTTTATATTTTAACACTTTCCGATCCGTATTTGGAAGTAACGGTTTTTATCCATATTTTTCTATCATATTTCTATCGCGACGGAAATTCACGGTTAGCCCGAATGTCACAGTAACGCATTAGTTGACGTGTGTTGACAAAAATCGGGAGAAATAAGGCGAAATTACCGCCAATGTAAACGAGGAAAATATGGAAGTAAGAAAGATTTGCCAATGGTGTGGAAAGCCATTTATAGCTCAAAAGACAACGACTTGCTATTGTAGTCATCAGTGCTCCAATCTTGGCTACAAAGAATGCATCCGGGAATGCAAGCGGCAGTTGAAACGCTCGCAAGAGTTGCTACAACCTCGGCAAGCCGCCGAGGGACAGGATTTCTTCTCTTTTGCCCAAGCAGCAAAGTTGATGGGCGTAACCAGACAATATATATATAAATTGGTAAAGGAATCCAAACTTCGGGCTTCACGCATCAGTGGTAAGAAGTCGCTCATTCGTCGTGCTGACATCGAACTAATGATGAAAACCAAACCATATGAGCGCATCATGCCTGAAGAGGACTTCGACATCACCGAGTATTACACTGCTGAAGAAATTGCAGAGAAATATAAGGTCAACGCCAAATGGGTGTGGACTTATACACGGCAGCACAAAGTTCCGAAGGTACGAATCCGCCAGTTCAACTATTATAGCAAAAAACATATCGATGCTGCCTTTGCCAAATACGAGGTGGATTCCGACCTGACCGAATGGTACACACTGGAAGATATTCAGGGGAAGTACGGCATGACATGCGTCGCCATCCGTTCGCAGGTGTATCGGAACAATATCCCATCCAAGAAAGAACACGGACAAATCTATTATTCCAAGCTCCATTTCGACCTATCTAAAACATCGGAACAAGAAAGCAAAGCGGAATACTGTACCGTCAAGGAGGCTATGGAAAAATTCAAACTCTCCCGTGACTCTGTTTACGGCATTCTGCAATTCCATCAGATCAACTGCGAGAAGAACGGACGGTTCGTCCGATTCCTAAAAGTAGAGTTTGACAGGGTTATGGGTGTTCACAAATAATCTAATTTGTCGCTATCCATTAATTATTCAAAAATTAATCTCTGCTGTAGGTAATCTGCATGATTACATTACAGAGTTTCGCCAACGAATTAATAATAACCATAAAAATATAACATTATGCATGAATGTAAGACCGTGACATTAAGGACACGTCCGCTAAAAGGCAGGATGATGTCTTTCTATCTAGATTATTATCCTAGGTATCGAGACAAAGAGACAATGAAAGTTATTCGTCATGAATCGCTTGGTATCTATGTCTATGCCAATCCGAGAAACAAACGGGAACAGAGTAAGTTCTTTATTTATCATTTTTTTTGCCATCTAATAACTCTATCAAATAGTGATTACCCCTCTATTTCATTAACTCGACAACATTTTCAGGAAGCATTGCATTCCCAGCATCATCTTTCGGAGCGTTCTTAAGGAACAGCATTGGAACGATGGTGTAATTCTTGGCAAATGGTAACAGATTAGCTTTGCGGAGAAGTTCAGCTGTCAGTTGTTTGCCATTCTCTTGTGTTGTCCATTTACATTCGCCAACCAGCAGATACTTTTTATCAAGCGATTCAGCCATTACATCGAATTCGACCTGTTCAGGTTTCTTATCCTCATTGAGAACAGAACCCCACCAGCGTTTTGCCTTGCCATAAACCACTCTATTGACAAGATTTCCTGTCACAGCATCCCTACATAATTTTTCCCATTGCATACTCACATACTCCGAGAAATGAGCAGTCAAAGCCTGTTCTATTGGCAAACGACGACCAAGCTCTATGAATGAACGATTAGGAACGACAAACTGATAATAAAATGCCATAAACGGATCGGCTATCTTGTAAAGACTCTTTTTCGCATTCTTTTCATCAATCCCGAACGGAACATCTTTCTCCAAAAATCCGAGATCAATGAGTTTCTTCAATGGACGCGATAGGTTGGTTGCAGGCTCATTGCATCTTGCGGCAATCTCAGAAAGCCGGTTTGCGCCAGTACCGATATAAGACATTATCGTCGAAGTCTTAACAATATCCTTTACATCGTCCTGAAAAAGTTTTATAGGTTCTTCGTAAAGAGTTCCATTTACAGAAAGGATATTGTGCCACAAGGCATCATTAAGTGAATTTTGGTTTTCCCTTAGTTCCCAATAACGCGGCACACCTCCCCAAACAGCATATTCTTCAATGGTATTCATCGCATCAAAGCTCAAAGCCTCTTGAATATATGGCAAACGTATCGGTGCAAGTTTCATGATCTCATCAGCACGGCCATAGAGAGGTGCAGTAGAATCAAGAAACAACCCATACATCATATTCTGCGATGAACCACAAAGCACAAGATTATACTTCAACTGCTTTTCATCAACCAGCTTTTGCAGCACAGATGGCAGTTCAGAAGATTGCTCTACAAGATACGGAAACTCATCCAAGCATAAAGTAAAATGCTTGTCTGTTCGATAATTGACTGCACGAAACATAGATTCCCAATCTGGATATGTCAGTTTGTCGAAATCTGGAAACACTTGTGCTATTACTTTTGCAAGCAATGCTCTCTGATGTTGCCCTTCAGAACGATCAGCGAGAAAATAAACATCATTGTCCGACAACACCCTTTTAATAAGCGTTGATTTACCCAGTCGTCTACGACCGTACATCACGACTAACGAGGACTTCTCCCTCACAAGAGCATCCTTCAGTCGTGCTGCTTCATCTATTCTATCAACGAATTTCATACACCTTATTTATTATGCATTACAAACATAATGTTTCTGTAGCATAATACAAAATTTTAAGCTGTATTTTTTATCCTGATAGAGTCATTATCGACTTATATGCAGGAAAAAGTGAGTTTTATCCCTTTTTCGAGGCTCTTTTCCTTGTCTTCAAAATCAAATCCTGTAATGTTTTCCCTAGTTTGTCTTCTTTGGCCAACCACAGAATATCATCGTCAAGCTGTAAAGCATACAACACACGCAAATATATTCCGATTGCCACTATCGGCGCACCTTTCTCTATTCGTGATACAGTCAACGGAGAACAGGTAGCACGTTCTGCCACCTGAGCCACGCTTAGGTTCCTACGCAAGCGAGCCAATTTTATCTGCTCTACCACTACTGACATCTTTTGCTCTAATTTTCGAGGTAATTTAGTCCCCATTGTATTCTTTGCCATATCAACACATCATATAATATGTAAAAATATTACTTTTTATTTATTTATTGTATATGAAAAATCGCATCAAAGCCAAATAATCGGTCATAGACATAGCCATTTGGAACAGAATCTTAAAATTAAATGCCATCATATTATTCGTAAGCAACGTATACATCTATTGACAAATAAAATACTATTTATCAATAGATGTAAACTAACTCTCCTTACAGTGTCTGTTTAATCTAAAAAAGGGAAGAAAAGAATATCCAGACATCAATCCGGTTGTTGCTTATCAAGTCCCCATAGTCACTCGCAAAGGCACTGTTCAGCACCAAATCTTTGTGACAAGGTGCAACTACCTGAAAAGTGGGCATAGGTGCAGATCACTCATGTATTGTATTCTCATTTCTTTGATAGTTCAACCTGTTTCTCTATGATTGCCTTTACCCGTGCGAATGAAACCGGAGTGAAGTCGTTATTGTCAACTCCCACATCATATTGTGTATAGAAAAGCATTTGAAGGCGAGGCTTATCTTTTCCGGTGTTATTCCTGCTTGTATGCACATGGCCGAAAAGCTGCCAGGTATCATCGTATGAGCCGCTATAGCAAAGGAACGGGCAATGATTCAGATAAATCTTCTGTTTATCCACCTCGATGTACATCTGCATCGTGATCAGTTCGAAATATTTTGTATAATTCTGCCTCAAGTTCTTCATGTCATGATTACCGGCTATGAGATAGATTTTCCCATTCAACCTTTTGAGTATCTTTGTCCATTCAGCAGAGCCACCAAGACAGAAGTCGCCAAGATGAAATACGATATTATCCGGACCGACCACACGGTTCCAGTTGGCAATAAGTGTTTCATTCATGTGTTCTACATCCTTGAATGGTCTGCTACAGAACCTGATGATATTGGTATGATTGAAGTGGGTATCGGATGTAAAGAACACCCCGCTTCCGTTGAATTTGTAATCCATAATCTTCTTTTTTTATGCACATCACTGCGCTGGTTAATAAAACTGAAGTTTTCAATACCCATGGACGGAAATGACGGAGTAGAGCGCATAATGCGAACGTCACCAATGGGCAAAAACAAAGCCGTTGAAAAATTTAGTAAGGACTTTTCAACGGCTTCAATTTATCTTTTTAATAGGAATACCTGCATCTAATGTACTCCTACCTGTCTATAAAACGTTCGCTGGAAAGTGTTTTTGAATTTACCGAATGACCCAATGCCTAAAGTATGAACATACGACATACGCTCAAAGCATACTGTGCTTCGACATAATGTGTTTACTAATATGTTCACTCTATTCTGCAGCATTGTAATTTGCTAATTGTTTTTATTCAATTGTGAGTGCAAAAATACTGAATTTTCTTGAGAACCAATTAACTATTCGCTAACTTTTTGAATGACCTGTCTAGTTGCTGTATTCTTTCGAACTTTTCTCATAAGGTTACTGATTATAGGTTAGGAACTGCACCAAATTTACCGAACTTGTATGCTTTTTGGAGAGAACTGATTCTATTCAATCCTTTGAAATCTGTCAGAGGATAAAGCACACTTGATCCATCTGTATTCTTATTCCGTAAACCAGATATTATCTTTTCTAAGCAAATCTTCCCCTCTGTACGAAAGCGCAAAGGGGAAGATGTTTAATTACTTTCTCATCAATTTCTCAACTCCTTGCCAATCATATCCCCAGTAAACTTTACCGTCACCGGCAAAGTTCCAAACATTCATCACTTCACGAAGCCTGCAAGGGGGGTCCTTACCTACACGAATATATTGCTTGGACTTACTACGGAAAAGACGATTGCACATTTGTTTGTCTTTCTTTTGTGATTTACAGCACGCAATGGTACTGGCAGGAGTTTTCTTTCTACTTCTACTCATTGTTTGTAAGATTTTTGAGCCTATAACGGTGTACGGCTCTATTAAACACTTACAAACCATCAAGAATTGTTTTACCTTTCAACATCTTTTCTTCCTTTTCATTAAACATCTAATATTCTGATTCTTTGATAATACGCAAAGTCTCTTGCTTATATCCTTTGCGGTCGTACTCCTCCCCTCTACACATCCAACAACTACATGGAGTTCCCGTAGTTTTATAAACCTGCGCCCATTTATCCTTTGCCAATTCAAACCAATGAGGATGCTCATAACAACTACCATCTGCACGAATAATGCAAAATTACGATAAATATTGGCAATTATATCAGATGGGGTATATTATCATAATAAACAAAGATTGAAATAAAGCAATTCCAATAAAAGCATTACCTTTGTAAACAACAAGCATTCTGTAACATCCATGCAAAAAAGTAACTGCAACAACTGCCCCCTAAGGAAAAAATACGATAAAAGCCCTCAGTCATTAATGGGACGCTTTTGGCGTTGGCACATAAACTTCTGCCCAGGCTGGAAAGGATATTTCAAATCTCTTTCGCCTGACGAGCAAAACGAGATTAGAAAGAAGTATAACTTCGATAAATACAATAAATAATGAAAAAAGAAATTCTATTCGTCTTGTTAAAAGACTTTGCCGATTGGGAAGGGGCTTATATCGCTCCCAACCTCAATTTAGGTGTTGAGCCCGGAAGTGAAAGCAAATATATAGTTAAAACCGTATCTGTCAGGAAAGAGCCGGTTGTATCGATCGGAGGGTTCAAGGTGCTCCCCGACTATGGGATCCATGACATTCCGGCCGATTATGCAGGGATCGTATTAATAGGTGGCATGAGCTGGTTCACTCCGGAAGCCGAAACCATTGTCCCTCTGGTTAAAGAGGCCATAGAGAAGAAGAGGCTGGTAGCCGGAATTTGTAACGCCTCCGTCTTTCTTGGCAGGCACGGTTTCTTGAACCATGTAAATCATACCAGTAACGGATTGGATTACCTCAAACAATTCGCTGGGACAAATTATACAGGTGAAAGTCTTTATATAAATGAACCAGCCGTCAGAGCCGGGAACATTATTACCGCCAACGGATTTGCCACTCTGGAGTTCTGTCGTGAAATACTCTATGCGCTGGAGGCAGACTCTTCCCAAAAGATAGAGAGAAGCTATCGAATGAACAAAACAGGTGTTTGGGAAGATCCAGAAGTGGGATAAATTATTATCGCGGTTTATAGCTGAAAGCCGGGGATGTATCCCATAAGATGTGTATGAATTTAAATAATACGAAATCATCTACCACATCTACCATTGCCCTTAAAAGTTCCTTGCTATAAATCACTTATCTAATGGTGGTAGATAATAAACATCTACCACCAACAACTTACATCTACCACCATTTACTACTTTTCGACCACTAAATACAACCGTCCCCTACTCGCTAACTGC
Source organism: Parabacteroides sp. CH2-D42-20 (assembly GCF_003670185.1). Classification (NCBI taxonomy): domain Bacteria; kingdom Pseudomonadati; phylum Bacteroidota; class Bacteroidia; order Bacteroidales; family Tannerellaceae; genus Parabacteroides; species Parabacteroides sp. CH2-D42-20. The sequence goes on along the minus strand of NZ_RAYG01000003.1, from coordinate 2,115 downwards.
GTCTTAAGCCCTATCTTTTTCAAGAAGCGACCAAAGACGGAGACATTGCTCATCGGAAGTTTTACGCCGCTCTTTTTTTGCAGCGATAGGTAGATCTCTCCGGCAGAGATCTTCAAACCTTCCTCCTTATGCGAAGCAGGACGATAATATTGAAAAAACAGATCCTCGAACAAAGGACGTTGTTGAAACGCCTCGTTCGCTTGCATCTGCGAGACCTCTTCCTCATGCGTCAGCCAATAACGCTCGTTATTATTCAAGGCGGCAACCGCTTGCGCATAGAGCTGGAGATAATCGATAGGCTGGGCATTGTCTATCATCCCTTTCACCTCGATACAAATGAAACGGCGGCTGCCGGAAGGATCGCCCAGCAAATCCGTATGGTTGCTCGTAGCGATAAAGGAAGCGTAACGTTTCACCGATTCCACCTGCGTAGCATGAGGCTTGCGTACATTTACGACCGGCTTCTGCAACAGATGCTTCAAGAAGCCTTGATGCCTCGCGCTCACTTGGTCGAACTCATCAATATTGATCAATCCGAAACGGGTAAGATACAGCTCGGCATCCCGCTTCTTGCTGAAATCGATGCTGTCCGTGTAATACTTATTCAAGTCCGGTGGCAACAGGTTGAAGCAGAACGTGGACTTCCCGCACCCCTGCCCGCCCACCAAGAGCGGGGAAAGGCTGTTGCCATGCTGTTTGTCACGTCCCTGCCAGTGCGCTACCATCGACAGGAACCAAGTGTAAAACAACTGTTCCCACCGTACGTTGTCGCAAGGGATGCGTGCGGCCAGCGGACGGATGCGATCCTTGCCATCCCACACGGGCAAGCGGGTCAAATAGTCCTCGATAGGCGCATAGTCCGGGATGCGATCTGAAAAGACAAAACGCCGTACATCCCTGTCCCATAGCTGCAATCCTTCTTTCTGGGCATTTAGGGCGATACTGTTCAGCACACGATCCGTCACGGGGCGATAGTCAAAACAGAAGGTGTTTTTCTCCCGATATTCCGGTCCGCCGGACATCAGATTGTACCGGAAATCGTAACGACGGTTCATAAACTCCTCCATTTTCAAGCTCTGTAGCTGCTCCGGCTTGTAAAGGGACGTACTGCCAAAATCAGAATCGGAAGCTAAGCGGTAAGACTGCCTCAAGGTCTCCCGGATCTCCACTTCCGAGATCAGATTCCCCAGATAGAGCATCGTCCACTTCACACAATCCTCCTCTTCTACCCCCGCCGCGAAACAAAGTCTTCCAAGAGTGACCAACAAAGGTTTGAAGTCCACCTTTATGCTCAAACTTCCATGTTCCTCCAAAGCCCGCTGCAAAGCGAATTCATATTGGATGGCAACGTAACGGTATTGGTCATAAAGCGTCTGTCCGGCACTCTCTACCGGTACCGGCACCCGTTTTTCGAACCGTTCCTGGTAGGCGCTTTCGTCGGGCATAGCCACAGGCTGCTCCAAATGAATGGAAAGGGCATCCGGATTGTAATACACATCGGCATCATAACTGAGGCGGCAACCCATCTCCAGCACCGGACGTTTCAGCTCGATGGGATAAGAAAGGCGAGGCTCATACGTCTTGAGCGCATGTCGGTAAGCGTGCGCATGAAAAACCTCGGCATCCGTACACGAACGGGGAAGCGACCCGTCGGGATAGGTATAAGCCACCACGAACTTCACGCTCCGTCCGCTAGAGCCGATCATAGCGAACAGTGTCTGCGGATATTCCACTATTTTTTGTTTCAAGGACAAAGCCTCTTCTATGCTCTTCAATCGATTGATCTCCAGCAAAATCCAGCCATTATACTCCTTCAACTCGCCTTTTCGAAAAGTTCCGGCAAAGAGCAACTGAGGTAATTTCCGGGTAAACGGATACCGTTTGTCGGGATAAGCCCGCCTTAATTTCTCTCGAAAGAGCGCAAGCTTATCCCTCGTCCGCTCATCCTTTACCCATGCCACGATCTCCTCCATACGCATCGCCCGTTGTGCGACGGTATGTCGATAGGCTGTTTGCTTGGTTATTTTCATGTCTAATATTGTCTTATACTGATATAGGTAGACACATTCAATAACAATAAAATGTGTAATTATTATGCGCAAAAAACATGAGCAT
>NZ_RAYG01000046.1:0-21154 GCF_003670185.1 Parabacteroides sp. CH2-D42-20 | reverse complement strand
CAAGTCATTACCTCAAAATCGGGTAATTCTCCCAAAGTCCTTTGTATAAGTCACTAACGAAAGTTTTCCAGAATTACGTAAATATCTTTGATATCTCTCTCTGTTGGAGGAAAAACGCTTCTCTCCCTAGGAAATACTTCTCCAAGAGCCTATATATTCTTTGTCGAATAAGCTCTATTTCTTAATTTGGCGGCGCTGAATTTATATTCACAGCCGCTGAATATACAAATGCCGCCGCTGATTGTAAAATCAGTGGCGATAATTTAAGAATAGAATAGGTACCGATCAGGCTTACCTATAGGTACGCATAAGTTTTATTCTGGCACAATCAACTTTTATATGTTTTTGTGGAAAAGAATCTGGATAATACTTGTTTAATCGAAGAATAATATAGATATTGCATGCATCTAATAAAGACTGAAATACCCTGCAAACCATATGATAACAATAGGCACCTTAAAACTAGATTTAGTTGCGGATCGGGAACCTTTCGTTCATGATTTATATGGTCGTTGGGATACCTTTAACCGAACCTCTTTAGAAGGGATCGTGGATGAGATTTTAAGCCGTTATGATACGGAAGATGAGTTGATCCGGATCGAGAGTTTAGACTTGGATCTAGGTGGGCTAGAAGAAGATGAATTCTATGAGCAATTCCCCCGTAGACTGGCAGAGAGACTGGACGAGACTTTCGCTTCTTATTTGCGAAGTAAGGAAGAGCATCCCGACCGAATCGCTGTTGTTCCCATCAGGCAATCTTGGCTGGAAGTATTTACCTATTATATGTCGCACGGATATTGGCCTTGGCTGGAAGAGGAGAGGCTCACCTTACCGGAACTTCTAGATAAATTAGTACGAATATCCCCGATAGAATTAAGTCATTTCCTGCGTGAGAAGGGAAAGGCGCTTACCATTCGTAAACGTCTGGTCTTTCAATTGGATGATATCTATCAAGAACGTTTGGTACATGTGGTGGTACCCTCGGAAAGCTCGTTTATAAACGCTTATGCCCGTTTCTTGCAAGACTCTTATCCCGAGATAAAGCGTCCGGAGATAGGGAAGAATGATTACAGAAACGCTATCTGGATAATCCTATGGGGATATTTATTATCTCAGGATCAAGGCTATTTCAACCGGAAACAAATGGTGACGTACACGCTGCGGGAATTATCCGGCTATTATTCCATTTCTTTTGTGGATTTACTGGGGATGCTGACGTATGATTTAGATAAGTTCGCCTCTACCCGCTTGTTCATGCCCGAGTTATTGTCGCTCTTGAAGGATATCCGGCTAGAGACATTATCGGAAAAGGAATTCACTAAAAATCTCTCTCTTTTTTCTCTGGAAGAATTGAAGGCTTTGCTCGTGCGGCGGGAGAAGAGCTTGACTTTCTTATCTGGGTATAATGAGGAACAGATTTACCAGATCGTGGAACAGGTGATCCCTGCGGAGAGTCCGTTTGTCATCGACTATGCGAGAGCGTTGGATAAGGAGAAGGAATTGGGTATGCTCGAAGGGAAAGCCGGGAATGATTTCAGGATACTGAAATGGGTGTTTATCTTCGAGGTTATTTTCGGTAGGGGGGGAAGCGTATTTTCCCGCCATCAGTTTGCCTTCTCCGTGTTAAAGGAATTGGCGGCGCATTACAATCTGACGGTAATGGAGTTATTGGGATATTTTTACCATACCTTGGCAAGTGGGCTGCTAACGGCTTATCCAGCCGTTCGGGAATTGATCATTGCTTTGTACTTGAATGCTCTCGATGATTCTCCCGCCGATATATCCGTTTATTACCCGGAAGATTTGAAAGATCGGTTGTCTAATTCCGGTTTGTGCCGTCGCTTTATCCGTTCCTTGCGCGAGGAGCAAATCTATTCGGTGGTTAGGCAAATCGTTCCGGTGGAAAGCCATTTCATTATCCGGTATGCGCAGACGCTGGATAAGGGGAAAGAGCAAGGGCGTTTGGAAGGAAGGGTGGGCGGCGAGTTCCGGCTGTTGAAATGGGAGTTTATTTTTCTGGTACTGTTTAGCGGGCCATTAACCGCTTTTAGCCGGAAACAATTCGTACGTTCGGTGTTGGGACAGTTCTCTGCTCATTATAATATCACGGTGCGGGAGTTGATCTCCTATTTTCATGAGGGAACACATGGGGAATATCCGTGGGTTCCGGAAGAGTTACGTGAGATAATAGACCTGCTGTACGAGGATATGGATAAGGAATCTCCCGAGCTTTTATTCTCTGTTTGGTTGAATGAGGAGAGGAAAGCGTATCGGTTGGGACAATTTATAATCACGGGCCGTTCCGATGAACCGCTGGGCGATCTATTTGAGTACGTGAGTGGTTTGGAGAAGACGAACCCGAAAATCTTACTGGACCAATTACGGCAATTGAAGGACATTCCTTCATCCGGAATAAGGGTGGAAGAGCCGATAGAGGCCGCTCGTATCTTCGCTTCCTTATTACTGTTTGTCATCCGTGAATACGGTCTGGCTTTTCCGAATCAAGTATCCTTGATCCAATATCTTACGAATGTAAAAGAGAACCGTACTTTTGGGGATGCCGCTCGGTTGCGCTTATTATTGCATGAGTGTATGTTGGAGGATATGGATGCGTTCGCACGTACTATGGAAGCTTTACTGGGTACGAAACAGGGGAAAGTGCCCGAGCTTCCCATCCGTACGATTTCTCCCGCTATCTATCCGTTCAATTCTCAAAAGATGGAATTATTGGAGGAATTATATACAGGGGCGACTCCCGCTTTGCGTTTACTTGTCGAGGAGGTAATCCGCTTGTTTCGTCTCAATAACTTCGGGTTGGAAGAGAACGTTTGGTTGGGGTGGTTACAGGCTCTTTCCGGCAACGTTTACCGGAATTACTCCAAAGATGGATTGTTGTTCCTCTTTTGGCAGCATTTGAGGGAGTCTGTGTCAGAGGAGGAATTGCATAAGATAGAGACTTTTATATGTCGACATACAACTAATTTATCTGAATTGTCAGTTTTTATATATCAACTTAAAAATAATATGGATATGGATGTTTTGAATGGCCAGTTAGAAGATCATGGCGTGTCTATTAACAATGCGGGCTTGACGATCATAGCCGTCTATCTGCCAATACTTTTTCATAGGTTAGGCTACTTGAGTGATGACAGACGTGGCTTTAAATCGAGAGAATGCCAAGTGAAGGCCATTTTTGCGTCTCAACGTTTTGTAACGGATGAGAAGGAAATCCCGGAGCCAGAATTATTCTTAAACAAAGTCTTGACGGGCTATGATAGTCCGGAACCGCTTCCTCGCTCGTGTGATTTAACTGAGAATGAATTAGAGATGATAGAGCAATTGAAGAAAGCGGTACTTATGAATTGGGATAAGATGAGGAATACGAGCTGGGAAGGTCTTCAAAGTACTTTTATCCGGAGAAAGGGAGTGTTAAAGATGGAGAAGAATAATTGGACGCTAACGGTCGAGGAGAGAGCTTTTGACGTCTTATTAGATTCGATTGCTTGGAACTTCAGGTTCATTAAAACTCCATGGATGGAAAAAACACTTAGAGTAAAGTGGCGGTAAATAACATTAAAAGATAACATTATGAATGCGGATCGGATACAGATTCAAGAAGGACCTTCGCGGGTCTTTCAAAACCGTAAAGGTGAATCAACACAATTGATAGAAGATAACCGGGTACAATCTGCCTTGCAGGCTAAAATGGTGGAAACTATGCAATGTGACGCAATGGATGAGGATGATTTACTGCAAGGTAAGTTCGCCGTTCAGCGGGATGTGGAAGATGAGGATGAGCTTCTTCAAGGAAAATTTGTGGCCCAACGGCAAACGAAGAACCAGACAGGGATTCCGGATCATGTAATCCAAGGCATGGAGTCTTCCTTCGGGACGGATTTCTCCTCGGTACGTGTACACCCGGATTCATCGAAAGCGCCGGAGGTTGGGGCTTTGGCATATACGCAAGGTACGGATATCCATTTCGCCCCGGGGCAATTCAAACCGGATACGTCTGCCGGGCAGCAGCTATTGGGACATGAGTTGACACACGTCATCCAGCAAGCCGAGGGACGTGTGCAGCCTACTACCGAGGTAGGTGGAATGGCCGTTAACGATGATTTATCCTTGGAACACGAGGCGGATGTGATGGGTGCTAAAGCTGCTTCTGTCTTATGAACGAGTGGATCGATTGGTTCCAGCGGGTATTGGATGTCTCCATTCGTTTGTATTTCCGGCAGGAGTGCGATTTATCTTCCGTCTATGATATCCCACTCCCGAAGGCAGGACCGCTTTGGAAGGCGTTGTTGCCGGAACAGGTCGATCCTACTTTCGACGAGTGGATGGTGTTGATGTTGGCCTTAATGCCTCATCTTTCTCCGCAGATGTTGGATATTTTTTTTGTGCATAATAAGAATTTTGACCGTCCTTATACGGAATTTGGCGGTTGGAAAGGACTATCGCACGGAGGATTCTTGCCAACGGGCGAGACGGCCGTTTTCCTGTTGGCGGGCGATCGTGTGGAACGCCGTCTGGAAGTGGTTCGTCTATTTCGTGAGGAGCATTGGTTCCATATGTATCACGTCGTTGGCTTGGAAGGAGCCGGGAATGGTGAACCGTTCTTGAGCGGACAACTGCGTATATCGGAGGATTTCTTGTACCGTTTATCTTTTGAGGGAGAATATAAGCCGGACTATAATATGGGTTTTCCGGCCAAACGGATTAGTACGGCTTTGAATTGGGAAGATGCCGTATTGCCTTATTATGTGCGTGAGGAGTTGGAGGAGATAAATAATTGGATTACGGGGCATCGGGTCATCCTTTCGGACTGGGGATTGAGTCGTTTTTTGAAGGCCGGTTACCGCACTTTGTTTTATGGCCCGCCGGGAACGGGTAAGACGCTTTGCGCGACCTTGATCGGCAAGAAGAACGGGATGGATGTATATCGTATCGATCTTTCCATGATTGTCTCCAAATATATCGGCGAGACTGAAAAGAACCTTGCGAATGTATTCGACCAAGCGGAAAACCGAAATTGGATTCTCTTTTTCGATGAGGCGGATGCCTTATTCGGTAAACGAACCTCAACGAACACTTCTAATGATCGCCATTCGAATCAAGAGATCGCTTATTTGCTGCAACGGATCGAGGATTTCTCGGGAACCGTTGTTTTAGCCACAAACTTAAAGAGTAATATTGATGAAGCTTTCTCCCGTCGTTTCCAGTCTATTATCTATTTCCCGATGCCGGATCAAGACTTACGTGAGGAATTATGGCGTAGAATGCTTCCCTCTTCTTGGCTACCTGCGGATGCGGACAAGATGATCCGTATGGCAGCTACTTATGAGTTATCGGGTGGCTCCATCTCGAATGTGATCAGGCGTTGTGCCCTTCGGTTGCTAAAGCAAGACACTCCCCGGCTAGATTCCGATATCTTATCTATGGCGATCCGCCGGGAATTGAATAAAGAGGGCCGGTGGTGATTTAAGGCAACGGCTCTCTTTCCCGGTGCCCGATCGGTACGATGATTAAGAGAAAAAAGAAGAGTGGGAGCGCCAACAGTATCATTTGAGTCCATATGTCGAAAGTTTCCCGTGAGGATACGATATTGGTGATTAGGTATAATACCAATACGATCTCGGATATGAATACCAGTAATAGAGGCAAGACATATCGCTTATAATGTTGTGCCAACATGTAGAACTTACTGGATGTCATATACAGGGTGATTAGGATTAATAGTATGAGAAATAGGAATATATCACCCAATACGAAATAAATAAGCATCGGGTTGGAAAATTCCGTATTTGCCAGTTGCGCCAGATCATCGGAGCAACTGGTGAGTTGCTCGCCTTGCGGAAAAGGATTTAGCAAATAGAATAAAGAGTTGAAAAGATTATCTAGTAAGGATACCTCGCATTCTTCCTCATACATGACCATCTTGAGTACTGGTTCTTGCTTATTCTCTCGATTTTCGCAAGTAGTTACGGGAACGCCCATTTCATCGTAATCGACGAAACAAAGGCGGTCTACCAATTGGTATTTCAATAGAATGGATAGATAACCGATATGTTTTTTCTCCTTGATAGGGAATATGACATTTAGATCGTAGTTTTTATATATTTTATTACCATCCACGCAAAAGGAATCGATTACGAAACTAGTGGACTTCACGAATTGTACAAGTTCTCTCCGGTTCTCCAGTTTAAAATCGAAATCAGGGAAGTAAAGAGTCAATCCGTTGAGTTTCCGGAGAGACGGGTTTCGGTTGATCGTACCGGTACCCTTTGTGAATAAGTTATTTAAAAGAGCCATCTGGGATTCTTTCGATCTTAAGAAATCATTCGTCGCTTTTGAGTTTCGGAATAGGACTAGTAAATCGACGGGTGTATCCGAATAAACGGGCATATCTATCAAGCACTCCTGTTGTTGCCAGTCGCTTACTTGGCTAGGTTGCCTGCTTTCTGTATCCACTACATACCCTAGATATTCCATTCGGCTGAATTTCCGGATAAGGTTTGCCGGTAATTGCTCATATACGGATTGCAGCCAATACGGTACGATCGGAAAAGCTCGTTGGTTGTATTGGCTTAGACGTTCGGATAGGCGTTCGGTTTCCGATGATGCGCCATCTACCTTGAATACGGGAATACTGCAATTTCCCTTTTTCTTTTGTGCGGCGATCTCTTCTTTGCTACGTTTATCGAAATAACAGAAGAACGTACGAACCGTGGAGGGGCGCAGTTCACGCACGGATAGCAACCAGTTCTTTACGGCCTGCGTGTAAGTGGTGTCGTAGACGAATGGGATGAAGCCGGTTTCCCTGTATCCGATGGCGTCTTCTTCCCAGGGCGTAATGTTGAGAGCGATGGAAAGAGGGGCTTCCTTGATGAAAAACTCAATCGTTCCGCTTCCTCTGATAGAAGGATTCTCGTCCGGGTTGTCCAGAACACCTGTAACATCTTCTGTCCATACGGGACAAATGATATAGCCTTGTTTATCGGAGTTGAGCAACGATTGCATATTATCCAGATCTCCGGTTTTACCTTTGAAGAAATACATATTCTCGACGGTAGGGGGAGGCAAGATCTTTTCCGGTTCTCTTTTATTGAAATAATACCACAAAGCTTGCGTTACTTTGACTGGGCCAAGCTTTTCATCAAAGAAGCGGCAGAGAGGATCCGCATTGGCTTTATTCTTGGATGCGGTTAATAACTCGTTTCCGAACAGCCAAGGTGTATATGCGCATTGCTCTACATGATCGGGTAATAAGGAACTTGGGGACTGTAAATAACCCAAACGTGAGATCGCTTGGTTTGCGTCCGGGTTTGTTACGAAAGTGAAAGCATTCCCCAATTCAGCGGGATAAACGATATAACCGCATTGTTCCGTTAAGATACGTTGGGTGATCGAGTCCATAAGAGTCTGGTAAGAGACGATCGGGGTACGAATCTCTTCCAGTTCTAACTCGTTCCGCTCTCCTAAACTCCGGAAATAATCCAATCGCTCCGAGAGACTTCTTTGGGCGTTAACGGCTTGTGCCATGATTACATGAAGCAATAAGCCCAATAAAATGCTGTGGTAGGTAGTTCGATATCTGGTTGACATAAGGGTAAATTTAAAGTTCGATATTTATTCGTATCAGATTATTCTTTAAGATTTCTCCGGTACGGCCAATCTCTTTGTTGTCATTATCGGCCCAAGCTTTTCTCCATGCCTTATAGTCCTTGACAAATAGGGCTAGCTCTTTCGGAGGAAGCCAATGAACCGTGAATCGTAGATGTGCCGGAATCTTCTCTCTCAAGAATTCTTCAAGACGAAGCTGAAAATCCGGCCGTTGCTGCGTACGTTCTGTTTGCGAGAGGATTGCCGTTAAGGCAAATTCCCGGGAGGGGACTGAATGATCAGTCGCCTCCGGTGAATGCAGGAGTATGTTTTCCAGAATGAAAATTTGCTCTTCCGCATCTTCCCATCCGAGTATGGAATAGAGATATCTTTCCAATCCAGAAAGGGAGTCTGCGTCGAATAGATTACAGCCCAGATACCGGTCCCGGATAAGTTCCGGTAGTTGTCGCAGGAACCGGACTCTTCGTTGACGGTTTATCTCTTTATTGGAGTAGCGGAGAAAAGGCTGGTTGCTATTTTCGCCGTAGATTTTATCCAACGTATCCAATAGCAGATCTTTGTTTTGTTCCATAGAAGCGGAACCGGGTGTTTCCATATTTAAGGCCATCCAATCTTTTAGATGATTCATTTCTTCATGTCCCTCCGAAAAGAGATGGTCGAATATAGAAAGATATGCCTTGAATGAATCGGTAAACGAGTCCTTGTAGCAAATTGGGAAATCATTTGTGACGCTATAATCATTCAGATGAATATGGCGACTGTCCATGAGGATCGATTTGGCTTGTTTTTTCTGTTCTCGTATTGCATGGTTGATATTATTCCGCGAATGCAAACGATTCAATACTTTTGTGGCATTAATCTCTACCGCTTGTTGGTTTTGGTAAAGTCGTATCTTGATTTGCTCAGGGGAAGATAATGCCAATGTATAGGCGTATTCACCCTCTTCAAAACCTTGAAATTCCAAAGAGTGTATCGATAGAACCCCTTGTATCTGCTTGATCCCTTTGAAAAGCTTGTATATGGGAAGTGCGCTACCTGTATAATGACTTCCCGGTGCGAATAATTGAATCGCCTCCGTATAAATGGCGATCAAGGTTTTTTCCGGAGAGATACTACCGTCTATATCGATATTTCCAATGAGTAATAAAGGTTTCCTTCTTACGAAATGGATTGCGTGTAGGTGTTCACCTAAATTCCGGTTTGCGTGATATAGTTTCTTAATCTTTTCCTTGATTTTCTTTTCTTCCTGTTTGTGTTGATCTTCTGAGATAAAGGACGAGAGTTCTATAAATATGTCGAACCATCCGTGACAGATCTGATCATTGGATCTATAGGGATGGATTTGTATGTCCGATAAGTTAACTAAGAAGTCAGTGTTATCTAATTGATCTAAAAAATGGTCTCGGTAATCTTTGGGTGTCACAGGGGCCATCCCGGAAACCCGTTCAGGACTGAACAAGCCGTAATCCTCCGGATTGAAACGATTATCCGATCCGGTGAGATATTGTTCTAATGGGAAACTCATTTGGTAATCCAATTCGCTTAAGGCGTAATTTAAGATGTCCAGAGTCGTGATTCCCGGGTCGTGCGGGGCATGGTCTGTCCACAGTTGCCCTGAAAGCTCCCGGATTGTTTCCAAGGCATTCTTTTGGAGGCTATCGAATATGGATTCCTCCTTTTTTAGCTCTTGCAGGTTGGGCAGATCATCCATGGCTATTCTTGATTAAAGGTGTTTCTCCGGTCGGAGGCGTCCATCCGGTAATCTTTCCATAAATCGGTTATCTGGAAACAAACAAAGATGTTGTCTCCATAATCCCGTCCGCTACGTATTTGCAACTTGCATTTTTGTCCGGGGCCGTACCAACGGAATTTGATCTTGTTAAAAAAGGAACCGAACCAGGATTGATTCGTACGGATTTTTCGATGTTTTCCGTAACAATGGATAGCCGTGGCTTCCACTAATGCGTATTGTCCGCTTTTTAACTTACCGCATCCAGCCATGATGCGGTAGGCACGACATCCTTCCGTTGGTATTTGCAGGGTATGCCATTCGCCATCTGCGGGAAATTTACCCCGTATCGCACCGTCGAAGCGGGTTGCGGAAAGACTGCCGTTGATACGTATATCCATACCGGGTTGGTTCATCTCGATGCGACCGTTTGGATGAAGCGATAGTATCGGTTCATCTTGCCCTTGACGTATGATATGGAGTTGGCTATTGTTACCTAGGTATATTTTCCACTCTGGAATATTGTCTTGTATGTTCGTGAATAAGCTGATGACGGGACTGTTTTCCTTGGAAGGAGCTAACCGTAAGCCATCATCCGGATTTTTATCGATCCCGTCGTCGGAAATATTGACCATGGAATCGATTAATTCGTAGAAATGCTTTTGGTTGGGCATACTTCCGCGCTTAAAGTATTCTTTTAGTGTATTTCTGTTTGTACGAGGCATATCCGGTTTGTTTTATTTGTTAATAATAAAATTACTTCCAACTCCTAAATATCCGAGTCCGAGTTGTTCCAGTAGTTCGTCTTTTTGGTCAATATATAGCAAATGCCTATCAGAAGGAACTAATATGCACCAAGGTTGGGAAGGGCTAACGTTGAAATTTTGCCTTGCCTCTTCCGGGTAGCGGTTTAGATAATAGCTCTTTTGTTGGTCTTTTGCCGTATATACGACATGCGCTACGCTTAATATATCAATGTCCACGATGGCTTCACACTCTCGTATGGAGTTATAAAGATCTGTCGATGAGAACGAAAGCCCAAATACCGGGATCTCTTCCTTATCTCGCCAAGGCGCGATACAATTATTAATGCGTGCCTCTGTCTGGCGGAGTATATCTCCTACGGGATATCCGGGCTTTATCCGGAGGTTACAGCAAACGGTTACTTCCTCGTAGACCGGAGTGATAGCGTCAACGGTAATGAACGGACTTGTCTTGTCACCTATATAATCTTCGATTCGCATGAGTAGCCTATGTTCGCATAAAGGCAAGATCTTTTTATCTTTCTCCTTTTGCATCACGACCAATGTTACGATCGGGCTCCTGTTTTGAGCTTTACTGTCTATTCCGGGCAAGCAAAGTACTTTTTCGACTTCGGGGAACTGAGCCAATGTTATTTGCTCGTAATCCCTAGGCAATACAGCCCGGTTCCGATGGGACATCTCTTGGGTGATCCGGAGCCGCATATCCTCTGGCGTTTCCGGCGAACGTCCTCCTTTAGCGGGTATGATCTGGTAAATATCCGTAAGTCCCGGCATACTTTTCTCGAAAGAAACGAGTCCCGTGAAGCTTTCGAGTTCCTCACTGATCAGGGCTTCCATTTCTTCGGGGATTTCTAACCGGGCTTTCACTGGGTTTAGATAGACATTTCGTATGGATGAACAATTTTGCGTGTGGCAAGATACTTTTGCCGAAAGCCAGAAATCTCCATTTATGTCTAGCATTTCCTCGCTAATAGGTGAGGGAAGTAGGATGTCTACCAAACCTGTATTCAACAGATTCCCGGTTGTATCGGAAAGTAAATTACCCGGTTTGATAAACTCCCATTGCTTGCCGTTGAAGAAAGACCATTGTACGCAAGGAAGATATTCTTTTCCGATTTCCCGTTTCAAGGCAGCCATCTCGAAGAATAAACGGATCTGGTCGTTACCGATCGAGTTACCAATACCGAATAGAATAATCCCATCTTCTGTGGGAACTTCCACCATTGGGAACGGATGACGTAGATCGATTTCATGTAATTCCTTTTGCCTCAATGGATGGATATGATAGATACGGCATCTATCTCTTGGGGTATCGCCATTGAAAAAGTATTCTTCCTCGGCGCTATAACCGATACCTATACTTTCAATCATAGGGTTGTAAGGAGGTTTGGGCACCGGGGCCTGTTTACGGGTATGGCTGTTTCTTATCATGATATCCGCAAAGAGCATCCGGTACTCCGTCTGCCCGAATCCGCCGTTCGGATCTGTGAGTCTAATCCTGAAGAAGCCTTGCTGGGTTTTCGTATATTGATATTGCTCTTCTTCCGTGGAGACCGTAATGTTTTTGAATGGTTTGTCGTAAACGATCTCGCTGTACTCCGAGAGCTTTCCCCTAGGGGAAGTATGCTTGTTTTTCGTATTGAAGAGACAAGATGTACTTCCCGGTAATTTTACCCATTTCTGGTCTGTTAGTTTTTCCCATTCAACTTTGAAGGTGGTATTATCGATAGGTGTCTTATATGCTTGATACAAATCATAGAAACCTCCTTCCGAATAAGGTAGATCCGCCCATTGCAAAGTAATACCCATGGATTGGATAGGCTTGATCGCTATCTCATAATTACCGAATGCGAACCATGAGCCTTTTTGAGCTTCTAACCCGAATAAAGGGAAATGTACGCTTGCGTCTACTTCTCCCAGAGGATTATAGATTTTCAAGGATGACATGCCGGATACATGTACCTTTATCTTTAAGCTAGTAATAAAAATACGGTGTACCCAAGAGTAGGGGAATAACCAAGCATCCGTGTTCATCAATATACGGAGCACTGGGTTCCGTGTTTGGCAACCATGAGCTTCAGAGCAAGGTGTTGTAGGGTCGAATTTCTCATTAAGGACGAATTTCAGATAAAAGGAGTTTTCGTTGATGAATGTCAAGGTGTAGGCGTATATCGGGGCCCAACCTTTCTCTGTGCTTAACTCCAATAGGAAAGCGTCGTTTAATACACGCCCGGTTTCGTGGGAAGATTGTTCCGTGGTAGCGATTAATTCTTTGAAATATGATATGGAGTCTTCTTCTAATCCGAATGTGATATGTATATCCCGATGTCCTTCCCGAAGTAATAACATGGGAGATTCGATCATCAGTCCGGCTTGTATAGAGGATTGGTTCTCAAAGATTAGCTCTGAGTCCAGATTGGGCTTCTTAGAAGGAACGTTTCCGATCCTGTCATTCAACTGTTTTTGCCAGATGGACGTAACGAAGCCTAATCGGCTCGCTGGATATTTTTTCGGATCTTTTTCCAATAGTAACGAATGTATACTCGTTATTTTCATGTCATTGACCGAATAATCTTCGTCCGTACGATAACAAAATTGGATATCTTGCGCAGGAAATGGAACCTGTGTTATAATACCTGTACCTTTGGATAACTGGGCTTGCCGTGCGGTATTATTCTTCACGGCGATAAACCAAGCGGAAGGAATAATCGCTTTTTGGGGAGATTCCTTCAATATTTGGTTGACATAAAATAACGGATAAGCTTCCCAGCGTTTATTGAACTGATCTACCAGATATTGATAGTTTTTCAAGAAAGCGATTAAAACAGCTAATGAGGGATCGGTCTCTCCGCTTTTAGCGATTTCTTGGATGTAAATCTCCCGTTTGTTTTGTAAATTACGGAGGATACGTAATAATAGGTAGAGACTTCTACGAACCGTTTTAGGATTGGATAGGGTTATTAGCTGAAGTCTCTGGTTATATTTCTCCATATCCAGAAATAAATCGGACATGGAATCTCTAAAGATCCGATGATTCAATCTTTGATACCAATCAGAGAACTTATGGTATAGAGAGTTTCTTAGATAGGTGATTTCTCTGTTACTTTCCGGTGAGTTCTCATTTTGCCACAAAATGAAACTCTGTTCGATCCCGATTGTATCTGTTTGCTTGATCTCATTGAGTATGGCTAAGGATTGGTAATGATATAAAAAGGATGATTTCGAAAAGGCACGAGCCAATAAATTGGAGAGATTTTTCTCGAGTACTTGAAAAGGCTCATGTATCCGGAAATCATTCTCCAATTTTTTTCTTGTCAATCCATCTTTATTCCATTGTTTATTCATCGGTTAGAATCAAAATAGATAGGATAGGTCAATTCTTGTTGGACATTATTCATACGTATCGTATAATAAAGTTCGATAATCAGAATGCCATCTTGAATCGAAGCCTTATTAATTTCTATGCGATCAAGCGAGACTCTAGGCTCGTATAAGAGAACAGCTTTCTCAATAGCGCTTTTAATCATGGTCTCCATGGTAAGATCTAATTGTTCAAACTGATAACGATATAGTTCCGTACCGTAATCCGGACGATGTATTCGTTCCCCTGTGCGAGTGGAGAGAAGGATGATCAAGCTTTGCCGGATGTCTTCTTCATAATTAGACATGCGGGTGGGATTATCATTATGGCTGAATTCTGGGGGGAATGCCCATCCTTTACCTAAAAAACTATTTTTGTTCTGCATAAATCATTCGATTTAATTAATCATTACAACGCCTCCTTTTACAACGGTTTGGCCGGATGCGGATATTTCGGCGGTGGCAGACCCTTTTACTTTAACTCCCATTTGTGCGGAAACCTCGATATTCAAGCCATTTATTTTGGTATCTTGCTTAGACTTGGATTCGATACCCATTCCTTCTGTCTTGACATTCCCTCTTGCCTTAAATATGAGATCTTTGCCGGATTCTACCATAATTCCGTTTTTATCCATACAGACCTTGTTCTTATTAGCATCGGATAACAGAATTTGCTTTTTGTCATCATCCAATATGAGCGTGTTCTCTCCGGGAGTCCCTATTGTGATAATCTTTTTATCATCGTCCAAAGTAATTTTCAACTGGTTTTTTGTAACAATTGTCTTTAAATTATTTTTTGGATCTAAAGAAACCGGCGTTTTTCGTTTGCGACTGTACAAACTTCCGATAATCACAGGGTGGCAGGGGTCCTCATTGATGAATTGCAGGACTACCTCATCATCGACTTCCGGTAGAAATAACATGCCGACCCCATTGCTTGCGTACGGACTGACCGGCCGAGCCCATATCTCCGTCTTCTCACATTGTAACAAGGGTATATCGACTAATATAAAATTCTCGAAATCTTTATTATCTCCGATCTTTTTAACGATCCCTATTTGTAATCCTCGTATACCGGGCAAAAAACCACTAGCTGCGGGAGCGACTACATCGGGCTCTTCGGTAATGACTACCGGATTGAAACCCATATAGACTTGTGTCTTCCATTCGCCTCCTTGTAGTGTATGTTCTACTGATTGAACAAATGCGTTTCCACTATAATGTTTGCTTAATCCTTCTAATTTGATAATACAGCCCGGAATAATAGACGCATTCCCGTAAATTGTGATGGAGCCTTGAAAACGTGCCAGACCGCTCCATAAAGCTTGCGCATCGGCCCAAGCATGTAAAGAAGCGTCGCCGATGGGAGCGTTGGTTTGATAAAGCATCACTTCATTTGCCAGACCGGATAGATCCTTTGCGGCGATATCGCCTTGGGCATTGAGAGGAGGTTTGCTGGCGGTGGCTTTGATAATTTGTTGACGGCTCACGTCCCAAGCGCAGGCTTTTGTATCTGTGTATTGCTCGGAAGCGGATATAGAACCATCGAAAGCGATTAAATTATCTCCATAGGTGATGGTTAAGACCGGGGAGGCGGATACATTCGGTTTACATACCTTGACTTGTTTACCGTCAGTGATAACGACTAATCCGTTATTTTGTGCTCGTGTGAGTACAAAATCCCAATCTGTACAATAATATTGTACCAGTTGTGGAATTTCTATACCGGTGCTATCTACTTTGGCAGAAAGCCCGTATTGTCCCAGAATCTTCTTGATAACGGCATCATCTTTACTATTTTCATATACATTATTTTTACGTCCAAAGGTTGCAGGATATGCGAACCCCCTACATTCTAAAACAAATAGAGTTTGTTGTTCGCTATTGATTTTTAACTGATGGGTTGTAACGCATCCCTCAAATAAGGTGCTGACCTTATCTGTTGGACCCGCTTGAAACTTAAGCTCCGTACCCGGATTGAATATTTTGTTGTCTGGTATTTCAAATTGGCTGTTGTCGATAATATCAGCGCTGATGGAGATCGTTGCTTTATCGATCTTATTACATGCTCTGTATATTTTTGCATTGATTACGGAGTATTGCTCCGTTACATCTTTACCATTTAGGAATAGTTTGATTATAAATGAATTATCCATATTCATTATATTTTAGGGAACCATAATTGAGTTCCGGGTTTTATATCTCTAAAGCTGATTAGGTTATTAATGGAGGCAATCATTGGAGCGTAACCAGAATTTTTATATTCTTTTGCGCATAACCCGATTAGACTGTCTCCTTGTTTAAAAGTAACGAATTTACCCTCAGCTTTTTGATTTTTCTTTTTTGCTTGTGTCTCTCTACTACTAATCGCCTCTGTTAGTGACAAGGAGCCTTTAGCTCGTAAAGGATTACCATTGGGCGAGAATAAGGTGTAATCCCAATTTAGGCTGGTTAATCTCCCCTTGAAAATGAGACTCCCCCAAATTACTTTAAGGAAGCAAGGGCTGGGTGGATCGATCTCTGCGCTAGGTAGAAAAATGATATTCTCCAAATCCTTGATCCTTTCTGTCACGGTTTTTTTCCCCGTCGGGATAATACCGGTACCATCGAAGTGTATATCAAAAGAGAGAGTGGAGGGGTTGGTGTGTTTATACTCCGGTAGTTGCTTATCCTCTTTTATGCTTTCGTCTTTCTTATAGGAGGTAGATTTGCTTAACTTATAGCTATCCGGATTGATTTGGACGGTGATATTACCCAATTTCTCGCCACCTTTGTATTCAATTGATTTATATGCCTCGATGATCAACTTTTGGTTCATGTTTTACCGCTCCTTTCTACAAGAAAAAAGGTTAGACAAATCTTTCTTGGCCTCACGAATTATCTCCTCTTTGATTTGTTGTATCAAATCACGGGAGAGAGGGAGGTCGGGTTCCTTTTTCTGTTGTGTCACTTTTGCGGACACTTGGATTTCTTTTATAGTTATAGCCATTGCTTAAATTGTTCTTTTTTCGTATCTTCTGTATCTCTTATCGACATACGGATCAAATTAGTATAAGCCATCTCCAATGTTTCAATCACCAACTCATTCTTTTGGGAATTCAATGCGCTAATGTCCCATTTTACAGGGTAAGCATTGAGCACAGACCAATTATTTAGGGGAAAATGCCCGGCATCCAGCAATGATATAGTTAAATTGACGGGAACGATCTGGGCACTTCCATTATTTTCCAATACTTTAACCACATATGTCTCTAGCACATGAGGCAAAGGCATTAAAGAACGTTTCAACACAAGGTTACCGTGCTTTCGTCGGGTAGGCACCTGATAGCTGAAACTGTTTTCTCCCCCTTCTTTAATCGTTTCCGTCTCCATTTCAAGTTGTAGTCCCGAGACCTCTTGGAAAGAGGTCTCGATCAATCCTTCGAAAGTCACGTTGAAATAAAACGCTACCGGAGGAGGGACAATATGATCAAACCTTAGCATTAAGCGTTTTCTATGGTCAATCCTTCATGCGCTAAATCTAAGGTTTCGATGGCAGCCTCGTTTCCATCGGATTTTAAGCTGACACCGGTAACCTTAGTCGGCCATGCGTTCGATAATTTCCAAACCATCGTAGGGCTTCCTGCTTCATCCAGTAAGCTGATTGTTACATCTTCTCGCTGTATTGTGTTCATTTTTATCTTGTTAAACCAATCGAATAATTTGTTATCCGCTTTGAAAACCCCTTTCTTTAGACTGACATTGCTCGTCTTCTTCAGTCCCGGCATCTTGATATTTGAGAAAACCGGGCTATTACCATGTCGGTACTCAATTACTTGGGCTTCCATATCCAGACCAGATACCTCTTTAAAAGCGATTTCCCCGAGGCTACCTAATTCTACCTTAAAATAAAAACTGGGTAACGGCCATACATTATCTTGTGCTTCTCCTGCCATATTCGTATTTCTTTAATAGGTTTTAATTCTTAAATTATCAGCTTTTTTGCATTTGTTGTTGGAATGTGATCTCGATAAATTCCGCAGGTCTGGTAATAGCCACGAATACGGATATCCTGAGGATACCTTCCAGAATATCCTCGGGAGTCATCGTGTCTCCCAATCCGATATGAATGCTATATGCGTCTTCGGGGGAAGTTCCTGCTAATCCACCTCGTTTCCATACGCCCCGTAAGAATCCGTCTATCATACTACGCATATTTACCCATGTATTTGCTACATTCGGTTCGAATACATAGGCACGGGCGGCGTTCTTGATTGATTCCTCTAGGAAGATCATCGTACGCCTTACGTTAATATAACGCCAGTCTAACGAGTTACCATCCATCGTGCGGGCACCCCAAACCTTGATTCCTTCACCGGGGAAGCTACGGATTGCGTTTACGGCTTTTCCGTTCATCGGTACGTTCAGATCTTCTTGCTCGGCATTTGTGATCGAGAGTGCGGGTGTGACTACGTTATTGATGGAAATATTCGCAGGGGCTTTCCATACTCCCCGGGTGTTATCTACCATAGTATAAAGACCGGCCATTGAAGCTGAAGGCGGAAGTAAATTGATCCTCAAGCGAATCTCTCTCAAAATGGAGCGGTATACGGAACTGACTTGGTATAATAAGGTATGGAAACGTTCCGCCTCGTCCTCTTTCATGGTAAGCAAAAGCTTGAACTTGTCCATAAGTTCATTGACAGCCTCATTCGTTACACCGGACTTCTTTGAGAATTCGTTCAAGATCAGTTCCTCCAATTTCTCTAAACTATCCTTTTCTATATTATAAAAAGTGATATCTTTCTCGGTGACGATAGATGTATTTATCCATGGATAATAGGAGGCACAGTACGCAAGGAAATTGCTACCTATATTTTCCCGGAAACTTTTGATAACCGCACCGTTTTCATCTTTGTATCCGTTGAAAACATCTAATATGGCAAAGCGATTTTTCATATCGTTACCACAGTGCATCAAAGCGGCAGTTTGAACTTTGTAACAATCGCCTTCCTCCATATATACGGCTTCCGGAACGACGACCAACGTGGGCTCCTGTTCTTTTTTTAAGGCTAAGAGCGCATTTGTAAAGTCTATGCTTTTAAAGTCATGCTCATAATCTCCTACGGAGACGATATAGCACGGTCCTCCACCGTTAGCGTAGAACAACAACATATTATAATATAAAGCATAGAACGTTTTTGGCAAAGTAAGCTGGCAACTTCCGTCGGGGAATAATACGTTTATGTCATTGGTGGTGTCCTCACTCTCGGAATCTTCCGGACGAATTCCGAATCGCAAGGTGGGAGCGAAACCGAAGAACGAATGGAACTCAGCCATAGAAGATATACGGAAAGGGATACCGGTCAAATCCTTGTTACCGTCCCGTGCGAATTGGGTATGCCCGATAAAGGCAGGGATGGCGGTAGCGACTTCTACGACTGAATTAGGAAAAGCGTTTTTCTCTATGATATAAACGCCAGGGGTTTTCATTTGTGCCATACGTTATTTTTTTAAGGATTTAGATATAAAGAATTTGTATAATAGAATTCTCGGTAGATTGTAATTCCTTTATAAGAAAACGTCCCAAAGAGGGAACAGGAACATGCCTTAATAGCATTCTTTTAGCATATTCTCTTTTCTCGTAAATCGTGATATCTGATCTTCTTTGGTAATAAGACTCTTCCTTAATCTTTATCGGATATTCTGTGCTGATACGAAAAATGTCCTTATTCATGAAACGGATTTGCTCGGGATTCTTGAAGCTAATATTTTCCGGTCCATTATCCTCCATAAAAATCTCAGTGGGTATATAATCAGGGTTACGGGGGATCAAAATAAAGTCCCAATAAGCTTCTTTTGTTTGATAATGTATATTTTTCTCTATAGGACACCCCGCTTTGAATAATTCCTTGGTGACATGAATGATTACGTTCATCATATTGATCCGGTTATCAATTATTTGTATATCCGGATCATTCTGTTCATCAGGCAAAAGGGATCGTGTATAATATAAGAAATTAGGATCAGCCAAATGTACTCGAAACTCAAAATTAAGGCCTTCCGGAGTTGTTGATAGATGATCAAGAAGCATTTCTTTATCTCCAACTATTGAGTATCGGTTTGCTTCTGTAGGAATGAAGGGAAATAGAGACCCACCTAATACGGCCCTTGATTTTATTTTGGATTCTATGTTGAAAAGTCTTGAAGAATTGCTTTTGTCATTATATTCATGAGTAAATGCAACATTGATTAAAGGTTCTATTTTCATTATGGGTTCATTTTATAATTAATAATATTTTCAAAAGTAGACAAAAAATACACATCAAGCATTCATTGTCATATGTTTGATAACATTTTTCCTAATTTATTTCTTGACTCGATATTCTTTGTTTTATATCCTTTATTTCTTTTCCGTCGAATGAGATCATTCGTGCTTTACACAGTACTGAGGGATAATAGTGTCCACCTAAAATACTCCATATATTACTGAGTTCTTGCATACTGGTAGTAATAGGCTCAAGTGTTACTATGTCTTGCCCCGGTATATTTAGACTGGGGTTTTGCTGTAAAAATGAGATGGTGTCAGACAGTATTTGTATGGATTCCAGATATCTTTTGGGGGTGAAAATAGCGGCTACCATAATATATATATTCAAATGCCATGGTGGGGATGTGCGTTGGAATGTATTGCCTTGTGCCTTTCTGTAAGGACTAGAGATTCCCATGGCTGTTTCCCGTTCGATGTTTACGATAGAAAGTATGATTTTATCCGATTGATCTTCGGCAGGGGTTGCTTCAATGCTTCCTGCTTCTACTATAATTTCGGCCCGCTCATAATAGCTTGAAAGGAAATCATTCATTTTCTCGGCAAGTGTGTTTATTAATAAGTGTATCATGGTTTCTAATTTTGTTTCTGCTAAAGATATGGAATAAATTTATGTGTTCTATACTATTCTTGTTTTTTATTTCCAAAAGTTCCTTAGTACGTCCAAGAACTATGAGGAGTTGTATGCCGCAGGAGGGGAATCTATGATTGTGACTATCGTCGATTATATTAAGACCGGAATCGGCATCCAACATTTTAATTATTAATAAAGTCCATACTTATTGTATTTTTCTCTCTTAATACTTCCGTTTTTGATGCATTTGTCAAAAAACACGTACATGTTTTTCCAAATTCTCGTACGTGTTTCTGGTAAAAGACGTACATGTTTTTTTGAAAACACGTGCGTCTTTATAATTATGTGATATACAGTAAACTAAAAAGGGCGCATTTAATTTTTGGTTCTTGTAAAAAATGTTTTTGAATTAGAAACTGTTTTGATTTAATTCTAATGTTTTTAGTTAGTAGTTTTTTATTTAATACCGTTTGCTACTTTAAATAGGAGGTAACATGAGTGGATTATGGAATAAGGGATACGATGTCTTGTGCCTTATTACACGTACATTATATAACTTGTTAAGACATGAAAAAAATATCACAAAAAAGTTATGAAAAAGTTTGGAGGTTATGTTTTATAGCGCTACTTTTGCACCCGCATTCGAGAGAGAACGCCGGTACAAAATAATGAAACAAACTTTTAGAAAAAAAGTTCCGAAATAATTTGGAAGTTTAAAATAAAAGTCCTTACCTTTGCAGCCGCAATCGAGAAACGATAGCGAGAGAGTTCTTTGAGAGATTTACATAATTCAACAA
>NZ_RAYG01000045.1:0-23406 GCF_003670185.1 Parabacteroides sp. CH2-D42-20 | reverse complement strand
TTTTGATCCATTGGAAACAGCAATTTTTTATTTTAAATATTATAAAATTTAGTTGTGATTTACTTTCAAATTAGTATTTTTGATCCATTGGAAACAGCTATAAATAATTATAAGTTGTTGCGATAATAGTTGTGATTTACTTTCAAATTAGTATTTTTGATCCATTGGAAACAGCTTAATCTGTATTATATGCTGTATATCAACTAGATGATAGAATGGTTAGAAAATAAAAAAGAAAAGTTTCCAATGTAATAAATCCCGTTTTATGACGGGATTTATTATTTCTAGAAAAGCTCTAATTGTTGGCCGGGTGTATTAGGAGGTTGTACTTTTTTCCCATAGAACAACTCAATATTCCCAAATTGTTTGTCTGTAATGCACATTATTCCTATTTGCCCGTGTTCTGGTAAAAATGATTTTACTCGTTTTATGTGTACTTCTGCATTTTCTTGGCTGGCGCAATGTCGCACATAAATAGAGAACTGAAACATGGTAAAGCCATCACGCTGCAGATTCTTACGGAAATCACTATAAGCTTTCTTTTCTTTTTTTGTTTCCGTAGGCAAGTCAAATAATACCAACACCCACATAATACGATATTCGCTAAATCGATCCATGATTATTACCGTTCTGGATACACGATTCTTCGTTGCTCTCCACTGAAACATTTGTAAAGAGAGGCTGTTGTTTGAGCTACAGCGATCATTAACGGACTTCGTTTACCTCCAATCTTAACTTCTAATGTAGGAATAGAAAGAAGTGATGCTTTCCATTCTTTTGTTAATATTTCGGGTGATATACCCTTTGTTCTTATCAAACCAAATACAAGCTCATCAACATAAGGTCTATAAGGTTCCATGATGTCATCGGCTAAACAATAAGCATTATATCGGTTATGGTGATGAATACCCAATGTGGGTAACATACCACTTGTGACTAGTCCACGTGCAACAATAGCACGAAGGATAGCATAACCATAATTTAATAAATTATTAGGAGGTATACCTTCCCGATCTCTTGTAAAACCTTCTATGTGTCCGAACAGATACTTCCAATAATAAGCAGCTGCACGTCCTTCCAAATTGTCAGGATCTCCACTACGTACATCATTGGCCCATATTCGCATACATTTTATTTCTTCGTTTTTACAAGAGCATAATACTGATGCTTGATTGTTGATTTTCGCTTGAATAGTCTGTTGCCAAAGTTGTTTCTTTAAAGGTAAGGAAGCGTCTAATTGATCTCGAAAGCGCTCATTTTGTGTCGTGTTTCCATAAAGCGGAAGCATGAGGCCTACTGGCATACTTCGTCCATCACATGTAATAACTGCGCAATTATTCTCTAGTAATGCTTCCAATACACCCTGGGTAATAGTAATTTGTTTGTTGTCAAGAACTATCACTGCAATATCTTCAATTGGTTTAGTAATTTCTGATTGTCGTTTGAAGCTTTCGGGCACAGTATCATTCTTTACTATCTCCGGTAACTTAATAACTAATTGCTGGTTACGAAGTGACAGGTAAGCAGGATTACCAAAATAAAATGTTTTCTTAATCATAGGATAAAATCTAATTAGTTAGTATACATAAACCTACTTGAATTATATTTCCTAATCTATCAACTTTAATGGGAAAACATATTTCTTTAACCATTTCACCTGTTATAGCTTTTTGATTTTTAGATTGAGGACTACCAATACCATATTCATTCTGAATGCAATTTTCACCATTACAATAGATTTCTGCAGTAGCTTTAGGTAAAGCAAAAATCAAATTGGCTGTTGAAGCTGGGATGAAATTAGCGGTAATGCCACTTGAGTCAACCATTTTGTATATTCGATCCCTATCTATCGGCATTACGACTTCCCCCTTATTAATCTCCTCCTGTGTCGGTACATATACCAGATCATTAGGAGAGAGTATATATTTAGGTAGATTACCATTCTCATCTTCAGGAGCCGAGGAAAGTCCCTGCTTTTGGCGTTCGATCACTACATTTAAGGGAATCGTGCTATAACTTCTTTTACGGATTACTTTTTTCGTATCCTTATCAATCTCTTCTGTTTCATAGATAGCAAAGAACAGGTTGGTTCCTTTTGCTGCCTCTACAAATTTAGTTCGCTTATTCCCTTTTTGTCCTACAGTAAACTTTTCAGCTTTTTCGTAGACACGCACTTTATAAATGGGCTGATGCTTTTTTCCTTTATTCAATATAAGAATATTACGGTTCATTTCATCAATACCATCTGGAGAGAATGCCAATGTGGGATCATTGTCTTTAGTTTCCAAATGCCGAAGCATAATTTGTTGGATACCTGTATCTGTAATGCTTTCCTTTATCTTCTTTTTGTCGAAACTAGTATCTATAGGCTTCCGCACCGCAAAATAGCGGTCTTTCGTCTCTTTTGTAAAGTAATAGACTTTGATTTTTGATGGATTAATATCTTGCCAAGTATCTTTATTTTCCTCGAAATAGTTCTTTATTCTTTTAGTGTCATAGCCTAACTCGAGCATAGCGAGTATTTTCTTCTTCAAGTCCATTTCTACTATTGCCTGTGGTTTCTTTAAGGCCTCATTAAGTGATACAGTTTTTATCATACGCAAATTTACTTCTCCGTGAACCGTTTCCTTATGCATTGATTTACGGATAGCCCAACTATCCCCTTTTGATTGGTTGGAGACTATCTTCTTTCCATTTTCATAATGCTGATAGTGGTTTGTTGTCTTGTTGATCACACGCAAATTTTGCTTAAAGCTAACCGTTATTTTCTGCAAAGCTGTCAATGTATCTTGAGTGAATGTTTCCCAAGGCTTGTCAATAACCCATTTGTAATTACCGTTATTATCAGTCTTGTCCTTGTGACATAATAGGGTTTGCAAATCTCGCCGTGTTATCTTTGTGTTTTTACTAGCCGACACATTATTGAGATAGTTCACGATGTTACGATTTGCGCATGCAATGATAATGGCATCCATCGCATGATGGCGGTGATCAATACGTTTTTTATTGAATCCCTTTTGTAACTCTAAGGGCATGGAGGGGATCATTGTATTATTGGTATTGATAGAAGTGAAACGGGTACTTTCAGTCAGTTCATTCAACCGAATGAAACGAGGAAGTACAATCTTATTCCAAACATCGTTGATGCCCCAATCCTTTTTTAATCGATCGGTAATACCTCCTGTACAAGGAATGACATTCTTGGAGATAGCCTCTTGCTCGTTTTCTTCACGCACTATATTAGAAAGCAGAGATTTTACTACTTTACTAATATAGCGGCTGTCGTTGAGTTGCCGTTCTATAAATTGATCTGGAATATCTTCCATGAGTAACTTTTTCATTTTACTTCTGTTATGTGAATAAGATTCATGCACAAGTTTTTCATAGGCTTCCACGGAAAGTACCTCAACAGGCTTGTCAAAAGCTAATTCCACCTTTTCTCCATGATGGTTTTTAATAAACTCATAGCCGAGGCTCCTATCCTTCAATTTATTTATCTCAGATTCACAGATCACCTTGTTGCTAAGTGAATCATCGAAATAACGTGATTGAGGAATAATATGTTCTATTTCATAAGCAGGAGTGAATAATTTACTTAATGGTATCATTTCGCCTGTATAAGGTGAACGATATTTTTGCTCCAACCATAGTTTGTAACGTAGTATTTCCGAGCGTGTTGGACGTTTTAGAGTATCTGTTTGGTTGAATTTTCCTAATATAATTCCTATATCTTCCGGTAATTCTAATATACTATTTAGTACGCCTTCTTCATAAATACGCAATAAATCCTGCTGGCTGGGGGAATATGGACGTACATTCTCTATTCCAAATTCCGGATTCAAAAATTCAGTCAATAGTGCTTTTATGCGTAAATTGGTATTCTCGTTCTTTATCATTTGTTGTGACATCCGGGCACGCTTGTCCGCCGGATTTTTCATTTCCCGTCCTAATTCAATATGTATCTCATCGATATGGCCTACTTGTTGCCAAATATCTCGTACGGTACGCAAGGTTTCCGTTATCACTTGCTCCACGATTGGGTTGCGTAACGAATGTTGTTTAAACGATTTTAAATAGAGATCTATATCCTTGGGAGTCTTCCATTTAACTATATCCTTGACTTCGGAGTGACGATCGTAAACAAGATAACAAGCTAACCATAAAGGCAAAGCTCGAAAATGGGTAATATCAGTTAGGTTAATAGCTTTTTGTCTAACTCTCTCACGAATGTTCTCGTCATACTCTCCATCTATAATTTTATTAATTCGTATTCTTGTCCCATTATCTATGTTTTCGATACTCCAATATTTACCCATTCGCATCAATGGAAGCAATTTCTTTATCGCCTTAGCGGAGTAAGAGCCATATTCCTTCTTGAAAGGAGGGAAATTCTTGAATTGTTCAATAAACTCTTCGCTTAGGTTATTCTTATTGGCAAAAGAGTGTAAGGCTTTTTCTATTTCTTGTTTATCTTCTATGGAATATAATATATGCCATAATGTCTCTTCCTTTTCCTTAGAAAGAAAAGCTTTTGGGATATGCGCTTTTCCTAAACGAGTTATTATTTGTGCATGGGTTTCATTACAGGGATAAGGTTTATCTTCCACATAATTCCAACGATAGTTTGAAGTTGTTTTCTTAAAGCCGAATGGCGGGTATTTAAAAAAGGCTTTTTGATCGATTTCTTTCTTTTCATTCAGCCACTCAAATAAAGTGACATAATCAGCCTCGGTAGGGAGTAATTCTTGTGTTACGTCAACATCCGTTTCCTTCCTGTAGATACGTAGGTTTACAATAAATTGCCAAAGGCGAAATTCTTGATAGAGAGGATGAGACTTGGCTATACATTTAATGGATGCATGTTTGATTTCTCCACTCTCTTTATCAATATACCTATTTTCCTCATAGGGACAATTGTCGATCAATGATTTCTTGCTCTTCAGTGGACGTTGATAGAAAATGATATCTTCTATAAATAAATGACAGAAATCTCGTGTGGAAATACTATTCCTACGTGGTTCGTTATTGGGATAAAGCTCATTAAGGCAAGCAATATATAACTGTTTATCTCGTAATTCCTCATGAAATTCACTTTGGGTCTTTAGTATTTGATAGAGTTCGTTTTTATAGTATTTACGTTCGATAGTACGTACTAGCTTCCCACGTATTTTCTGGTCTGGTTTTTGCAGAAGTGTATCATAAATATAAGCGCCGACAGTCATCTTGATCTTGTCGATATCTGCTTCCGTCTTCTTTTTAATTAATGTCCAATCATCATCTTTTGGCGCACGGAAAGAACGCTTTATATTTCCTTCCTTATCTTTCTTAGGACTACCATCAGCCTCTAGATCAGTGGTGACTATAAATTCTTTAGTTTTACCTTCCCAATCCAATGGTATATTACTTGTGCGCCGGTAAATCATCCCATTCTCCAAATGTACGTTATACCAGGTGTCCTTGCCTTTTTTCTCTCCCGAGTCTTCGACTTTTTCTACTTTCAATGAATAATATTCTACTAGTTTATTTGGAGTTTCCTCCTCTTCACCTCGAAGTTGATAGTATCCTCGTTTCTGATTAAAGTTCAAAAGAATCCAAGCGAGTTCCTCTTTTGATATTTTTTGTGTTAAAGCTTTCTTTCTAAGGTAATAGATCGTCCAATCGTAGGGTACTTTTTTGTTGTTTGCGATAAGTATGGGATGATGTTCGGTAAAATTGGCCAACATCTCTTTAAAAGACTCCTGAAAGATAAATTTGTAAGAACCTGTTTCGTCTTTTACCCAAGGAAATTTACATTCTATGTCATTTAAGAATTTGCCATAGCGATTGAGAGAATCGGAATAATGCTTTGGTAAAAAGCCGAGTAAATCGAGAATTCTATGCAGGCGCTCACGTCTTAATAGATGGCGTTCACGCAATCTACGTATACCACGATAGCTTGTTCGATCCGCAGTTTGTGAGATAGAATTTCCCTTATCGAAATTTCCTAAGATGGCTGCGTCCATAGGTATAATACGACTGCCACAAGCTTCTATACCATATAAGTGTTCTTTATTATATTCATCTATATAAGCATTGATTAATGCCCATCCTATACTATTTGTACCTAAATCTAATCCTACTATTTTTTTCATGACTAGTATTGTGTTAACGATTTTTTCAAAGATAAAATAAATTATCAAGAAATACTTGCTTTATAAATATATTCTTTATTTCTTTGCTATACTAATTTGAAGCAAATCACAATAAGGATTATTCCGTTGTGAAAACATTTAGGTTCTAGCCCATCGTCCTTTATCGGTGGGCTTTTTTTATGTGTAACTAGTCCTGTTTTTTGATAAGAATGCCTTCGTTAGGCTACGCATATAGTCATGATAGGCTACACGATTACCTTAAATTTTTAAGGAAGTGTAACTTGAAGATGAAGTATCGGGAATGGCTTGTGGGAGGAATCCGTCTCGTCTCTTCCTATCACTTGGAATCCCAGATGCTGATAGAAATGAAGTGCGGTTGTGTTTTGCTCATTTACGTCGACTTTTCGGATGGGTGTCTCTTGCAAGGCGAATTGGATAAGTCGTTTACCTAATCCTTTGCCTTGCTCTTCCGGATGTACGAAAAGCATCTCGATAAGCTCATCGCTTAAGCCCATGAAGGCGGCGATCTTTCCTCGCTCATTTCGGATGATATAAAGTTCTACCAATGGGAAATATCCGGGAACAAGTTCTTTATAAAATAAGATATCCTCTTCTTTTAGGAAATGATGGGTACTACGTACGGACGCTTCCCAAAGCAGAAGAAGCTCATTGAAGTCCTCGAAGGAGGGACGGGTTATCGTTCGCCTCATCGGGGTGTACTTCATCCCATGTGTAGTTTGTTCTTCGCAGATTGGTTCGAACCCGAATTTCCGGTAGATTGGGATTGCATAGGAAGAGGAATTGACTGTCATTTCCGAGACTGGCTTATCTTGGATAGCGGCCTCGAATAATCGTTTGCCGATACCTTTTCCATGATACATAGGCGTGATGAAGAATAAGGAAATATGCTTTCCTTCATTTTTTGTCGCGATTAGACCTATTAATGACTCACCCTCGAATGCTCCGTAAATGGTTAGCTCATTTACCAGATCCTTATTGTAAATGAAACTCTTGAAGGTTTCCAATCCCTCTTCGTCGAAGTCATTCTTGCCACATTGGATGAACACGTCCAAAGACAAGGTTAATGCCCTATCGTATTCGTTTACCTGTAATTGTCTTATTTGCATAAATGGATTATAAGTCTTTGTTCCCAACTAATTTCTCATCCGCTACGATCTCAAAATGATGCGCATCGATGAATCGCCCGTTTTTGTAACAAGCTTTTCGGAAGATGCCAGTCTTCTTGAATCCCACTTTCTCTAATACCCGCATGGATGCCAGATTATATTCATACACCGTGGCGAATATACGAATAACCTCCGTATGCTCAAAATAATACTGGATCGCATCGGCTAACGCTTCAGAGGTAATCCCTTGGTTCCAATATCTCTCACTGATCCAATAACCAACTTCCGCATTGAAACGTTCCACATCCGCTCCTCTCACAAAACCTATATTGCCGATTGCCTCACCATGAACCACAATGCAGAAATCCGATATTTCAGTTTTTTCTCGTGCTTGGCTGATGAAGCAGCGGGCATTTTCTTTTGTATAAGGATGAGGCAATCCATCCCGACAGTTATCCCAGACCTTCTTGTTATTAAGGTGCAAGGTTAAGGATTCCGTATCTTGACCTTCCCAACTCCTGAGCGTATATAAATCTTTTGTTACTACTATCATAAACTATTGTTTTTGTTTGAAAAGGAATGATGGTCAAGATAATAGCACAAATGATCCTCTATTTGTCCAGTATGCATTAGTTCTGCTTGATGAAGCCGTCCTTCGTATACGAATCCATTCTTCTCTAATACACGTTGTGAGCGTTGATTGTGAGGATAACAATTCGCCGTGATCAAATGTAAATTCATTTGAGTAAATCCGTAATTCAATACAGATTGCACTGCTTCTGTCATGAAGCCTTGTCCCCAACACTCTTCTTTTAGCCAATAACCCAGCATGCGAGCATGTGGGTTTTCTCTTTTGGGATCGGGAATGATGCCAATGGAGCCGATGACTTGTCTTGTCTCTTTAAATACGATAGCCCAAATCCCTTCTTTTCCGATAAATATGGTATTTAGTACATCAATAGTCTCTTCGATCGTTTCGAGAGGTTTCCATCCTGCGTTATTGCCTAGGTTTGGATTCTTACAGCTCTCAAAAACATCAGGAGCATCGCTTTCGCTGAAAGGACGGAGCACAAGACGGTTGGTTTCTATATTCGATGTTTGTGTCATATACGGATGTTTATTTAGTCGAGATAGATCATTTTCTTGGTCATCCCACCGTCAATCGTAATATTCTCGCCATTAATGAAATCGTTTTCCTCTTGACAGAGAAATAAGCACATACGGGCGATATCCTCCGGCTTGCCCACCCGTCCGGATGGATGTTGAGCATGATCCTCCGGACGAAGCTGGTCGTAATTGTTATTCTGTATCCAACCGGGAGCGATAGAGTTTACCGTGATATGCCATTCCGAGAGCGATAAGGCCAACGCATGCGTCAAAGAATAGATACCTCCTTTAGAGGCGGCGTAACCCTCGCTACCGGGTTCACTCATCAAGTAACGGGTAGAGCAGATGTTGATAATCCTGCCGTATGGATTGGGGGTCTCGAGAGATTGCCGATGGAGCGCTAATCGCCGGGAAGTGATGAACGCGGGACGTAGGTTTATGGATAATATCTTATCAAAATCCTCTACACTCGTTTCCGTGATGGATGAGAACTGGCTGATACCCGCGTTATTGATGATGATATCGATATCGCCCCATTCCTCGATGATCTTTTGCAGGCAATCCTCCAATGCGGTCTTATCGCTAACGTCCACGGGAAAGAATTGAGTTCCGGTTTGTAATGCGGTCTCTTTTCCTGATGCTTCGTTTTTATCACAGAACGCTACTCGATGGCCGGCTCCCCTGAACGTTCTCACGATGGCTTTTCCGATCCCCTCGGCCCCACCGGTAATGAAGACTCTTCTTGTTTTATGGAGTGTCTTCGTATTGTGACTGGTTCTTGTCCCGGAGGTTTTCCGGACTTGATATTGCTCGTATTTTTTTTCCAAATAGTTGTCTGCCATGATCCATTATTAGTTGAAAGAACAAATATAGTGTTTAACTAAATAGGTTGTGCGCTTGTTTATAAGGTAAAGATCATTTAGAATCATGAAAATAGCGATTAGCGGTGCGAGTGGATACATAGGACAGCATCTTACTCTTTTTTTCACGGAAAAGGGTGATGAGGTGGTTCCTTTAGGAAGGAACCTGTTCAAGGAGGAGAATTTCGATGAGCTATGCCATCGTGTGGAATCGTGTGATGTGGTCATTAATCTGGCGGGTGCTTCCATTAATAAGCGCTGGACAAAAGCGTATAAGCAAGAATTATATGATAGTAGAATCCGGACAACCCATCAGTTGGTAAATGCCATAAATACCCGGGATATTCTCCCAAAGTTGTTTATATCAACTTCTGCCGTAGGCTATTATCCCACATCCGGAGAATATGACGAATATAACAATCGGCAAGGTGAGGATTTCTTGGCCCGGTTATGTGGCGCATGGGAAAAGGAAGCGCGGGCGTGTTTGCCGGATGTGCGGCTTGTGATTGCCCGGTTCGGGGTCGTACTCTCGGAGGATGGCGGGGCATTGAGACAGATGCTTCATTTGCAACGTCTCTCCCGGATAGGTGTGGTGATAGGCGATGGCCAACAGAGTTTTCCGTGGATCAGCGTGCATGATTTGTGCCGCTCTTTTGATTTTATGATACAAAATAGTACGTTGAGAGGAGTGGTCAATCTTGTCTCTCCGCAATGCATCACCCAAAAGCAACTGGCATATGCGCTGGCGAGAGCGGATGGAACCCGTTGGGTTATGCCTTTGCCTACATTCATTTTCCGACTGATGTTCGGTGAAGGAGCCTCGTTTGTAACGGAGGGGCAAACGGTTCATCCTACGAAATTATTGGAGTCTGGTTTTACATATGATTATCCGACAATAGAAAAGCTTATGAATATAACAGATCATCGTACCGTGCAGGCACTGGATGTCCGCCGGTATATGGGACGGTGGTATGAGATCGCCCGTTACGAGAATCATTTCGAGAAAGGTATGACGGATGTTACGGCTACTTATACATTGCGATCGGATGGAAGAATCCGTGTGGAAAACGAGGGGTTTAAAGATGGAATCCATAAAAAAGCAGTAGGCCGGGCGAAACAGCCAGAACCAGAAAATAGCCCGGGTAAATTGAAAGTCGCTTTCTTTTTATGGTTCTATTCAGATTATTATATCTTCGAACTCGACGAACATTATCAGTATGTTGTGGTAGGCAGCAGTTCTGACAAGTATCTCTGGATTTTGAGTCGTGATAAATCCTTGCCGGAAGCGGTTATGGAAGATTTGCTTGGCAAGATAATGAAACGAGGATATGATATCTCTAAATTGGTTTATAACAGAATTTGATTACATAGTTTCCAAAATTAGTATTGATAGTAATCTAGGCTACTATCAATACTAATTGCTATTACCCTGTCATTTATTTCAATTGTTTTCCATCGGAAAAGGCATTTCCTACCTTTTCGCCCACTCTCAAATAGTCGTTGTTGAATGGATCAAAGATGATGGGAGCGGCTTTAGCTACATTCACCTTGCCGTTCTCATCAAGTACACGCTCGTCAACACTGACATTTACGATCTCGCCACGGAGTATGCAAGTATCCGGATCGTAATCTTTCAATTTACATTCGATAGCCACGGCCAATTCGTCGATCAACGGAGCATCTACGAAGTCTGATTTTGTAGCGTGAAATCCTGCTTTGGCAAACTTGTCGGTAACTTTATTGCCCGACACGATACCTACATAATCACAAGCTACGACATGATCGGCATCTGCCATGCTTACCGTGAAAGCTCTACGCTTCAGGATATTCTTAACTGTCTTGTGACCGGCGCTAAGACACATGCTGATCTCATTCATCTCACTGATACCGCCCCAAGCGGCGTTCATCGCGTCGGGAGTTCCATCTTCTCCATACGTGGCGATAATAAATACGGGTTGCGGATAGCTCAAAGGCTTCGCTCCAAAATTCTTTCTCATAATCATTTATTTTTTAGTCCAATTCTTGATATCTTCTTCTGTCGCTCCGTTCATCAACTTCCCTTTTTGCCAGTTCACATCCGGATAGGCTTTCCGCAATTCACTCTCTGCGTTCGAGATACTGCTGCTGCCTGATGTGGCGAATGGGATAACGGTTTTACCCGAGAGATCGTATTTTTCCAAAAAGGTGTTGATGAGTCTTGGGGCTTGATTCCACCAGATGGGAAATCCTAGGTAAACGGTGTCATACTCCGCTAGGTTCTTCAAATCATCGATAATGGCCGGTCGTGATGTAGGATCGTCCATCTCTACGCTGCTGCGTGAGGATTTATCCCGCCAGTTCAGATCGGCGGAGGTATAGCTTTTCTCAGGTTGGATCTTGTGAAGATCACCGCTGACAATAGATGCGACTTGTTGGGCCGCTTTTTCAGTATTTCCCGTTGCCGAGAAGTAAGCCACTAAAACTTTTGTCCCTTCGGTAGCCTTTTGCGCATAAGAGGCGATACATACCATTGAGACCATGACCATGAATAATAAGATTCGTTTCATACTTCTTGAATTTTTGTTGTTTTTATATTCATTACGAGAATGCTATGTATTTATGGCGATAAAGATAGGAGAGAAAAATGAAACAGTTTGTACCCAAATTACTGATATATCTGATATTTTGGGCGATACGATCCTTATCTTTGTAAGGCGATTAACTAAAAGAAGAAAATATCATGCTTGCGTACACTTATATTGAACAAGGGAAATTTGAATTGCGGGAGAAACCGATACCGGAAATACAGGATTCATGGGACGCTATCGTACGTGTGACTTTGGGTAGTATCTGTTCTAGCGATCTTCATATCAAACATGGTAGCGTACCACGTGCGGTACCCGGAATAACCGTTGGGCATGAGATGGTTGGTGTGGTGGAAAAGGTGGGTGCCGATGTTACTGTAGTCAAGCCGGGTGACAGGGTAACCGTGAATGTCGAGACCTTTTGCGGAGAGTGTTTCTTCTGCCGGCGTGGATATGTCAATAATTGTACCGATCCCAATGGCGGTTGGGCGTTGGGCTGTCGTATCGATGGGGGGCAGGCGGAGTATGTCCGGGTTCCTTATGCGGATCGAGGCTTGAATCGTATCCCAGATACGGTCAGCGATGAGCAGGCTTTGCTGGTTGGTGATGTGTTAGCGACAGGTTTTTGGGCTGCTCGCATCTCGGAGGTCTCAGAGGAGGATACGGTTCTCATTATTGGCGCTGGTCCTACGGGGACCTGTACTTTGTTGTGCGTGTTGTTGAAGAAGCCACGACGTATTATTGTTTGCGAGAAGTCTCCGGAAAGGGCCCGGTTCGTTCGCCAGCGTTATCCGGAAGTCTTGGTGACAGGTCCCGAAAACTGTAAGGAATTTGTTCTTCGTAACAGCGATCATGGCGGTGCGGATGTCGTATTGGAGGTCGCGGGGAGTGAGGATACCTTCCGCTTGGCATGGGATTGTGCCCGTCCGAACGCCATTGTCACCATCGTAGCCCTCTATGATAAACCTCAGCTTCTTCCTTTGCCAGACATGTATGGCAAGAACTTGACTTTCAAGACTGGTGGGGTGGATGGCTGCGATTGCGCCGAGATTCTTAACCTAATAGAAGAAGGTAAGATAGACACGACGCCTCTTATTACCCATAAGTTTCCATTGAACGAGATTGAGGAGGCTTACCGTATCTTCGAAAACAGGTTGGATGGGGTTATAAAGGTGGCGATTGAGGGGAATTCATTTCCTCAGTTCACATATCTATATACCCATTAGTTCGTACATCCATATACCTAAGTTGTAGAGACGGGGCGTGCCCCGTCTCATCACAGACTGATAGTACCTTTAAGTTACCATTTTGCTGGGTTGAGACGGGGCGTGCCCCGTCTCTACAACTGGATTCAGATATACGACTAGGGGAAATAGATTCAAATGTAATCATATTTGAGGCGAAATCTATCTGTTTTTCAGATTAACGCTGCCTCATCAAACCTGTCTTTGTTTTGCCGCATACACCTTGATTCTCTCCTCGCAACATTGTCGCGTGATATCCCGGAGCCGTTCTACTTTGGGTATAAGCGCCTCGATATCTTCTTTAGTGACGCGGAAGTGTAAATTATAACGAGCTTGAACGTATGCGTCCTGCAGCAAGTCGAAAAGTCGTTTCTCCTCTTCCGTATCCCGGGGAAAGGCTTCGGATGACTCTAGGGAATGCGTTTTGGCTCTGCCGGATAACGTTATTAGGCTATGCTCTTTGGGACTATACAATGTAAAAGTCAAGATTATGCTGTTGTAATAATTCTCACAAGCTTGATGCAAATGAAAAGAACATATTTTATATCTCTCGTCGTTTTTGTCATACATTGCATTTCGTAAAAAATCATTCGCACGTTCAAACCTGTCGTTGTAATACTCCTCCGCCAACTCTTTTATCTCCCGATAGTTCAGTTTACGACGGCGGGCCAGCTTATAACGACCGCTGTTGTAAAGCATGATACCCTCTCGCTTGATATCAGTATAGAAATATCGGTTTTTATCGATGGCTTTATTCAGATCGTCGATGCTCTCGTCTATAAACTGTACGGTGGTGGATGCGTATCTGTTCTTCCCTTTGTAGTAATTATCGGTGGCCTTGCTCAAGATGTGATTGATAATATATCTTTGGAAACGGGTACTGGTAACTACCAAAATATCATAATCGCTCATAAAACAGGTGCGGATACCGTATTCGATGCGTTGGTCGTAGTCAACGTATGTATTCCGGGCATAACTTCCGTAGAGAATGATCATCTCGCAATCGGGAAGTACTTCCAGTACGCACTCTACAATTCTTCTGAGGTC
The DNA here is from genome assembly GCF_003670185.1 of Parabacteroides sp. CH2-D42-20. Lineage (NCBI taxonomy): Bacteria > Pseudomonadati > Bacteroidota > Bacteroidia > Bacteroidales > Tannerellaceae > Parabacteroides > Parabacteroides sp. CH2-D42-20. Next base: position 9,326 of record NZ_RAYG01000045.1, on the reverse strand, counting down.
ATCCCGTTTTTGTTCGGGAAGGTAATTGATGGATGTTTTCATTCTTTGTTTATCTATGCAAATTGTTTGTAATCACTTTTTACTTTCAATGAACATTGTTCTGTCCCGATAGCCTTTACGATAGCTAAAAGCGGTGCGCTGAACTGTTCGGTTAGCTTGTTCGGTACTTGTTCGGTCGACTTGTTCGGTTGGCTGTTGTGGGGTCATGATTTTCTCCCATCATTAAGTTTCTGAAAAATGCGATCAAGAAACTCATATCCGGTTCAACGTCTTTTCGCACATTTCTATAATTCGCACGAACCAGCGCATTGCGAAAGTACCAAGAGTTGTCGGCAAACAGATCATTGTTCACGTCAAAACCGATGCTACGCAAATGCTTTATAGCTGTATCTTTTAAATAATCGGATGTTCGCAAGCCATCCACAGCTTGTAAGCCAATGGCTGTTTTCCAAGCTGAAGCCTTTTCTCTTTTGTTAGGCTCACTACCACGGATGTATGATTCGAAATCTATGTCCATATTATTTGTTTAAATCCATGTAATAATTTGAGGCAACTATGCAGAATTCTATAATATAGCTATATCGTTTATTTTTATATACTTATATTTTAAGATTTATTCTAGTTGTTTCCTGTAAACAGAATCTAAAGTTTGGCCATTTTTATCTTTCCATACTAACCAGCCGTTATTGCTACTGCCTATACAGAAATCAGCAGCCGTACTTGGACTAGAAAAAGTCTTGTCAGACTCCATAACTAATAAGCCATTTTTTGTAACCGTATATTCGTTAATCAGTTTTTCTCTTTTTTCTTTCCAATTGAACGAAGGAACAGAACTATTAACAATAATACTCCCTTTTAGTACTGTAAATCCAGATGAATTGTAAAAGCCTTTTGCATTACAACCTCTTCCTTTGGTATAAAATAAGTGTTCCTCTTTTAGTTTCACAAATTCAAAAATATTGCAACCTATAAATGAAGTGAGAAATTTGATATCCTCAAAGAACTCATTCATATTATCTTTTTGATATTCGGGTAAATTAGGCTCATTGGGAGTTTGTTTGTTTTCATTCAGAACAAAATTCTTAGCTTTTTTAGCATCAGCAATCGCCCGATATTCCAGATATTGCACATCTGCTTTTGTCATTGCTGCGTCTTTAGATATAAATATCAGAGCTTTTTGCCAGAATGCTTTCTTACTATCGTGGTCTTTCACCCGTTCTTTGAAATTTTCTGTTTCTCCAATATATGCTTTAGGCTTGGTCATATCATCCTCACCCAAAAGAATATAAAATGCCGGTGTTTGTAAATCTGTCCGTTCATTAAGAATAGACAGATTGGAACGAGGAATAATAAACATCTGACAGATTTTGTTGCTGATGAACACATATTGAGACCCTTGTGGATCTCCGTCAATTAGGTATGTCGTTACTGTTTTTCCCATATTATTTAATTACTCGGTGCTATAACTTTGTCAATCTCTCTTTGCTTTTGTAATTAATGGCAAGCCAAGCTCAGCGAGAAATTTATTATGTCTCTCGGATGCATCAGCTATTTTACTCTCCAGCTCGATCAACTTTTTATTTACTTGCAACAAATCAATTTTCACATCCTCTTTAGCAATGCTGACATAGCGTGAAATATTCAGATTATAACCGTTTCTTTCGATTTCGTCCATCGAGACGGGACGTGAGTAACGCTCTTCTTCTTTTCGTTGCTTATATGTGTCTATAATTTTGTCGATGTCTTTAGTCCGTAGTTTGTTTTGCCTTTTGCCTTTCTCGAAATTTTCCTTGTCGCTAGCGTTGATAAAGAGTACATCATCGGACTTTTTACATTTCTTGAGTACCAAGATACACACAGGAATACCTGTTGAAAAGAAAAGGTTTGCAGGCAACCCGATTACTGCGTCTATATTGCCATCTTTGAGCAATTTTGTACGAATGCGTTCTTCTGCTCCCCCCCTGAAAAGTACGCCATGAGGTAAAATAATCACCATCGTGCCATCTTGTTTCAAAAAATGGAAGCCGTGAAGTAAGAATGCAAAATCTGCGGCTGATTTGGGAGCAAGGCCATAGTTGTTAAAGCGGAAATCTTTGCCCATTTCTTCCGTAGGCTCCCATCGGTAGCTGAATGGAGGATTTGCGACAATGGCATCGAACTCCACTTTTTTGGCTGGGTTCATTTCATTCAGCATATCCCAATCATTCAAGAGTGAGTCACCGTGATGGATTTCGAACTCCGAGTCTTTAACTCCATGCAGGAGCATATTCATACGAGCTAAGTTGTAGGTGGTGATATTCTTCTCTTGCCCGTATATCTTACCAATATTTCCTCCATTAGCTTTCATCCTGTGGCGCACATTGAGTAACAAAGAACCTGAACCACAAGCAAAGTCCAATACTCTTTCGAGTTTTTTCTTCATCCCGGACTTTGGGTCTTGGGTATCTAATGTAACGATACCCGATAGAATGCTCGACAATTGTTGTGGCGTATAGAACTCGCCAGCCTTTTGTCCTGAACCTGCGGCAAACTCACCGATCAGATATTCATAAGCATCCCCTAATATATCCGTATCGGTTGAAAATTGAGCGATTCCTTCGGCAATCTTTGTTATCACTTTACAAAGTAGCGCGTTACGTTCTTCATAATTTTTACCCAGCTTATCCGAGTTCAGATTTATTTCGGAGAAAAGTCCTTGAAACGCCCTGTCGAAAGATTCGTTTTCGATATATTTGAATCCTTTCTCAAGTGTTTTCAGAAGATTATTATTTTGTGTCCGTGCAAGTTCGTAAATATTAGTCCAGAGATAGTCCGGTTTAATCACATAATGCACTTTACGGCGCATCTGTTTTTCAAAATCCAAAACATCTTCCGGGTTCTTTCCGTACCATAATTGCAACGGTGTCGAAACACCACACTCCTTCAACTCCTCCAGAGCTTTATCTGGATAATCCCCTCCGAGTTCTTTTTTTGCGGCCTCTATATAGTTATCTGAAATATAACGCAGGAATAGAAAAGACAGCATATAATCGCGAAAATCATCTGCCATCATTGAACCACGAAGGTCATCTGCTATTTTCCACAGGGTTTTACCCAGTTCGTGCTGTTCTTTTATAGTCATATTTTTATCTGTTTTCTTGTTCTGTTTCTATTAATATCTCAGGTAGGTAAAACTCATATTTTCTCAAAAAAGCATCAAGGATTCGGACAAACAGTTGTTTTGTGTCTTTTCCCATGAATACAGGTTCATATATCGAGTATTTACCATGACTAAGTAAATCTAAAGCTCGTGCAAATAACACCTCATCATCTATACCATGAATACATTTCGAAAAATGGCTATAGCCGAAAAACACCGCAGTTTTTTCAATAACACTGCGCAACATATTAAAATGATAAGTGTTTATCTGCACATCGTCTATCGTCTGTCCTTCTTTAGGCAAGAGCCGTTTTAATTCGCATAAAGTTGCGACATGATGAAAGAACGGTGTCTCGTCGGTCGCCCTCAACGTATAGCCGTTTGTCCCATTTTTATGAAAGAAATAACTTTTACGTCTATTCCTTTTTAAGTCGTTATACATCACATTAAAGAATAAATGGTGATGAGAAGAAATAACGATTTTTCTTTTTCCGGAATCCTTTTTCAGCAGATTGCCCAAATCATTGGCGATCGCAATAATGTTATTGTCATCAAGCGAAGACACAGGATCATCTATATAAATATATTTAACCCATGAATATGCCTCGGCTCCATCAATGACCAATTCGCAAATGGCAAGGAACACACACCATATAAATATGTTTTCTTCACCACGAGAAATCTTTATTTTATCTTCTTCCCCCTTTGAAAAAGAGATATGCCACTCTTCATAATCAATCTTGAAATCGAACTCTGCATATCGTTGTAAATAACCGAATATCTTCTCTTCCAATGCTAACTCTTTAAACCCGTTAAAGAAGTTCGAGTCTGCATTGATCTTGAGAACCCTTTCCGTATCATTTTCAAGGTCGTTATCCCAATAGAAAAGATCTTCGGTAAAAGCATTGAAGTATAGTGTATCCCTTGTATTAGCTTCCGTATCTCTACCTCTGTTCTTAAATTCCATGGAAAGACGAGTTTTCCCCGTCCCATTATAGGCATATAATAAAACATAGTCGAAATCGTTTAAATCAGAACGAAATCTGACGGCAACATCCGACAATGTGTTGTATTTGAATATTTTTGCTTCGTTACTCATTGTAATTTAGGAAATAGTTGTTGCATTAATCCTTTTTTATGGGCTTTTAGTTGGTCGAGTTTGGCGGTCTCGGTGGATATGAGTTCGTCTACTGAGAAAAGACCACAGGCAATCAATTGTTGTTCATTTTTGTTTTTAGGAATACGAATAGTAACTTTTTTAATTACATCAACGGATAGTCCTGGTTGAGCTTGTCCAGTTGCATACTGATTCAAGTCTAACTTAATTAATTGATAATAAAGCCAACGTATATCAATATCCTTTTTAAGTGTTACAACAACAGCATGTTCTGTCGCGTGAAATTTACCTTCTGCATAGGTGATATTACCACATTGAGCACCTTGCCTGCCAATAAGAGGATATATACCAAAATGTGTAAAAGAATGTGTATAACCACGCAATCCGTTCCCTCCATAACAAGGATACATAGTATCTTTTTTTACATCACAAATTTCTGATGCAGAGACAAATTTACCAGCTTGCATATCACATATATCGCCAAGTGTTGATTCTTCCCACTCTCCTTTATTCTGAAATTCAGGGAAGCGAAAAGTTGGAGTTGTTTTGCCTTCTGCAGGAAATAGTTGCTGCATCAATCCTTTTTTATACTCCTTCAATGTTTCTATTTTATCTGCTACTGCATTTATTAAATCATCCAAACTACTAAAACAGTCAACAATCTTCTTCTGCTCATTTTCATTATTTGGAATAAAAATATTGATATTTCCAATGGTTGTTTTTAATAAACTTGGGACACCGCCTGCTTCATTATATTTATACCAATTAATTTGTTGAAATATCAAATATAAGAATTTAGGTAAGCATTTATGAAACGCATATGTATAAAATAGGGTATCAACTGTCCAAAATTTACCTGTAAGAAATATCGGTTTATCTATCGTGCCTTTTCTTCCAATACAAACACTCTCACCATCATAAAGGAATTTGTCTACAGATGTCATGTAACCTCCTGACCCATATACTGGTATATTCCCTGCACTTAGGTGTTTGTAATCTCTACCATTTCCGATTTTACATACATGATCTATTTTATTAGGAATCCATCGTGCATCATTCTGAAACTCACGAAACCGCAAAGTAGGCACAGTCGTTTTTATATCTTTGTCTTTTGTCATAACATCAATCTTCATAAGCCGACAATCCCGAAATTTCACGGCCAGCGGCCAAACGTTTCAATAATGGAACGAGATCATCCATTAGGGCCAATTCAGCCTTAGTACGAGCTTTCCATCCCAATTCCAACGGAGCTAACAAATCACTTAGTTTTTCACCATCGAAGATCATTCGTTCCATTATCTGTTCTACAAATTTGCGTAACGAATCCGCTGTGATACCATGTTTGTCGGCTATAGATGCCAATTGTTTAGCATATTTCTCCACCTTAAATGCTTCGTACCCCTCTTTTATCTCCTGCTCCGTCTTACCGTTCACTTCGTCGAGACTATCGATGTATTCTCGAATATCGTCCCGTTCATCAATCAGGTTGGCGCTCGATGCCACAAGGCTGATCAACTGCTCTTTGGTTACTCGTTGCTTGCTGTTTTTGCTATTCGTATAGCGGGCGATTAATCCCATTATATAATCGTAGTCAATGACTGCCGAAGCAAAAAGAACAAATTCAAAATCAAGGTCTTCAACCTGTGGACTAACCTCATAGTCTTTGCCTGTCTCCCGCTGTTTGCGTAATTGTTGTGCCGTTTCAATATAGGCTCCACGGAACGAACGCAAAGTCTCTTCTGGCAACAGTTCTTCGATTTTTGCTTTCTCCTGCTCGTTAATATCGGTATATTGCTCCAACTGGGTTCTGTATCGTTGTACTTCTTTGAAACAGTTGATAAAACCGGCACGAGCCTCATCTCCCTGCAAACTATAAACATTTTCAGCTTGGCACTCCAATCCTTGCGATTGCATATATTCACTCAACTTCTGAACGGCATCTTGGAACTTCTCTATCACTTTCGGGGCAGAATCTACAAGCCATATCTCTTTAGGATTATCGGTCTTCTCTCCAGAGAATAACGCTATCGCTTCATCGACAGCATCTTGCTGACCTCTAAAATCAAGGATGTTACCATATGGCTTAGTGTCGTTCAAAATGCGATTGGTACGTGAGAACGCCTGTATCAGACCGTGATATTTCAAATTTTTATCAACATATAATGTATTGAGATATTTAGAGTCAAAGCCTGTCAGCAACATATCCACGACAATCGTTATATCGATCTTATTTTTGTGTGGATAGTCTTTATTGCTATATTGTTGATCTTTGATGCGTTTTTGCACATCTTGGTAGTAGGCATCAAACTCAGCGATTGTATGGTTGGTTTTATATTGCCGGTTATAGTCGTCAATAATAGTTTTCAGCGCCTTTTTCTTTTCTTCAGGCTCTTTACAGTTGTCATTCTGCTCTTGTGGCAGGTCTTCCTGTATTTGCTGAATATCTTTATTCCCTTCGGCAGGAGGCGAGAATACGCAAGCGATGTTAAGCGGTTCGTAATTCTCATTTTGCTGCATTAAACTTTCTTGCGCTCTGCGGAACAGTCCGTAATATTCGATAGCTTCATTGATAGAGGCTGTGGCAAGTATGGCATTAAACCTACGGGAGTGGGTTGCTGCGTCATGTTTCGATAATATCGCATCTACTACCGCCTGTTTCTTTAGTGTGCCATCTGCCCTACGATCGCCTGTCTCTTTGGGTTTAAAATAATCGACATGGAAACGTAAGACGTTTTTGTCCTCGATCGCATGTGTTATGGTATAAGCGTGTAGTCTGCTTGGGAAGATATCTTCCGTAATCTTATATGAGGCTTCTTCTCCGCTTATTTGTGTATAAGTTGCATTTTGTTCAAATATGGGTGTTCCCGTGAAACCGAAGAGTTGAGAGTTCGGGAAAAATTCTTTGATTGCCTTGTGATTGTCTCCGAACTGAGAGCGGTGGCACTCATCGAAAATGAATACAATTCGTTTATCCTTTAGATGGATTAAACGGTCTTTATAGTTATTTTTATTGGACGAATCGAGTGCGATACCCAATTTTTGAATGGTAGTTACAATTACTTTGTCGGCATAGTCGTCCGACAACATGCGTTTAACAAGAGTCCCCGTATTGGTATTCTCTTCTACGCAATTTTCTTGAAACTTATTAAACTCCTCGCGTGTTTGTCTATCCAAATCTTTACGGTCTACCACAAACAAGCATTTATCAATGTCGGGATTATCTTTTAACAGAGTAGATGCTTTGAATGATGTTAGCGTCTTGCCACTTCCTGTCGTGTGCCAAATATAACCGTTACCTCTGTTTTGATGAATACAATCTATTATTGCTTTTACCGCATATATCTGATAGGGGCGCATTATGAGCAACTTTTGTTCACTGACAACCAAAACCATATAGCGGTTAATCATCTCTCCCAATGTACATTTCGACAAAAATGCCGTAGAAAACGCATCAAGGTGGGTTATTTTTCTGTTTGACTCTGTCGCATATTGATAGACTGGCAAAAACTGCTCATCTGTATTGAAACTGAAATGTTGATCGTTATTATTGGTGAAATAGTAAGTATTTGCCTGATTGCTTACGATAAAAAGTTGCATAAAACAAAGTAATGTATTCGTATATCCATTACCCGTATCATTTTTATAATCAACAATTTGTTGCATCGCCCGGCGAGGACTAACATCCGAAGCCTTCAACTCGACCTGGATTACAGGAATGCCATTAATCAATAAAATCACGTCATACCGATGATAGCTGTTATTGGTATTTATACGCAACTGATTAATCACCTCATAATCATTCTTACACCAATCTTTGATATTGACCAGCATGTATTGTAATGGTGTCCCGTCTTCACGCATAAACGTATTGATTCCTCGTAGCCTTTTAGAAGAAGCAAAAACATCAGCATCAATGATCTCCTCGAGCAAACGATCAAATTCAGAGTCCGTTAAATGTACCCTGTTCAATGCTTCGAACTTTGTTCTGAAGTTCCGCTCTAAAGCATTCCTATCACGAATATCGTCACGATAGGTGTACTTGAGATCTATTAATTTATTAATAAAGTGATCTTCTATTTGTTTTTCCTTAGATATCATATTTTTTCAAGAACTTTTTTATCCGGTTCATATCAATTGGATATTGATGTTTTTCTCTGTATTTGGCAATAAAGATATAAAATATCTTGCTATGTGATAGCGAAAAGATGAAGAAGTTGTATTGACTTGATCTTTTCAATATCCTAGATTTTCTAGAACATTGAATTTATAAAAACATCTACAATATCTACCACTCTATTGTGTACTCTCTGTAAATAAGAATATTACCTATAGGTTGTAGATCTCCAAACATCTACAATTATTATTCAATATCTACCATTTATTATTGATTTTCATGCAATTTTCTTTTCGTGTGAAGGAAAAAAGTGTTATATTTGGAAAATACTGAAAATCTAAAAGATATGATAGAAAAACTCGATTACGCTATGGTGCCGACAGGCTTTGTACATTGTTTTAATGGAAATTGTAAGAACGCCAACCGCTGCTTGCGGCATCAAATCATCCGTTTTATTCCCGATACGCTTTGGGCGGTGAGCATCGTGAATCCCGCACGTACCAGTCCTACCGGAAAGTGTGCGGCTTTCATGGCGGATACTCCCGTGCAATACGCTGTCGGCATGGATCACCTATTAGACCAGATACCTTATCTGGAGGCGAAACGCATCAAGCAACGTCTGTTGATGACATACGGTAAGAATAAGTTTTATCAGTTTAAGCGCAAGGAAAGAACCTTCTCGCCTGAAGACCAACAGTATATCCGTCAGGTCTTTCGGACGTACGGAGTAAAGGATGAGCCAGTCTTTGATGCTTGGCTGAGTGGCTACCGATGGACGAAGGGATAAGAGCTGATAAGAGTTTCTCTTAGGGAAAACAAAAGTTTCTCCTAGAGGAAACAAAAGTTTCTTTAGGAAGAAACAAAAGTTTTATTAGGGGAAAACTTTTGTTTTTCTATAGGAAAAACTGTAAGCATAAGTTATTCTGTCTTTTCCTGATTTATCTAGACACTTTTTT
>NZ_RAYG01000044.1:0-30174 GCF_003670185.1 Parabacteroides sp. CH2-D42-20 | reverse complement strand
ACTGCGTAACAGTGGAAGAGTAGGTAGCCGCCGTCTTAGGTGAAAGGAGTCAGTCGAAAGATTGGCTCCTTTTTTTGTTATATACACCATCCGTTTAATTTTCAATGATGTCTGCCTCTTATTGCTAGCTTCCATTTACAACAGTCATTTAGATGTAACATGACATGTCTGGTAGGAGGCATTAATAAAATACCAGCTATATCTTTTTTAGCCCAGAAATCAAGCAACCAAATCGAATCTTCATGATTTGTGATACCACCTTCTTCTAATATCCGGCTTATCCTTTGAGTTGGGATTTTGCGACGTATATCATCGGGAGATAAGGTTCGGATGATTTCTCTGCTTTTTCGTCCTACTTCATTCCTGTATTCTAAGAGTTCTTGAATACGTAGACTTTTGCTTAGCTGAATAATCTGGTTATCAGATAAGGCATTTCCTGTGTCTCTGATAGGGGAATTCATTCGGGTTTGCCAGTCTTCATTGAAGATCTGCTTTTCTCCGTTAACTAATATATTCATGGTCAGATCCTCAATTCTGCTGATATGCCATAATACCCAAGCGATGGTTTCATCTTTCGCTGTAGGCATAATGGCATATTCATCCTCTCTTAAATCTCCGACTAGCTCATCGACCTCGTTTCTCTCATTACCAGACACCACAGAGAGGTGTAATTTTCCATGAATCTCAAGAAAGAGCTCCTTGGTTTGCTCTATTAATTCCGGTTTACGGATAATGCGGTTTAGTTCTTTATGTGATTCGCTTAATCCGGCTCCAAAGTATTTCATTTTGGGGATTATTGGTAGCGTACGGCTGTCCCGGCGGCGGTAACCATCAGCATGCTTCCGCTTCCTCCTACGGTCTCATAATCTAGATCTACGGCGATTACAGCGTTTGCGCCCATTCGTGCCGCATGATCGCTCATTTCTTTCAAGGCCGTTTCTTTCGCTTCGCGTAAGACGCTCTCGTAAGAACCTGCACGTCCTCCGACAATATCCCGGATGCCTGCGAAGAAATCTTTGAATACATTCGCTCCGATGATCGTTTCACCGGATACGATTCCGAAGTACTGGGTAATTTCTTTTCCTTCGATCGTGTTAGTTGTTGTGAGTAACATAGCTTTTCAATTTAATCGTTTGAGGGCAAATATAAGATAAAGGGCGAACCAGTGTACTGATTCGCCCTTTGTTTTTATGTTTCTTTATATGAATTTATTTTACCGGTTGATCGGTCATGATAAACTCAAGCTTACCTCCATTTATGATATCGGAGTGGCTGATGAAAGGAGTCTCTAGGACTTTACCGTTTAGCTTGACTTCTTTAACGTATTTATTGGCGGGACTATTGTTGGTCGCCACGATCTCGAAAATACCGCCTTTTACGTGCATAGAAGCCTTATTTACCATCGGACGGCCCAATGTGTAAACCGGAATACCCGGACTTACCTGATAGAAACCTAGGGCGCTCATGACATACCAAGCAGACATCTGTCCGCAATCCTCATTACCGATGATACCATCCGGTTCATTCGTGTAGAAATTCTGCATGATATAATCTAAATACCCTTGCCCTTTCCATGGAGAATCTGTCCAGTTATAAAGATAGGCCATATGGTGGCTCGGCTCGTTTCCATGAGCGTATTGGCCGATCAATCCGGTAATATCTCCGGAGGCTTCCGCCCCGTCAATCTGGGAAGAGGTGGTGAACAGGGTGTCTAAACGTGTTTCCAGCTCTTTCTTGCCACCGATAGCGGCGATGAAGTTATCCATATCATGTGGTGCGAAGAAACTCCATTGAAAGGCATTCCCTTCGGTATAGTCGCTTTTCATATGCGAAGAATAGCGAGGGTTGAATGGAGTACGGAAAGAACCGTCGCCCATTACCGGACGCATCATTTTCGTCTCGGGATCTAAATAGCGTTTGTAGTATTCGGCTTTCTTGGCATACTCATTCGCCAACTCTATATTACCTGCCTTCTTGGCGATTTGGGAGATACACCAATCCTCGTATGCCATCTCCAATCCCCACGATACGGATTCAGGAACAGAGTCGGCGGGGACGAAACCATATTTCTCCTTATAGTAAGGGTGCATCGTGATCAGATCCAGCTCACGGGTTCCTTTGAACTTCTCGGCAAGATCCTCACGGTAAACGGAAGAACGTACGCCGGCTTCCGTCCACGTGCTCATATCACCTTCCGCTAAATCTTTCGCTACAAGGTCGGCGAGGACCGAGACGGCCGGATATCCTACCATACAACCTGTATAACTAGAGGCTAAAGGCCATTTGGGTAATATTCCACCTTCTTTATAACCTTGCACGAGTACCTTACCCCAATCAGTCGCTAAGTCCGGATTAATGATTGTCATTAACGGATGAAGCGCACGGAACGTATCCCACAAGGAGAATACGGAATAATTTACGTAACCCGGTTCGGCGGTATGCACTTTCTTGTCCATACCCAAATAACGCCCGTCCACGTCTTGATAAGCGAAGGGGGCGATCATGGTATGGTAGAGCGCCGTATAGAAATTGACCATGACTTTCGGATCTGCCTCGATCTGGATCAAGTTTAACGCCTCGTTCCAAATATGCGTTGATTCCTCACGGGTCTTATCGAAATCCCATCCGGGCAATTCTGCCTCGAGATTCTTCTCGGCGCCTTCCGGATCGACTATGGATAAGGCTACTTTTACATAAAGCGGTTGTGCCTTTTCAGCGAATTTGTAATGGAACTTCAAATCTTCTGCCGTATTTAGGCGTAAGAACAAGGAGTCTTTACGTAATTTCCCTCCGATGTATTGGTATACGGTCTCGATCGGTTCCGAGAAAGTAATCCGATAGGACATGGAGTGGAAATGTGCCCAACCTTGTGTCTTCACGGTTCCTTCCACCGTGGAGTCGTTTACAAGTAAATATTGGTTACCGATCAGCTTATGTCCCCAGTTCGGTTGAAGGATATGCCCTAAGTCAAGCAGGACACGACGTTCTTTGGGATTGTCGTATGTATATTTATGGAAACCTACACGATCCGTAGAAGTCAATTCCACGTTGATGCCAAAGTTATCCAAGCGTACGGCATAATACCCCGGTGTCGCTTTCTCAGTGTCTTTCTTGAAGGTAGCTACTGGTTTGATGGAATCTCCACCGGAGAAAGGTAATAAAGCTACGTCACCCAGATCACCGATACCCGTACCAGAAAGATGCGTGTGGCTGAACCCGTAGATATGGTCATCATCATAATGGTAACCACTACTTGCGTCCCATCCCAAGATATGGGTATCCGGGCTTAGTTGTACCATCGCGTACGGACGGGTAGCTCCGGGGAATGTGTGTCCATGGAACCCGGTTCCGATGAATGGGTCTACATACCTCACCTCATCTTGTAGTCGCGGCGACTCCGGCGCTTGCTTGCATCCTACCAGCAGGCAGGCAAGAGCGGCCTGAAAAAATAAGATCGTTCTTTTCACTGTTATTATTGATTTAGTTTGTAATAAGCGAATTATCAATCATCTGTCACAAAGATAATGGCTTTGGGGGAATATTGGAAATTTCCTTTTAAAATCTGCAACCTTTTTCGGGCTTGGCTCGTCTTATAGATAAAAAAGTATGGGAACAAACGAATTTACGACAAAGATATTGCCGCTGAAGAATAACCTTTTCCGGGTTGTTTTCCGGATTACCGGAGACGTGGAGCAGTCTGAGCAGATCGTTCAGGAAGCCCTGCTTAAGGTTTGGGAAGACCGGGATAGCTGGATTGTCATTGAGAACTTACCTTCCTATTGCATGATGGTAGCGCGTAATCTGGCATTGAGGGAAACGTATTCCGGAAATAAGGAAAGGATGGAGCGGTATGCGGTAAGGTAATCTGTTTATGGATCGTGTATGGACTATCAACGAATAAATAAGTTGCTGGATAAATATTGGGAATGCGCCACATCCGTGGAGGAAGAGCGGGAATTACGCCAGTTTTTCTCCTCAGCGGTGGTACCTCCCGACTTATTACCTTATAAGGCTTGGTTCGTATCTCATGAGGCCGAGGCATTGCCCCCTTTGGGGAAAGAATTTGATGCTCGTATATTAGAACATATCTCGGAAGATCGAAAATTAATCACTACATTTGGAACGTTATTTAAATCTATTACTCATTTAATTCATAAGATTATGGGAACGAACATGAAGAAAGCCTTTACCACCCTTTTATGCCTTTTGTTTTGTATCACGATCTCGGCACAGGATAAAGCCGCTGATTTTAGTAAGCTCGTAGGCGATTGGTCCTTCTCTGCCCCCGACGCTCCGTATGGATATCAAGATGGAAGTTTTCAGATAAAGCAAGAGAACGGCAAGTTGACCGCTAAAGTGAATATACAAGGTAGTACCTTGGAGATAAATGATATCAAGGCGAAAGGAGATACCTATACCAGTTCTTTTTATGTGGATGGAACGCCTGTAGACTTAACTATGACCCAGAAAGGAAATAAGTTAGAGGGAATGGCCGACGCCGGAGGTATGCAGATTCCCGTGAAATTCAAGAAAACGAAGAAGTAACTGCTTTGTGGTACTGTGAGTTTCTGTTAACTTTGCGGCAAAAACTACAAAAGGATGTTTACAGTAATCGGAATCATGTTCTGCGGCATTGCCGTCGGGTATTTCTTTCGTAAAGTAGAATTGCTGCAAAAGATCGGTAAGCCTATTTCTTATACAATTCTTCTTCTTTTGTTCCTGCTGGGAATTTCGGTAGGGGCCAATGAGTCTATCGTGAATAATCTTACGACGTTGGGCGGGCAAGCCTTGTTGATCGCTTCGGCCGGTACGTTGGGTAGCGTCTTGGCGGCGTGGGGAGTTTATCATTTCTTTTTTAAGGAAAGGAGCCGGGGATGAAAGGGAGTTTGATCGTCGTGGGCTTCTTTGCCTTGGGGTGCTTGCTGGGATGGAGCGGTTATCTGCCCGGGGTCATTATCGAGAATGATATAACGGTTTATGTACTTTACCTCTTGATGTTTCAAGTAGGGATTAGCATAGGAAGCGATAAGAAACTGAAAGATATTTTATCGAGTATACGGCCGAAACTCTTATTGGTGCCTCTGGCTACTATTATCGGGACGTTGAGCTTCTCCGCCCTGATCAGCCTTGCTCTTACCAAATGGAGCGTGTTCGATTGTTTGGCGGTCGGAAGCGGTTTCGCCTATTATTCATTATCCTCCATCTTGATAACAGAGCTAAAAGAACCGACGCTGGGGGCTCAATTGGCGGCGGAGTTAGGAACGATCGCCTTGATCGCTAATATTATCCGTGAGATATTCGCCTTGCTGGGCGCTCCGTTGTTCGTTAGATATTTCGGAAGGCTATCTCCGATCTGCGCAGGAGGAGCTACTACGATGGATACGACATTGCCGATTATCACCCGTTATTGTGGAAAGGATTTGGTCTTTGTCTCTATCTTTCACGGGATCTTGGTAGATTTCACGGTTCCGTTTTTCGTATCTTTCTTCTGTTCGATGTGACTGAAAGAGGCTTCCGAGATCTCGGAAACCACCTTGCAAGGTTGAAAAGTCATTTCCGAGGTCTCGGAAAGCATTTTGCAAGGTTGAAAAGTCGTTTCCGAGGCCTAGAAAAGCTATTTTACAGTTTGCAGCATCACTTCTACCGCTCTTTTTAATTGCGTGTCCTCGCCGGAGAGCTGCGCCTCGGGAGTATTGTACACCTCGACATCCGGTTGCAATTGTTGGTTTTCCAGATAATTGCCTTGCATATCTTTCACGCCTACTTGCGGGATACCGAATACCAAGGTCGGATCGATTTGCGTTTCCCACCATACGGCTGTCATGGTTCCCGGAACCGGGGCGCCGATCAGCTTGCCGATGCCTAAGGTCTTATAAACCCAAGGGAAACCATGAGCGTTCGAATAATTATCCTCGCACATCAAGACACAGGACGGTTTGGTCCACTTATTGTAAGGATCGCTACCGATGTATTGTCCGCGAGGCTCGAAGCGCTGATACTCCTTGCCGCTCAATAAGGTAGCCAGATCATCATGCAACCAGCCACCTCCGTTATGGCGGGTATCCACGATCACGGCTTTCTTATTCCGGCAACGGCCTAATAAGGCGGAATAGACCTCGCGGAAACTCTCGCTGTTCATACCTCTTACATGTACATATCCGATTTGCCCGTTCGATAATTTATCTACGGTTTCTTGGCAATTCTCGATCCATCTTTTATAAAGGAGGTTCGATTGCTCTCCGTTACTGATCGCTTTTACCTGTTCCTCGAAACGCTGTTTGCTGGTAGGATCATAGACAGAAAGCATTACTTTCTTACCGACTTTACCGCTTAGCAGTGGATAATAATCGGCGTCTTTCTTTATCGGTGTTCCGTCTATCTTCTCGATGATACAGCCTTTCTTTATCTGGCTGTCGGCCAATGTCAGCGGGCCCTTGGCGATGATTTCCTCGATCTTCAATCCGTCGCCCGTGTATGCGTTATCGAAGAAAGCGCCTAAGCTGGCGGTTTCCGGCCCGGTTAGTCCCGGATTGTAACGAGCGCCCGTATGGGAGCCGTTCAACTCGCCCAATAGCTCGGAAAGCATCTCTTGGAAATCAAAATTGTTGTTGATATGCGGAAGGAAACGGGCGTAAGCGGTCTCATACCCTTTCCAATCCATGCCCCGGAGTGTCGGATCATAGAACTTATCCAAGACTTGACGCCAAGCGTGATGGAAGATATAAGCACGCTCCTCTGCCGGACGATAAGCGAACTCGGCCTTGAAAGCGATCGGTTTTTCCTTGCTATCCTTCAACTCTATCTTTTTCAGTTTGCCGCCGGCGGTAAGATAGAGGTTCTCTACTTTCTTATCGGCGAATAGAGTACCTCGACCGACATTCTTGAGCAGTAATTTAGTGGACTTTTCCTTCAAGTCGTGTTCCCATAAATCAAAGCCTTTCTCGAAAGCGGCGCAATAATATAGTTTATCTCCTTTCGGGGCGAGTACGGCGTCTCCCAATGAGGATGAATTAGCGGTCAGGCGAATAATCCGGTCCTTGCGGTTCTCCAAATCAAACTTCAAGGGGGCTACAGGCTTATCCTTATCCTCTTTTTTCTTATCGGAATCTTTATCGGATGTCTTATCCTCGTCCTTATCTTTGTTTTCATCCGCTTCTACCAAGGCCAGTTCTTCTTTACTGAGGCGGAATTTATCGTAAGCCTCACCGTCGAAGAACATGATGTACACATCCCGCTCAGCACCCCAGCTACCGTGGCTGCGGAAACCGGCACGGTCGGAGGACCAGATCATGGCCTTACCGTCTAATACCCATTTCGCGTCGCCATCCGAATAACCGCTTTCCGTCAGGTTCGTTACCTCGCCGCTACCGTCCGCTTTCACGAGGGCGATATCCGTATTGTTCCATCCTCCGACGGAGATGTAATCTACCAAGAACCACTTGCTGTCTGGCGACCATTGGAAATGCTGGTCTCCATCGCTATACGAATAGAGGTATTTCCCGTCCAATACGGTGCGGACCTGCTTGGTCTTTCGGTTGATAACACGTAAGGTGGTGCGGTTCTCAAGGAAAGCCACCTCGTTACCATCCGGAGAGTATAAGGGTTGGAACGAGGTTTGTCCGGAGACGACAAGAGGCTCCTCTTTCAATTCTGGGGCGTACGTGAATTGCTTATCTTCGTCACGTGTAAGTTTACTTTCGTAGATTCCCCATGTTCCTTCCCGTTCGGCGGAATATACCAATGAACGTCCGTCGGGGCTGAAATCTATATTGCGCTCTTGTTGCGGCGTGTTCGTGATTTGACGAGTCGTCTCGTATTCAATAGAAGTTACGTAAACATCGCCACGAGTGATAAACGCTACCTCTTTTCCATTCGGGGAGACGGCGATATCCGTAGCTCCATCGGTCAGAAGACGATGGATTACGTCGTTCTCGATCTTATCCGCGACGATCTGGATATTCACCTTGGCAGGTTTCTGGCCTTCCTTAACGGTATAGATCTCGCCGTCGTAACTATAGCATAGAGTCCCGGAATTATCGGAGGTAAGGAAACGCACGGGGTGGGTGGTATGCGTCGTGATTTGTTTCTCGCTGTTGCCTGCCAAATCCTTCTTGAAGATGTTAAAGCTTCCTTTCTCCTCGCTTAGGTAATAGAAAGACGCCCCATCCGCGGCCCATACAGGATTACGATCCTCACCGCCAAAAGTGGTTACTTTCCGGAAAGAGCGGTCTTTTCCAAGCGTACATAACCATATATCACGGGTGATAGAAGATTGATGATGCTTGCGCCAAGGGTCCTCGTAACCTTTGTAGTCATTGTATAATAATTTACTGCCATCTTTGCTGAGGGCTATATTTTCCATGTATAACGAAGAATACAAATCCGGCCTTCCTCCGTCCGTGCTTATCTCATAGACTTGCATAAAGCGGGTGCCGGGGAATTGGATATCCTTGGCGTCTTGCAATACGTTGGCCAGATACAAGATGTGTCCGTTATCCTTAAAGGTAGTGGGATATTCGTTTGTGGAGTGGGTGGTGAGCTGCTTAGGTTCCCCTCCCTCCTTGTTCATGAGAAATACATCGAAGTTGCCGCTACGGTTGGAGGCGAAGGCTATTCTCTGTCCGTCGGGCGACCAGACCGGACGGGTATCATGCGCCGGATGTGTTGTCAACTGCCGGGCTTTTCCTCCGGAAGAAGGGACCGTGTAGATATCCCCTTGGTAAGAAAACACGATCGTCTGCCCGTCCGGGGAGATCGCACAGTAACGCATCCATAACGGACTGTCGTCTGCTTGCGCCGCCGCCGATAAAAATAACGCCAGCGCAGGAATCATCAAGTTTTTCATGTGTACTCTATTTTAGATTTACAAATGTAATCGATTTTCGATATTTATTAGGAGAAATAATTGCGTAGATTAAATTTTTAAATATTTTTGCATATGAACTTTAAAACCGCCAAGATGATGACGAAATATAGGGTGTGTATGACTTTTATGTCCATTTTATTATTGCTATTTCATTTTGTGTTTCTGTTTTCTTGTGGAAAGCTACCGGAAAAAACATTTGCTTTTTCTGATAACCTGCGGATTGACTCTTTGGAACATATGGCTATGGATTCGATTTACCGGAATCCTCGATATGCTCATTCCGCATTGGATGAAGCTTTAAGTCTAACTAAAGATAGCGATAAATATTATAAATTACTTGCGGTTAAAAGCCAGATTTATTTTGCAAATAGTGTATATGATTCCGGGTTTGTTTTACATCGGTCAATTATAGATTATTGCGACCGTGTACCGATGTCTCCCAAGATACATGGACTCTTAGGGACGTTGAAAAATACGGTTGGCAATTATTATTCATTTTTGGATAAAACGGATTCGGCCCTCCTTTGCTATTCCGAGGCGTATCAAGAGATCCGGCAGAGTGAGATGGAGCATAAAATCCCGGATATTTATATCAATATAGCGGATATATATACCCGGAAAGGAGCTTACGATCAGCGAGCCCGCTACTTTCGCCAAGCTCTTTTCGTGAGTGATTCATTGGGTATTATGGATCGGATGTCCTTTCCTATTTATTTTGGTTTGGGCGAGACGTATATGGAATTGAGGGACTTTGACTTATCCGATCACTTTTACCGTTTGGCGGAGAAAGAACTGGATTCTCGTAACTTGAGCGAGAAATTCACCTTTTGCAATAGCCGGGGAAATTACTATTATTACAAGGAAGAGTATGCGAAGGCGCTTCCTTGGTTCTTGAAAGCCCGTGAGGTGGTACGTCCTACTCATATGGATTTCTATACAAACGTATGCGAGATCAATTTAGGGGAGATCTATCTATGTATGGATCAGTTGGATTCCGCTCGTTTTTATCTGGAAAAAGGGTTTAGGTACTTCCATATCTATAATAATAAGACAGCCTTGTACCATTTGACGACCTTGAAGGCTTCGCTAGCTTTAAAAGAGGGGAACTCCGGGCTGGCTTATCAATTGTTGAGGAGTTACACGGATACGGTAGGCATAGATCCCAAGATGGTAGCGATCCGTAATAAGAACTTGCAGAATTACTTCGCTACCACGGGCGATTTTAGACGTGCCTATGAGTACCAAACGAAGAATAGCGTCATTGAGAACAATATTCGTAGCGAACGAACCCAGATGCGTGTCGCCGAGATCGATATGCGTTATAGCCAAGATACGACTTTACTCAAGCGGGAGGCTATTATTAAACAACAGGCCGGCCGGATGGAATACTTGGAAATGAGCCGTTGGGTTTGGATCTTGCTTTTTGTGATCTTATCCATCGTCAGCGGCATGGCTTATTACTTTATGAAACGTAAACGGCATGCCCAATGGTTAAGCCATGTCGATCAGGTGACGAAGCTGAAGATGGAGAGTATCCGCAACCGTGTATCCCCTCATTTTATATTCAACGTTTTGAACCGGGAAATCAGCACGGAAGAGGAGGGAAGCCTCCGCCGCACGCAACTTTCCGGGCTGGTGGAGTTGTTGCGGAGTAGCTTGGAGATCTCGGAAAAGCTCAGTATTACGCTGCGGGAGGAGCTGAGGTTCGTGCGTACGTATCTGAACCTGCAAACGCAAGCGCTGGGGCCGGACTTCCATTTGGCATGGAATATCGATCCTTCCCTTGACACGGACGCGATCTATCTCCCGGCCATGCTGATCCAGATTCCCGTAGAGAATGCCGTGAAACATGGCTTGTGTGCGATTGAGGGCGAGAAGCGATTATCCGTTTTCGTGGAGCGCGACGGGAAAGGCATCCATATCCGTATAGAGGATAATGGACCCGGGTATCGTCCGTTTACGAATGCGGGACATACGAACGGTACGGGGATGGGAACGAAAGTCCTTTACCGTACGATCCTATTGTTGAATAGGAGAAATAAAGAGAAGATCACCTATTCGGTCCAAAGCAAGGAGAAGGGGATGGGGAGCGGAACAATCGTCAGTTTCTTTATTCCGTTGGATTTTAATTACGCTTTCTAGGTATCGTGAATGTACGAAAGTAATCCGGGCCGTTTCCTCCGGATAGTGGAAGGAAGCGGCCCGGATCGAATTGAATCGAATCGGTTGATTCGGGTTATAGTCGCTCAATGTCTTCAACAGAAAGTCCGGAGCATTGGGCGATAAGTTCGGAGTCAAGTCCTTGCTCCTTCATCTTTTGGGCTATCTGGAGTTTTTCCTCTTGACGGCCTTTCTCGATCCCTTTCTGCATCCCTTTTTGCATTCCTTCCTGCATTCCTTTTTCAATCCCTTCCGTTTGTGCGTAATCGATGGTCGCATACCAATCCCGATAATTCTTTAGGTTTTCCTCGTAGATCGCACGTTCTTTTTCGCTGAGTGAGTTGACGTTCGCCACGTCCAGTAAGCGAAGGAAGGTCTCCTGTTCCTCCTTGAAGGGAGATTGTTCAAATAGGTTCATATTCTTCAATGTATAAATCCAACGTTCGAAGGAGCTCTTGCACTCCTCCTTGCTTAAACTGAATAACGGGAACGATATGTAGATCTGCTTCATCTTGATCTCATTGAACACCTTTCCCGTCCTCTCGTTAGCGAGGACAACATCTGTACGGAAGTCTGTGAACTCCGGCAACTTGAAATTCAAGAAATAGACTCCGTAGATGGGTAGCAACCGATATTGCCATTGCTTGCCGATTTGTCCTTGCCGGGCCACCATGCGACAAAGATAATAAAAACCTCTGTTAAAGAAATAGTACTGGGGACAATTCTGCATCTCTAGGATGAACTTGGCCCCGGACACGTCCTCGCAGAGCAGGTCGAATATGATGGTACGGTTCTCGACAATCTCGGGCTTGATCTCCTTGTCGAGGTAGGTGATGTCCTTGATCTGTCGTTCGCCGGCTAGGGCGGCGTTAAGGAACTTGATGGTAACTTGCTTGTCTTGGAAGACAGCCTTAAATCCAGCATCAGTCATGATGTCTACGTATTGTGCCATAGTTAAATGGTTTTAGGTGATTACTGCTCCAAAGGTAAGGTTTATTTTCGTATCGCACATCCTGTTTATTGTATATTTCTTAAAAAGCAGATTCATGGTAGTCAGCTTTACTATTTATAGAAAGTACGATTAGTATTAATAGTAGTGCAAAATACTATGGATAGTAATCGGCTCCCATTTTGATCAATTCTTATTATACGCTGATTATCAGAAATATAAATAACAATCTTTAAATATTAGGCTTATTGTACTTTTTAAGAGATCAAATTTGGTATGGTTGACTTATTCTTTTCACGTATAAAGATAACATTAAATAATAGACTAAGCCGCTAGCATAAAGTTCTCCAAGTGAATAACTAATCACTTCTCAACTCGTAAGCTTATGGCTTGACAAGCCTTGGATTATACGTTTGTAGTATTTGCAATGATTGCATGTGAATGTTTGTATTTTGTATTTATTATGCGGTTATGGATGGATACCATATATAATGTACATGCGTACATTATATAATAGATAGAAACGGCTAGTCTAAACGATCGATTCTTTTAGTCATTTGCAAAGGTACGCGTTTCTTCGATACTTGCAACCCTTCCGAGCTATTTTTTTTTCACTTATCCTCTTTCTTATCAATAGGATAGGTTATCATTTACCAAACAAGCGATTCCTTCAACGAACCTCCCTCTCAAGCGTCTAAAAAACGCAAGATCTAAACGATCGTTTAGACTAGTCGTTTTCGAGAAAAACAAGGGTGCTAAACGGTGGGATGGACTTTAATTAACACTATTATTAATATTAAATTTTTGATTTATGAACAAAAAGATTACTACGCTTTTAGCTAGTGCTATGTTGGCGACTGCATTCTCTGCGGGAGCTAGCATAAACGCTAAGAAGGGCGAGGCTACTTTGTTGGGTGCATCATCAAATTACTTATCTGTAAATACAGAGAATAATTATGGTGCATTGAGCTTTGATCCTACAACTCTTTCTGATTTAAAAGAGTTGAATCCAGCAACATGGACTGTCTCTAACGTGAAGACTTCTTTAGGAAGAACTCTTTATTCTTTCGTAAATAAGGCTACCGGTTTAACATTGTCTGTAGATCCTGCTACAGCTATCGCTGTGGATGACAATAACAAGTCTCAAAAGATCGCTAGTGCTGCTCCATTGGCTTTAGGAGGAAGTGCTTCTGAGTGGGTTGTTGAGACAGTGGGTGGAAAGGATATCTTGGTTTCTTATATTGATGGTGAGAATGTTGTTTATATAGCTCAGTCAGGTAGCAAACTTTATTTGGAGAAAGCAAAGAAAAGTGCAATCTCTACTGCTGCTATAGCTTTGTCTTCTGACCAAGCAAATATTCCTGCAAGTATTTCTTTGGATAGTGACGCATTGAATACTTTATTACATTCAGTAAAGGGCAATAATGCAGCTATCGCTAAAATGTTCTTTGGCTTAACGATGAATCCGGAGACTTCAGGGAATAATAAGAATGTTTTAACTGCTACAGCTTTACATGCAGGGGATCAGGAATTTGATACTCAAAATGGAGGCTATTGGGTAACATTGCAAGCTAAAGACCAAAAGATTGGTGACAAGAAAGCATATGTTGTAGTTGATACCGCTTATTATGACGGAACAGAGACTAGCAAGTTCTTGAAGTTTGCTTGTGATGAACTAAACGCTGATGGCCGTAATGAGGGTTCTTATAAATTTAAGTTCACTTATAACGCTCAGAGAGATGAGCTGTATGCTCAAGTTCAGAAGGCTGTTTATAAGATTACTAAAAACGGCGGTGTATCTGATGAGGATTTCGCTAAATGGGTGAAAGAGGAGAACAACAACTCTAATTGGGTACTTTCTGATAACACAGCTTCTGCTAAGGGAACTCAAACAGCAGCTATTGATAAATACATTTACATGGCTCGTTTGGCCGGTACGAATGTATTGACTGTTAATACAGATGAAACAGATGGTACTACTGCTGGTGCTCTTGTTGCTGTTAAGGATGTTCAGAAAACAGTTATCAAACTTGGTACAA
This sequence comes from Parabacteroides sp. CH2-D42-20, assembly GCF_003670185.1. Taxonomy (NCBI): domain Bacteria; kingdom Pseudomonadati; phylum Bacteroidota; class Bacteroidia; order Bacteroidales; family Tannerellaceae; genus Parabacteroides; species Parabacteroides sp. CH2-D42-20. Next base: position 16,160 of record NZ_RAYG01000044.1, on the reverse strand, counting down.
ACTTCACGGGTTTGACTCAAACAACTTTGGCAGACGGTGTTTATATGATTCAATATAAATCTACTGGCGGTAATAAACCGGAACAAAACAACGCTTATGCATTGGCTAACTTGGCTGGTAATTTTGGTTGGGCAAAACAAGCAGATCGCCAAGATTTCAACCATATTCCGGCAGCTCAGTGGGTTATTACAAAGAATGGTACGGCTTCTACTGCTTCTATTACGATCCAGAACCGTGAGTTCAACGATTTGTCTGATAATGCTGTAGGTCTGAATAAGAAAACTGTTCAGCTGTATGCTGTAAAAGATAGCAAAGATGTATTCTTCTATAATAACGGTGTTGCTGATACTTTGAGTTTTATCCCTGTTAAAGACGCTAATAACTTAAAGGTTGGTTACAGATACTTGACAGAGGATTCCGCTAAGGTTCAGACATATGTATTCAATTATTTACATGGTTTGGCATTAGATAAATATTTGTATACTCCGGCTGGTAAGGATTCTATCGTTCGTGTAAACGAGAACGGTGATAAGACTAACTTCCGTTTGGAGATCGTGGTTAAGAATGATAACTATGGTGTTGGCGATAGCTTGGTAAGAAATGTTTACTATGTTAAGAATGGCGAGAGCTATTTGTCTTACGATGATGTTGCTAAAAAGTATATGATGAAGAAGGATACTAAAACTCCGTTCTTCTTAAAAGAAAACAACTGTGTGGACGGTAAGCACTATTATGCGTTAGTTGAAGCTGAAATAGTAAAAGTTTATGATAAAGATAATAAAGAATTCTTCATCGTAAAAGATAATTCAGAAGTAAAGGCTCGTGCTTCTGTTGGTGCGGCAGAATCTATAATTACTTATTCATCTGATGAATATACGAATGGTGTAAAAGTTTCTGTTGATGATAATACTCTGGACTTATTACAAGGTTCTACAGATGATAAGTTCAATCAAGGCAATAATCGTGAACTTCGTACATCCGCTTTCGCTGTGGTAACAGATGACTCTCCATTATACCGTCGTTTCAACAACGTAGCATTGGGTGAGAGCGCTACAGACGCTTGCGATAGCTTGGCATTCGTAGAGAGCGTACGTGGTGAGTACTTGATGGATGAGTGGAACAAGAACTTGCAAGACAAGGTGGTTAACTACGCTGGTATCTGGAATAAGGATAAAGCTAATGGTAAATTGTTCTTCCATATCGATACGGCTTGGGTAAATCGTGGCGCAGGTAATATCAAACCTCAATATTTGATCTCTGCGGCTCACGTAGATGTACCGGGAACTCCGGGTGTACCTTGTACTTATGCGCATAATCACTATGATAATGCTGGTAATAAGGTTGATGCTGCTCACTGCTCACACGCTACTCCTGCTCATGCTGGTTACCACTATGGTAAATATTTGGTAAACTTCTCTGATTCTGCGAAGGTATATGATGAAAGAATAGTTGCTAATCCGTATAAATTAAGTACTAACTCAAGTGTTAATAGCAGCTATACTCGCGTTGGTTTCGTTGAGGCTATTCACATGGGTGACAGCTTGTATGTATTGACAAATGGTTTCGAGAAGATGGCTCCGGCTGATTTGGATACGGCTGAAATCATCGCTAACTATAAAAAAGCAAAAATTGAACATTTCATTGTGAACTTGACAGGTGATAAACATAAGAACGTAACTTGGTCTTTCCGTTATGTAAATCCTGACAAGGCTGGAAATGTAACAGAAGAAGGTGCAGATAACTCTTTCTTGTTTGAGTCTAATGTTTATGGTTCAGCGAAAGTTAATGGACAAACGGTTTATGATGATCAGTATACAACTGTTTATGGCAATAAAGATGAAGCAATTGCTCCGAAAGAGAATGTTGCTTGGTTGAAGATGCATAATGGTTGCTTGGTAATCACAGATAAGAACGCTAAGTTTGATAATGCTAAGACTAGCGGTGACGGTGCCTTGGTATTCAATGTACAACGCATGACAGAAGATGATGAATTTGTTACTTCTAACGATGAGATCGCTACTGAAGGCGTATCCGTAATCGCAGGTAACGGTACCGTAACCGTTCAAGGCGCAGCTGGTAAGTCTGTAGTTATCACGAATATCTTGGGTAAGGTAATCGCTGAGACCGTTCTTACTTCCGATAACGCTACAATCTCCGTGCCTGCCGGTATCGTAGCAGTGGCTGTTGATGGTGAGGAAGCTGTTAAGGCTATCGTTAAATAAGAATTTAACAAAATAAGATAATCATACAATTCCCGTGCGGGTATCGATCCAAGTAATCCGTGACGGATGAACAGGCGGGAGTTGGATTAATATTAATACTAAAGTAATAAATTAAGAGGTCCGTAAGTACCTCCGTGAGGAGGAAGTACGGATAAAGGAACAAGAGGATGCGTCGATATAATGTACGCATCCTCTTTTGTGTCTATAGCGCGGGTATCGAGGATAAATCCTGCTTCTACTTGCAAAAGAGCGAGATAAGCAACGGCACGCTGATCTCGAGGATAATCCCGTGAATAATAGCCACAGGTACGATATTCTTTCCGGAATACCGGCTGATAACCGGAAGGCAGACATCCATGGAATTGATTCCCGCCACGGATACCGGAGCGAATTTACCAAAGAAAGAGGCATACAGCGGTGCCCCGAATAAAGCTAACATTTCCCGGATGATATTAGCCAATAACGCGATAGCCCCAAGTTGCGAAGCGATCTCTATCCCTGCCGACGCCTCTTTCAGTTGTACGATAAGCAAGGAGGATAAGGAATAATAGGCGAATCCGCTTCCTACAGCCATACAATCATATATATTCCACGAGGTCAATAACAAACTTGCCGCCGCAGAGAATACTAACGTGCCGATGATCGTAAAGAACGGCAGTAGCAAACTGGAAAACCGGATATCCTTTACCATCTTTCCTAATTCGGCGTTTGCTCCCAGATTCAATCCTACTTGGATAACGAGGGCGTATAGCAAGAATTGCGGTAGTTTTTCGCAATACGTGGAGATAGTCGTGTTGGCGAAGGTTCCGCAAAAGATTCCCGCTGTGAAACATAAGATAACGATTAGGTTATTTTTCATTGAGACCTCCTTTCTTGATAAATAATTTATAAGCGATAAAAGATGCTACCAGACTTCCCAATACTCCGCAAATAGCAAGTATGGCTGCTTGTATTCCAAACTCACCAATATTATTCAGCAAAGATTGGTTGGCTCCTATGGTAATACCAAATATGAACAACATTGCGAAAATCGTATAAGAGATGGAATGTTCCAATCCCTTGAAAGCGGGGACGTGTCGGCATAAATAACCGACGCTTATCCCCAGACCTAATAGACCTAGAATGATAAACATAAGCATATTGTATTTTGAGATGCGCAAGACATCTTTTCCCCGGAAACGAAGCATACGAATACTCCCTCTTTTCCGCAGAAGTTAAACTTGAGTGCAATTAAGACCTAGATGTAGGTGTAAGAAGAGAACTATAAAAAGAAGTCCTCTCAAGAAGAGTATGGATGGATTTAGACAAAACCGCTGAACCAATGAACATGCACGATCGTATTGCCCGAGAAAGCCCGGGTATACCATCTTTTTGAGTTGTTCAGGAGCTTCTTGTTCATCTTATTTGTATCATTGTTTGATTTCCGGCGCAAAGGTAGTAATAAATTAGAGATTCTAAAACTTTTTCTAGGATCGGATATATAAGGGACTTGACTTGGATTTTGGATCTTTTTATGTACATTTGAGGTCCTACCCGCTATTGGGCCAACTAAAAACGGATAGAACAGATATGATTAAAAGAAAAGATTGGTTATGAGGAAAAGAATGATTTTAACAGCATTGGCGGCTGTCGCTATCCCTACGTTGTTGATGGCGGCGGATGAGGCGAGATTAATGCGCTTTCCGGCTACAAATGGTTCAGAGATTGTATTCTCGTACGCTGGCGATTTATATAAGGTCCCGGCTACAGGTGGTGAGGCACAGCGATTGACATCGTATGTGGGGTATGAGATGTTTCCCCGTTTCTCCCCGGATGGTAAGACGATCGCTTTTACGGGACAGTACGACGGTAACACGGAAGTGTACACGATGCCCTCTTCCGGCGGTGAGCCATTGCGTATCACTTACACGGCTACGAATAGCCGTGATGATCTGGGCGATCGCATGGGCCCGAACAATATCGTGATGACTTGGACACCGGACGGTAATGGTATTGTTTACCGCAACCGCATCAGCGATGGGTTCTCTGGTAAGTTATATACGGTAAATAAAGAAGGTGGCCTTTCCGAGGTGGTTCCCTTGCCCGAGGGCGGCTTTTGTAGCTATTCGCCCGACGGAAAACAATTGGCTTACAACCGGGTAATGCGTGAGTTCCGTACATGGAAATACTATAAGGGCGGTATGGCCGATGATATCTGGGTGTATAATCCGGAGAAGAAAAGTGTAGAGAATATCACGAACAATGAGGCGCAAGATATCTTTCCGATGTGGATTGGTGATGAGATCTATTTCCTTTCGGATCGGGATTACACGATGAACTTGTTCGTTTACAATACGAAGACAAAACAAACAAGTAAGGTGACGAACTTCACCGAGTACGACGTGAAATTCCCTAGCAGCTTCGGCAATACGATCGTTTTCGAGAATGGAGGCTATATCTATAAGATGGATGCGGCGTCGAAGAAACCGGAGAAAGTGAACGTAACCCTCGCCTCCGATAATGTCTACGCACGTAGCGAGATCAAGGATGGTTCCAAATATATCACGAGTGCCAGCCTCTCCCCAAAAGGTGAGCGTATGGTGGTGACAGCTCGTGGCGAGGTATTCAATATCCCGGTAGATAAAGGGGTTACGAAAAATATCACCCGTACTCCGGGAGCGCACGAACGTGACGCTCAATGGTCGCCGGACGGAAAACATATAGCATATATCTCCGACGCTACCGGCGAGACCGAGCTGTATCTCCAAGATTCCGAGGGGGGCGAGCCTACCCAGTTGACCAAGAATAACGATACGTATATTCGTACTTTCCAGTGGAGTCCGGATTCCAAGAAGATTGTCTATACGGATCGTAAAAATCGGATCAATCTTTTGGACGTATCTAACAAACAGCTAACAAATATCTCACAAAGTCTGTTAGGTGAAGCCCGCAACGTAAGTTTCTCTCCGGATAATAATTGGTTGACTTATTCCCGTGTGTCCGATAATAATTTCTCAATCGTCTATGTCTACGATATCGCGGGTAAGAAAGAATATCCCGTGACCGATAAATGGTACGAGTCTTATTCTCCGGTATTCAGTACGGATGGCAAATATCTGGTATTCACTTCCGCCCGTGATTTCAATCCTACGTATAGCCAAACGGAATGGAATCATGTGTATAATAATATGGGTGGCGTATATCTGGCGTTATTGTCTAAGGATACCGCTTCCCCGTTTATGGAAACGGATGCGGAGGTAGCCATTGAATCTACCCCGGCGAAAGCGGATGCCTCTAAAAAGGACGAGACAAAGAATGAGGCTTCTACTCCGGTCGTAAAGATTGATATAGAGTGTATTACGGATCGAATCGTTAAGCTCCCCTTGCCGGGATCGAATTACTACGATCTTTATTCCGATGGAACGAACGTGTATTATTTCACGAAAGGCGGCATGAAGATGTTTGACTTGAAGAAACAGAAAGAGGAAACCGTTAGCGATGCCGCTATGATGGTTGATCCGGCTGGCAAGAAAGCTGTTTTCTTTAAGGACGATCAACTATTCGTAACCGATATACCGAAGGGTAAAGCGGATTTAAGTAAGCCGGTTAATCTGGCGAATATGAAGATCACGGTAGACTATACGAAGGAATGGGCGCAAATCTTCGATGAGGCTTGGCGTGCTTTCCGGGATGGTTTCTATCTGGAGAATATGCATGGCAAGGATTGGAAGGCGATCAAGGAGAAATACGCCGCCCTTCTTCCTTACGTGAAAACACGTTTGGACTTGAATTATATTATTGGCGAGATGATCGGCGAGCTGGGAGTAGGGCATGCTTATGTGAACCCCGGTGAGGTGGAAAGTCCTAAACGGGTATCGATGGGTCTGCTAGGTGCTGAGGTTTCTCGGGATAAGAGTGGTTTCTTCCGCTTGGAAAAGATCCTGCCGGGGGCTTCTTGGAGTAAGGAATTACGTTCTCCATTGACAGAGCCGGGTGTTGAGGCGAAGGCCGGAGAGTATATCGTCGCTATAGACGGAGTACCTACGAATAGCGTGAACGATATGTATAAGTTGTTGATCGGGAAGGCGAACGTTCCGACCGAGTTGTCCTTGAATAGCAAGCCTCAGTTGGCGGGCGCTCGTAAGATCGTGGTCAGTCCGTTGGCGGAAGAATATTCTTTGTATCACTATAATTGGATCCAAGATAATATCAAGAAGGTAGATAAGGCGACGAACGGTAAGGTCGGTTATATCTATATCCCGGATATGGGGCCGGAAGGCTTGAATGAGTTCTCCCGCTATTTCTATCCGCAATTGGATAAAGAAGGTTTGATTATCGATGATCGTGCGAATGGCGGTGGAAATGTCTCCCCGATGATTCTGGAACGTCTGTCTCGTGAGCCGTATCGTTTGACAATGCGCCGGGGTTCTTCTTTGATCGGGACCGTACCGGATGCCGTACAGGTTGGCCCGAAAGTTTGCTTGATCAATAAGTATTCCGCTTCCGATGGCGATTTATTCCCGTGGGGCTTCCGTGCGCTTGGCTTAGGTAAATTGATTGGAACCCGTACTTGGGGCGGTATCATCGGTATTAGCGGCCCGCTTCCTTATATGGACGGTACGGATATCCGTGTGCCTTTCTTCACGAGCTATGATCCGAAGACGGGTAACTGGATTATCGAGAACCACGGTGTGGATCCGGATATCTTGATCGATAACGACCCCATCAAGGAATGGAACGGTGAGGATCAACAATTAGACCGTGCTATCGAGGAAGTCATGAAACAATTAAAAGAACGCAAACCGCTAGCCCCTGTCCCCGCACCAAGGGACTGGAGCCATAAATAATGAGAGGTTATTTGTAGAGATGGGGCGTGCCCCGTCTCATCCCGACAAAATAGTAATTAAAATACTATCAGATAGTGGTGAGACGGGGCACGCCCCGTCTCTACAAATAAATAAATAGTAAACGGATTAAAAACTAGTAATCTATCTATGGAACGATTCGCAGCCATTGACTTTGAGACCGCTAATGGAAAGCGGAGCAGTATTTGCAGTATAGGTATCGCCATATTGGAGGATGACTGGGTAGTAGATAGCATTTATACCTTGGTACGTCCTACCCCTAATTTCTATACCCGTTGGACTACGGCTATACATGGGTTGAGCGCTGAGGATACGAATGATGCGTTATGTTTCGAGGAGGCTTGGGAAAGCATCGCCCCGAAACTAAAGGATCTCCCCCTTGTTGCCCATAACAGTCCGTTTGATGAGGGATGCCTGAAAGCCGCCCACGAGGTATATGACTTAGCCTATCCGAAATATCCCTTCTATTGCACTTGCCGTCTATCCCGGAAGATGTACCCATTTCTGGTAAATCATCAGTTGCAGACAGTAGCCGCCCACTGCGGTTACGACCTTACCCAACATCATAACGCCATGGCCGACGCTTACGCCTGTGCCCATATCGCCCTTACGATGATGCGGGAAAAAGAGGTCGATACCTTGGAGGCGCTTATGGCTTCCTGCTACTCTAGGTAACTATGGGGTGTTTTTCCCGGCTATTTTATCCACCACGACAGCGATAGCGCCATCTCCCGTCACGTTGCAAGCGGTGCCAAAACTATCCATGGCAATATAAAGGGCGATCATCAACGCTTGCAGTGTCTCATTGAATCCCAGCATACTTTGCAAGATACCCAAAGCGGCCATAATAGCCCCTCCCGGAACCCCCGGAGCCGCTACCATCGTAATTCCCAGCATCATGATAAATCCGCTGAAGTTGGAGAAGGTAACCGGTTCTCCCGCCATGATCATGATAGCCATAGCGCAAGCTACGATTTTCATGGTGCTACCTGCCAGATGGATCGTTGCGCAAAGCGGTACGGTAAAGATCGCTATATTCTCCCGTACGCCATTCTTGACAGCCTGCGCCAGTGTCACGGGAATCGTGGCGGCGGAGGATTGGGTCCCCAGAGCCGTAGCGTAGGCCGGTAACATATTCTTCAAGAGGCGGAGCGGATTCTTCCCGGCTATGGCTCCGGCTATCGTGAATTGGATCAATAACAATAATACATGTAAGACAAAGATGACTATGATAACCTTAAGGAACATCGTGATAATACTCATGACTTGTCCACTCACGGTCATGTTCAGGAAGATACCGAAAATATGGAGCGGTAATAACGGGATGATAACCACCTCGATCAGCTTAATGATAATTTCCTTGAAATCCGTGAAAGAGTCACGCAGGGTGGTTCCCGCTATATTAGAAAGCCCTAGGCCAATCGTAAAGGATAGCAGCAAGGCTGTCATGACATCCATTAAAGGCGGCATATTTACCACGAAGTAAGGTGTCAGCATGAAATCTTCCGGATTCTCCATCGCCGTCAATTCCGTGTTGGTCGGTAGTATGTGCGGGAATATAGCCGATCCGCTCAGGAACGTGAAGAAACCCGAGAAGACTGTTGAACCGTAGGCGATCAAGGCGGTTATCAACAATAGCTTTCCGGCTCCTTTACCCAGATCTCCGATAGCGGGAGTCACCAGCCCCAATATGATTAGAGGGATGGAGAACGATAGGAAGTTGCCGAACAATGAATTGAAGGTTACAAAGATACGTGCGATTCCTCCCGGTAAAAACTGGCCGAACAATACGCCGGCGGCGATAGCGATAACGACTTTAGTTAACAATGATACTCTGATCTTCTTCATGGTGTTGCTTTATTTTGAAGCCAATGGCGGCCATCGTAATACTCATCAACGGACTGATCAGGTTAAAGAAGCAATAAGGAAGATACGTCAGAGTCGCTACGCCTAATATCGTGGCTTGCGTCATGCCACAGGTGTTCCACGGTACCAGCACGGACGTTACGGTTACGGAATCTTCCGTCGTACGGCTTAACAGGCGACTCTCATATCCTTTTTTCTTGTAGATATCCTTGAACATATTTCCGGTAAGGATAATGGATATGTATTGGTCGGCCGTAACGATATTCAAGAATAAGCCGGAACATACGGTAGACGCCACCATGCCGACCCTCCGTTTCATAAAGCGAAGGAATACAGACGTAAGGCTTTCCAGCATACCGCTGGCCGTCATGGAGCCGCCGAAGCACATGGCGCAGATGATCAGCCAAATCGTATTCATCATGCCCGCCATACCCCGGGTAGCGACCAAGCTGTTCAAGGCCTCGTTGCCCGTATTGATCTGGGTACTCCCGTAGAATGTCATGAATAATCCCTTAAACAGGGAGGAGGCATCCGCTACCGACGCTCCCGCTACCTCTTGCAATAAATGAGGCTGGAAAAAGATCGCGAACACCCCGGCCATCGCCGTCGAGATAAACAAGGTGATCAAAGACGGTACTTTTTTGGCGATTAATATACCCGTTACCACCGGTACGATCAGTAGCCAGAGCGAGATATTAAAACTTTCGTTCAACGAGGCGGCGAACTCGGCTATTTGCCCGGATGCGTTCGAGGTATGCGTAAAACCCGCTATGGTAAAGATAATCAACGTGATCACCATAGACGGTATTGTCGTAAGCATCATATACCGGATATGGGAGAACAAAGGGGTATGCGTTACGGAAGAGGCTAATACCGTCGTGTCCGAAAGCGGTGAGATCTTATCCCCGAAATAAGCGCCCGAGATGATCGCCCCGGCTACCCACCCCGTAGCGAAGCCCTGTGCCTCACCGATACCCATCAAGGCGATACCGATCGTGGCGATGGTAGTCCACGAGCTACCGGTCATAACGGATACGACAGCGCAGATCACGCAACAAGAGGCAAGGAAGAAACTCGGATGAATGATTTGCATCCCGTAATAAATCAAGGTCGGGACGATACCGCTGATCATCCAGCTACCGGATAAAGCGCCAATCAACAATAGGATAATTATAGCTGTGGCCACTCCCAATATGTTTTTACATATCGCCTCTTCTATATCACGCCATTTGACTTTGCAGAAGATCATGGCCAAAAGGGAGGCTACCGCCGTGGTGGTAAGTAATACGACTTGGCTTCCGCCGCTCAATGCGTCGCTGCCAAAAGTGCGTATGGTTACAAACAAAAGAGCTACCAGCACGAGGATAGGCACTAGTGAAAGTAGAGGGGAGGGCATCTTCTTAAGATGATTTTCCATTGTTCATTCAGTCGCTTAAATAATGATGGTGCGAAAATACTAAAAATACCTTGAATAACGCTATGAATTATAGATTGATTTCCTTATTTCACAGTCTTTTGGACGATCTTATAACCGGTTGCCGCTATAAGAATGCTCATAAACGGGCTGACGATATTAAAGATGCAATAAGGGAAATAAGTCCAAGTAGATACGCCAAGGATTGTAGATTGCGTCATGCCGCAAGTCGTCCACGGGATCAGCACGGAGGTGACGGTGACGGAGTCTTCCGTTGTCCGGCTAAGCAGGCGGCTCTCGAATCCCCGTTGCTTATATACTTCTTTAAACATTTCGCTGTTCAGGATGATGGCGATAAACTGGTCCGCCGTGCAGATGTTCAAGGATAATCCGGACACGACGGTAGAGGCGACCATGCTGGTACGGCCTCGCATGAAATGCAAGAAGATACGTGTGATGCTTTCCAGCATGCCGCTAGCGGACATGGCCCCGCCGAAACACATGGCGCAAATGATCAGCCAAATCGTGTTCATCATCCCGGCCATTCCCCGGGTAGAGACTAGAGAGTTCAGGGCCTCGTTGCCGGTCTGTATCTGCGTGCTGTCATAGAAAGTCATCAGCAGGCCTTTGATATAGGCGATAATTCCGCTATCCGTGATCCCGGAAATCTCCAATAATGCGTTTGGCTGGAAGATCAAGGCGGATATTCCGGCGAGTATGGAAGAGGCGAAAAGCACTACGATCGAAGGTGTCTTCTTGGCGATCATGATTCCGGTAACGATCGGTACGATCATAAGCCAAGGCGTGATATGGAACGAGCCTTTCAAGGCTTCGGAGAAAGCGGCTATCTGGGATGCGTCCGCTGCCTCCCTCGAGAATCCGGCGATGCTGAATACGATCAGTGTGACGATCATAGAGGGAACGGTCGTATAAAGCATATACCGGATATGCGTGAAAAGGGGCGTGTCCGTTACGGAGGCCGCCAATACCGTCGTGTCTGATAAGGGCGACATCTTATCCCCGAAATAAGCGCCCGAGATAATCGCTCCCGCTACCCACCCCGTACTGAAGCCTTGCGCCTCGCCAATCCCGATCAAGGCGATCCCGATGGTGGCGATGGTAGTCCACGAGCTACCCGTCATGACCGATACGATACTGCATAGCAGACAACAGGCCACGAGGAAGAAATCCGTTTGCATGACTTGCAACCCGTAATAGATCAAGGACGGCACGATCCCGCTTACCATCCAACTGCCCGATAGGGTTCCGATCAATAAAAGGATGATGACAGACGGTGCGATCCCATAGATGTTACGGGCGATTTGCCCCTCGATATCTTCCCACTTGATCCTGCAATGAAAGACGGCGATCAAAGAGCAGATCGAGGTGGCTATCAATAATACGATTTGGCTGGCTCCTCCAAGGGAATCGCCCCGGAAAATATAGATGGCTACGGCCAGCATGATGACTAATGTCACTACGGGTAGTAAAGAGATCGCGATGGAGGGTGTCCGGGGCTTTTCTGCCATGGGTTTATTCACGTCGTTTGTTATTTATCATGGATAATCCGAATAAATTCTTTATACGGACCTTCCTTGTGTTATCGATTCTAATTAATTTCGCTGCAAAAATAAAAAAGGATTTGGATAGGGGGGTAACTTATGGTAGTAAATAATCGGTTAGGCTATTTATTTGTCTTTTTGGGGATGAGTATGGCGCTATATGCCCAGCGAAAGACGGAAGTGATCCGTTATGGCGATCTGGATCAGTGGGTGGTACGTAAGATCACGGAATCGGCTATTATCGGGAAGGAGACAAAGACTCTTTACTGCGTTGGCCCTATGGATACGATTATCGGAAATAAACCTTTTGAGCCGAAAGCTTCGCCTTGGGGCAGTTCTAACGTGATGGCAAGGGTGAGCGGGATTACGAAAGCTAGCGTCAGTGTCTACCCCGAAAGACGGGATGAGGGGTATTGCGCACGGCTGGAGACGGGTATAGAATCGATCTCGGCGATGGGTATCATGAACGTGAAGGTGCTGGTCGGTGGATGCCTCTATCTCGGCCGTTTTCTGGAACCGGCGAAGAATTCTTCGGAGACGTGGGGACAGATCGTTTGCGGTATCCCGTTTCACCAAAAACCTACGTCCTTGTTATTCGATTATAAGGTGAAACTCTCCGGTGATCCCAATCGTATTAAATTGAGTGGTTTTAGCAAGAGATCGGAGGTAAATGGCATTGATATGCCTTTGGTGAATCTCTTTCTTCAGAAGCGTTGGGAAGATAAGGACGGGAACATATATGCTAAGCGTATCGGTACGCTGGTAATCCGGATGGATAAAAATACGGATTGGGTAAACGATGCCAGTTTCACGATCTTATACGGCGATATCACGAAACGTAGCGATTATGAAGAATATATGGGGTTTCAACTCGGTGAGTCCGCCCGTTATAGTTTGAACAGCAAAGGCAAGAATGTGCCTATCCAAGAAATCGGCTGGGGAACGGAGGACGATGAGGTAACCCATATGATCTTAGAGTTCTGTTCCAGTCACGGAGGCTCATACATAGGGTCTCCGGGAAATACCTTTTGGGTGGATAATATCCGGTTGGGATATTGATCCTATTATCGTTGAAACCCTATGGTATTTGTCTCCGGTCTTGATACGGAAGCCAACAAATGAAGCGTAGCTTGTTTTATTCTATGGTTTCGTGATCAGAATATAATAGTCTGATATTAGCCTCTAATATTCTGAATCCACTCCCATGGTCGTGCGGCATACCATATTTGGGGCCAGATTTATAGCTCCCGATTCTTATATCATACATTATCTTCCCATCGGTTAAGAGTGATATAAAACGTTCAAATGATGGCTCTGTATATATATCGGCTTTATTGAAGTAGAAGAGTTCCTTACCTCCTTCTTTTTTCGTTTGGGCAGTTACATATAATAAGTTCTTTAGCTTCTTTGTTAGTGCTTTTTGAATGTCTTGATAGGTGTAACCTACGCTACAATCTAACAGCTCTTTTGTATTTAAGTCAAATACTCCTATTAATATTGTCTTGGCGACAGGGTTGTTTAGGAGTTTAAAAGAATATTTCTTCATATATGTGTTATAGCTATTTGCAAACATAGACGTATGCAAGCTATTTATAGATGGTGCATCTTCATAAGGTGTGCCAAATTTATCTTTTAAATAAGCATTCGCGCGTTTGGGAAATGAGGGGCTTTTAGTGAATAGGGTAACGTAAGAGCATGAAGCGCCGCGATGAGATTTTATTTCGAATCCAGCTAAATCGGGCTCGTCTAAATTGTTCTCGACAACTCCGATGTAATCTTCAAATGTTTTTCCAATCCCAGTATTGTTGGCTCTATTGCTTGGAACATATTCCAAGGATTTAACCTCTTTGAACTTTGAAATAATAAAATCCTTATTCTCCATAACGTATTATATTAAATATGAGTAAGTCAATAATATCTCTATCTTTGGAAAAATCTTCCTCTGATATGAATAGCTGTTCTATGGTAATGTTGAAATAGTGGCATATTTTATAGATCTGACTAAGGGTGTACTTATGTGGAAATTTAGGGCTTTCTATACTCCCTATTAAGCCCGGAGCCACTTCGAGGAGATTCGACAACTCTTTTTGGCTAACATTGTTGGCCTCTCTTAGCTCCTTTATCTTAAGGATGATTTCAAGTTGATACTCGGTCTTTCTAATCATTATTGTTATTTTTGCCCAAAAATATAGTTTTATATATGCTTATGTACTCACAATATGTGAGCAATTGAGTATATTTGCACTCACATAATATAAGTAAGGAAGGTATGTACAAAAGAACGATTGATAATAGGTGGAGCTTTAAGGATGCCGATACCAAAGAATTTACTCATTGCTATCATGCGTATCCTGCGATGATGATTCCCCAAGTAGCAAGAGCTCTAATAGAGGAATATAAGCCAGAGGATGGAGTTGAGCTACTTTTTGATCCATATATGGGAAGCGGTACATCGTTAGTTGAGGCTTCTATAAAAGGTATAAACGCGATAGGAACAGACCTTAATCCATTGGCTAGATTGATGAGCCATGTAAAAACAACCCATTATGATTTATCTTGTATCAGAGATACTTTTTCAATGATGCAAGCCTTGTTCTTTGAGTATTCTGAAGATAAGGTCAAGAATAAGAATTTCGATAATATTTCTAATTATACTTATTGGTATTCCAGAGATAGCCTTTTGCGCCTTTCTTATATTTATCAAGTAATTAATGAATGTGTGGCTTTGGATTTCGCTGATTTCTTTAAAGTTCCTCTTTCCGAGACTGTTAGAGAGGTGTCGTTTACGAGGAATGGAGAATTTAAGCGGTTTAGGATGAAGGAAGAGAAAATTAAAGACTTCAAACCGGATGTCTTTCGATTGTTTGAAGAAAAGGTTATAAGAAATATAAATGGACTTGAGGAGTTTAATAGTATAAAATATCCATGTAATATAGGTATCTATGACTTTAATAGTACTATAGAAATCCCTTCCGATATAATACAGCCGAATAGTGTTGATATGGTTGTAACCTCTCCGCCTTATGGCGATAGTAGAACAACCGTTGCTTATGGACAATTTTCAAGGTGGGCAAATGAATGGTTCAATTTTGAAAATGCTAAAACACTAGATAATCTCCTAATGGGGGGACGAGTTCAGAAAGAGGAACTTTTTGAGACTAAAAGCATTAAATCTGAACTGGACGAAATAAAGAGCATTGATCCAAAGAGAAATTTGGAAGTGGTCTCGTTTCTTAATGATTATAGCTGTTCTATAAAGAATGTCGCGTCTGTAATAAAGAGTGGTGGAGTCGTTTGTTATGTCGTAGGGAACAGAACGGTTAAGGGGGTTCAAATTCCATTAGATTACTTTACTGCTGAAATGTTTGAGAAGAATGGTTTTACACATATCGATACTATTGTTAGAGAAATACCTAACAAAAGGATGCCTTCCAAAACAAGTCCTACTAATGTGGCAGGGAAGAAGGTTAGCACGATGTGCAATGAATATATAGTCATATTGGAGAAGAAATAAGGAAAGAGGCTGTTTTATTTGACTGAATTGATAGCCAATGGCTCCCAGTGTCGAGTTCTTTCTTTTTGACAGTTTGTAATCTTAACGCCCGTAGAATCGATTATTGCGGGGGAATGTACAGTCTACTCTTAAATTTGAGTTAAAATATATTTAATCGCTTGTTGGATAGTTGGATATCAAAAGAGGCTCTTTTGTTCTAGCGAAACTAGCTCATCCTAATTCCTATTTTATGGGATGAAAAACCTATCTCAATGGGTTACGATAGGGAAGTGACAGGATTATGATGGCTATTCTTGATAGTTCACGACCCTATTCTTGACTATTCACGATGCCCAACGGCACTATTGGCGTTGCCAAACACGACTGATAGTGTAGGCTTTTGTCGATACTCGTGTGTAAAAAGTAGTACTTTGCCGCATAAAACGCCGCTTACAACCTCCTTTTTCTCATTATCTTGCCTCTTTTACGAATAGCCTATGTCACGATATGCGCTTTATTTCAGTCAAAAGGATTGTATGAATGCTGTTTTACTGACAGGGAGATTTGCGGGAAATAGTCTGTATTGGAAGTAAAATATAAATAGATAATTGAAAGTAGAAATGAATTGTTCTTTTAATGTACGCTCGTACATTAATGTATAGTTAAATACGTTGATATTTGAGAATTTTTTATGGGATAGAAACGACTAGTTTAAACGATCGATTCTTTTAGTCATTTGCAAAGGTACGCGTTTCTTCG
>NZ_RAYG01000043.1:0-32231 GCF_003670185.1 Parabacteroides sp. CH2-D42-20 | reverse complement strand
TATTACTTTATAACTACTGTCTACTGATTACGTTTATAAACAAAAAAAGTGTCTAGATAAATCAGGAAAAGACAGTTTCCCTTAGGGGAACAAATAGTTTCTTCTAAGGAAAACTAAAGTTTCATAAGCACGAACCAAAAGTTTTCCGCTATGAAAACTTTTGTTTTATGCCTTAAAAACTATAAATACCTATTATTCAATATTTTAAATCAATACACAAGGTATACAAATAACCAAGCAGACAGCCAGTTGGTATACCGTCGCAGAACGAGTAATGTTGTTAGCGAATAGTGAACGGCTGCATTTAGTGGTTGAAAAGCAGTAAATAGTGGTAGATGCAAGCTGATAGTGGTAGATGTTTATTATCTACCACCATTCAACAAATTTCTTATAATTAGATACTTATATAGATAATGGCAGATATGGTAGATGATTTAGTTTTTTTCATTTCTATATATAACCCCATTCGCAAGAATGTTGCAGCAGTTTATAATAAACAAGACTTTATATAATCTTCTATTTCTTGAGCAGTTACAGCATAAGTCGGTGCAAGTTGTTCAAAATGGGAGTCTCTTGTAAAACGAGAGCCGTTGGTGAGCATAGCCAACAGGTTTTTGGATTTCAATTTATGTCCAGAGTAAGTGAGGGCTAAAGATACCAAATCATTGATAGGTACACCAGACTTTAAGATGGAATAAATATCATAATAATCGCGAAAATTACTCCTGCGCAGCAGCACCTCCATCTTCATAGCTCCAATAGACTTTACATCTGCCAATCTGAGATTATTCAGATATTCCACAGGCATACTGACAGGAGAATATTTGGGGCAGGCATAAAACGAGAACTTTACTCCAGACACTAAATATTCCACATGGTCTATATCTAAAATGTTCTTATGCTGAGTGTCACCTATTGCAGCGAGCTCTTTCTCTATCTGATACCATGCCACTTCCATTTTCTCTGTTTTAGAAGTACGCCATTTCATAAAGTCCAAGTCCTCACTTTGCCGAGTTCCCATTTGCAATGACAAAGCAGTGCCACCTACCAAGAGATAGGGTTTGATGCAGTCCAGCTTAGAGACAGCTTCAAAAACTTGCAGCGTGTGTGGAGCTAAACCTTTCATGCAAACATTTTATTAAGGTGGCGAGTAGCCATAGACTTTATATAAGCATCTGGCTTCTTTGCCTTGAAATAATACCATGCGAAGAAACGATTCAACGTGTAGAGATATTCCGCTTGGGGAACAAGATAATCCAGCCACACCTGCTTGATTTTCTTGAAAGGATAAATTAGAAACAGTTGGTTTATTTCTTCCAAGTCAAGATGCAACAAAGTTTTCTCTATCAGCATATCATCTGGAATATCCTTGATAGAGTTTTCGTTGTACGACCAGAAGCAGTGTTCTTGCTTCAGTTTCGCCAATAGTTCTTGTTTTACCACATCTCTTGACATAACTTCCTGTTTTAGAATAACACAAATTTAGTGATTATTCTTGTCAGAAGCAAATCACAATAGAGAATGTTACATTGTGAATAAGATTTTTAAATAAGAGAAACGCCAATATCGCTCGAAATGGAACGTATTGGCGTTTTCTTTTTCTTATTCCTCCACAGGTTCCCCGAACAGGGTAGCCGAGGAAGCCTTATGGATCTTGACTTTTATGAATTGACCTACATGATAGTTCTTCTTATCAAAGATGACCACCTTGTTTTGGCTGGTTCGTCCGAACAACTGCTCACGGGAACGTTTCGAGAATCCTTCTATCAGAACCTCGAAAGTCTTGCCTATATCCCGCAAGTTACTTTCCTCGGACAACTTATTTTGCAAATCGATCATACCTTGCAAACGACGTACCTTCTCTTCTTCCGGCACATTATCCTCCAAATGGCTAGCGGCATATGTACCCGGACGTTCGGAATATTTAAATAAGAAAGCACTATCATATCCCACTTCACGCATCAAGGATAAAGTCTCTTGATAATCCTCCTCGGTCTCGGAATGGAAACCGCAGAATAAATCAGTCGAGATAGCGCAATCCGGTACGATACGACGGATCGCCGCTATACGGTCCAGATACCATTCACGAGTATATTTACGATTCATGACCTTCAAGATGCGACTGCTGCCGGATTGGGCAGGCAGATGGATAAACTTACAGATATTGTCGTTTGCGGCAATCACACGTAAGGTATCATCGCTCATGTCCTTCGGATGGGAGGTCGTAAAACGAATTCGCATATCGGGAACCTCTTTCGCCACACGATCCAACAAGATCGGGAAGGTTATGGTCTCACCTTCTTTCTCGAAAGAATAGGAGTTTACATTTTGTCCCAACAACGTAACTTCCTTAAAGCCTTTCTCGTGCATATCCCGTATCTCATTCAAGATACTCTCGATATCCCGGCTACGCTCGCGTCCTCTTGTATAAGGAACGATGCAATACGTACAAAAATTATTACAACCGCGCATAATAGACACGAAACCGGAGATATGTACGCCCGGTAACTTCAAAGGAATAACATCCTTATAGGTCTCTTGGGTAGAAAGCTCCACGTTGATCGCTTTCTCTCCGTGCTCTACCGCTCCCACCAAGTTCGGCAAGTCCAGATAAGAATCCGGCCCTACCACCAAGTCGGCATGATGCACATGGATCAGGTCTTCCTTCACTCGTTCGGCCATACATCCCAATACACCGACAATTAATGACTTCTTTTTCCGTTTTAAAGACTGGAAATACTGTAGCCGCCCATAGATTTTCTGTTCGGCGTTGTCGCGTACGGAGCAAGTATTCACGAAGATGGCATCCGCCTCCTCGATATTCTCCGTCATACTATAGCCATCCATCTTCATGATAGAAGCTACAACTTCGCTGTCCGCCACATTCATCTGACAGCCGTAGGTCTCGATAAACAACTTTCGTTCATCGCTTTGGGTAGCGGATTTTAAGTCCACACCGTTTTCTTGATTTACCATACTATATGTTAATAGAATTTAAATAAGCAAGATTCTTAAAAATAATTACGCAAACGCTTGCATAGTTCGAATCCCACCGTTATATTTGCATTCGAAAAACGTAAATTTTTTCATAGTTAAGGTTTTGGTTAAATCGAATAAGGGTGGCTGTGAAGTTACCCTTATTTACTTTTATACCTATCTGATGTTTTATATACTCCCATCTTTTCACTTCTCAATTATTCTTCTTACATTTGGAGGTGCAAAAATAATCAAAGTTTATGGATAACGTAGGAGATTGGTTATATATTGTTTTCCTGATTATCGCCGCGGTCAGTGGCTTATTCAGTTCGAAGGACAAAAAAAAGAAGAAGAGTCGTCCCGATATATTAGGACAACCCGACAGGGAAATTGTGCCCAATGACCAGCCTACGGAAGGAAAAGGCTTCTGGGAGATACTGGAGGATATGCAAAAGGAAACGCGAAAACCTAAGCCCGCTCCCCGACAAAAGCAGGTAAAGCCAAAGGTTGAGAAACCGCAAGTCGTAACCTCATCGCCTGCCTCATCTCCATTCCTTTCCGCCGAGAAGAATATCCCGAATCATATCGCGACCCAGCCATCCATAAGGATGAGTGCTATCGAGGAAGAACCGGGGCTTATGCCGGAAGATACCTTCAGAGACATCGAGGAATTGAAGAAAGCGATCATTTGTGCGGAGATTCTAAACCGGAAGTATTAATTTACGCTACACTTATATTCGATTCAGCGTAATTTTATGTAAGTTTGCGCCCGAAATATTGAACAGTAAGTATTTACCTAAAAACATAAAAACTAATTATCATGGCATTAAAATTCATTACAGCTGAAGAAGCCGCATCTTATGTGCATCATAATGACAATGTCGGTTTCAGTGGTTTTACACCCGCAGGATGCCCGAAAGTTGTTCCCGGAGCTATCGCCCGGAAGGCAGCGGAAGAACACGCTAAAGGTAACCCTTTCCAAATCGGTATGTTTACCGGCGCTTCTACCGGTGATAAGCTAGACGGAGAGTTGGCTCGCGCTAACGCCATCAAATTCCGTACACCGTACCAATCTAACAAAGACTTACGTGCCGCATTAAACGCTCATCAGGCACAATATTTCGATTTGCACTTGTCTGAATTGGCACAAAGCTTGCGTTACGGATTCTTGGGTAAGATCGATGTAGCGATCGTAGAGGCTGCCGATGTTACTGAGGATGGTGAGATCGTTCCGACTTCAGGTGTTGGTATCTTACCTACTATCTGTCGTATGGCAGACCGTATCATCGTTGAGTTGAACTGCCGTCACCCGAAAGAAATCCGCGGTATGCATGATATTTACGAGCCGGCTGATCCTCCTTTACGCCGTGAGATCCCTATCTACACTCCTTCTGACAGGATCGGTAACGATTGTGTAAAAGTAGACCCGGCTAAGATCGTTGGTGTGGTAAGGACCGATGAGCCGAATGAAGGTGGAAAATTCTCTCCGCTGGATGATGTTACGATGGCGATCGGTAAAAACGTTGCGGACTTCTTGGTTAGCGAGATCAAGGCCGGCCGTCTTCCGAAAGAATTCGTTCCATTGCAGAGTGGTGTAGGTAACGTGGCTAACGCAGTCTTGGGCTGCATGGGAGCTAATGAGTCTATCCCCGCATTCAATGTATATACTGAGGTTATTCAAGACGCGGTTATCGAATTGATGAAACAAGGTCGCGTTAAATTCGCCAGCGGTTGCTCTTTGTCCGTAAGTAATGAGGTAATCCGTGAGATCTACGCGAATCTCGATTTTTTCAAGGATAAGATCTTGCTTCGTCCGCAAGAGATCTCTAACAATCCGGAGGTTGCCCGCCGTTTAGGCTTAATCGCTATCAATACAGCATTGGAGGCTGATATCTTCGGTAATATCAACTCTACACACGTATCCGGTACTCGTATGATGAATGGTATCGGTGGTTCCGGCGACTTTACCCGTTCGGCTATGTTGTCGATCTTCACGACTCCGTCTACGGCGAAGGATGGAAAGATCAGCGCGTTCGTACCGATGGTATCTCACTTGGATCATAGCGAGCACTCCGTGAAGATCATCATCACGGAATATGGTGTAGCGGACTTACGCGGTAAATCTCCGATCCAACGCGCTCGTTGTATCATCGACAATTGTGTTCACCCGGATTACAAACCGTTATTGGAAGAGTACCTCGCTATGGGTATCAAGGGACATACGCCTCAAAACCTGAAATGCTGTTTCGCTTTCCATGAGGAACTAGCGGCCAGCGGCGATATGCACAATGTGGATTGGAGCAAGTATAATAAGTAATACAAACATATTACAGGCATAATTCATAGGGCATGGGTTCAACCGAACTCATGCCCTATTCTCATAGCAGACAATGCGTAATACATTTGTAATAATTTTGAAACAATTCTTTCAAGCGGGTTTAATCTCTCCTTAATATAGAGGCTCTTTCTTTGCAGCAGAATAAATAGGCAAAGATTGTGAGAAAGTTTATAGAAAAATTAGTGGAAGGAGGATTCTTGATCAGTGGAAGCGTCAGTAGCTTTACGATCTTGTTGATCATTGTCTTCTTATTTAAAGAGGCCGCAGGTCTTTTTAACAGCCCGGAGGTAGAGGAAGGATATATATTGGCCGTGAATCAGGAAAATCCGGTCGAACATTTGTCGCCCGAGCAAATCATGGATGTCTTCGATGCCAATATCACCAATTGGGAAGATTTAAACGGAGAAAATCAAGATATACTAGTCTTCCGGTTCTCGGATCTAACCAACTATTATACGGAAGAAGAGCTAGGTGAAGAATTTCAATATGTTCCCGAGAAAATCAATGAACTTATCCATAAAGAGCCCGGGATTATCGCATTCTTTCCGGAACAATACAAGTCGGAAAACTTTACGGGAAAAATCATATCGGGAGCCACGATCAAGCCTTCGGAATTCTTTGGAGGGACGAAATGGTATCCGACCTCAACTCCCGCTCCGATCTTTGGGCTGATCCCTCTATTACTAGGAACGCTGTTGGTAAGTATAGGTGCGATCGCCTTATCCCTCCCCTTCGGAGTAGCGGTAGCGATCTATATGGCAGAGATCGCCAATACAAAAACACGCAATTTATTAAAACCGCTTATCGAGTTGCTGGCAGGTATTCCCTCAGTCGTTTATGGTTTCTTCGGATTGGTGGTGATCGTTCCCCTTATCCAAAAGACCTTAGACCTTCCGGTAGGCGAGACCGCTTTCGCCGGAAGCGTGGTTTTAGCGATCATGGCGTTGCCGACCATCATCACGGTAGCGGAAGATGCCATGCGAACTACACCACGAGCCATGAAAGAGGCCAGCTTGGCATTGGGAGCCACGCAATGGCAAACCATCTATAAAGTAATAATCCCCTACTCCATATCCGGTATCACGTCCGCTGTCGTATTAGGTATAGGACGTGCGATCGGTGAGACGATGGCCGTATTGATGGTAACCGGAAACGCCGCCGTTATCCCTACCTCGTTCTTCGAACCGGTACGGACAATTCCTGCCACGATAGCGGCGGAATTGGGTGAGGCTCCCGCAGGTGGAGCACATTACCAAGCCTTGTTTATGCTGGGAGCCGTGTTGTTCCTCATCACCTTGGGGTTGAGCATCGCCGTAGAATATATTTCATCCAAACGTAAAATTTAATTAAAGATATGGCACCTATTCAACATTTAGGGAATATAGACAAGAGGAAACGGGCCTCTCAACAGGTTGCTTTCGGTTTCTTTTCTTTCCTGAGTTATTTGGTCGTAGTGATCTTATTCGTAATACTGGGATTCATTATCTTAAAGGGAGCGAGCGTGATCAGTTGGGATTTCCTGACACAAGCACCCCAAGAGGGCATGACCTCCGGGGGGATTTTTCCGGCTATCGTAGGTACACTCTATTTAGTGATCGGAAGTAGCTTGATTAGTTTTCCTATCGGCATCATGAGTGGTATTTATATGAACGAGTACGCCACGAACGGGAAACTCATCCGCTTCATCCGTATCATGACGAATAATCTAAGTGGTGTCCCATCCGTTGTTTTCGGGTTATTTGGTATGTCTCTATTCGTAAGCACCTTGGGATGGGGAGACTCTATTATAGCGGGTTCGTTTACCTTGGCGCTGATGTCCTTGCCACTTATCATCCGTACGACGGAAGAGGCTTTGAAAAGTATCGATGATTCTTTCCGCCACGGTAGCCTAGCGTTAGGAGCTACGAAATTGCAGACCATTCGCAGGGTCGTGCTACCGATGGCGTTCCCCAATATTATTACGGGATTGATTCTTTCGATCGGGCGTGTGTCCGGAGAGACCGCTCCTATCCTTTTTACGGTGGCCGCTTATTTCTTGCCGCAATTACCGAAAAGTATTTTCGACCAATGTATGGCATTACCCTATCACTTATATGTTATATCTACAAGCGGTACGGATATCGAGGCTTCCCGGGGAATGGCTTATGGCACGGCACTCGTACTGATTGTCATCGTATTATTAGTAAACCTTTTGGCAAATGCCTTGCGTAGTTATTTCGCCAAGAAGGTAAAAATGAATTAAAAAAATAAGACAATTATGATAAAGATTGATGCTAAAAACGTAGACTTTTATTATGGGGATTTCCATGCGTTGAAGAACATTTCCATGGAGATAGAGCCGAATACGTCCACCGCTTTCATCGGACCGTCCGGTTGCGGAAAGTCTACTTTCCTCCGCCTGTTCAACCGCATGAATGATTTGATTCCGGGCACTCGCATGGAAGGTCAGATCCTAATTGATGGAAGAGATATCTATACGAAAAGTGAGAAAGTGGATCGCTTACGTAAAAACGTGGGGATGGTTTTCCAGAAACCGAATCCTTTTCCTAAGACGATTTATGAGAATGTCGCTTATGGCCTGCGGGTAAACGGTGTCAACGATGAGAATTATATTGAGGAGACGGTGGTCAAGACTTTAAAGCAGGTCGTCCTTTGGGACGAGGTAAAGGATAAACTGAAAGAATCGGCATTCGCTCTTTCCGGCGGACAACAGCAACGTTTATGTATCGCCCGTGCCTTGGCGATCTCGCCTTCTATCTTGTTGATGGACGAGCCGACTTCCGCGTTGGACCCGATTTCAACCAGTAAGATCGAGGATTTGATACATGAGCTGAAAAATGATTATACGATCGTAATCGTTACCCATAATATGCAACAAGCGGCTCGTGTTAGCGACAAGACCGGATATTTCTATTTAGGGGAATTGATTGAATATGATAATACCCGGAAGATTTTCACCAATCCGGAGAAAGAGTCTACACAGAATTACATTACCGGACGGTTTGGGTAATTGAAAATTAAAAATTGAAAATTAGAAGAGTATGAAGGTTATAGAGCAGGAGATTCATTCTTTAAAAAATAGTATCAGTGAGATGTGGGCATTGGTTCACCAGCAATTATACAACGCAGGGGAGGCTATGCTTACCGGAGATAAGGAACTCGCTTATAAGGTAATCAGCCGGGAACGCCGGGTAAATGCTTTCGAGCTAAAGATCGACAGTGATTGCGAGGATATCATCGCCTTGTACGCACCGGTAGCGATCGACCTACGTTTCGTATTGGCGATGTATAAGATTAATACAAACCTAGAGCGTCTGGGAGATTTCGCAGAAAGCATCGCCCGTTTCGCAGGAAACCTTCCCGAGGGGGAACCGATTGACCCGCAACTGGTCAAGGAAACCCGGGTAGAAGAAATGCTGTCGGAGTTATTAAGCATGATCTCACTCACCAAAGAGGCTTTTGAGAAAGAAAGCTCAGAGATCGCTTCCCGTATCTTCTTGAAGGATAATTTGATCGATGAGATCAATCATAATTCTACCGCTATTATCGCCAAATATATAGAGGAGCATAAAGGTAGCGCATTGGCAGGGTTATATATGGCCGGTGTTATCCGGAAAATGGAACGTTTCGGAGATCATTGTACGAATATAGCGGAAGAGCTCATTTTCTATCTGGACGCTAAAGTCATGAAGCATATGGGCAAAACCGAGCAATAATTCGTATCTTCGCGGCCACTTTAATAATTAACATCAGTAAATGAAACGACTCACAGTGGCTTGGCTGTCGGCCTTCTTATTTATCGGTTCCGCGTTAACGTCTTACGCTCAGACAAATTCTCCGATCCCAGAGCGGGATTCTTCTTCGGTATCTCTTTTTGAATACGCGACTAAGATTCCGAAACGCAACAAGGTTTTCAATCTGGACTTGGAGATGCACGCAGGATTCAACGCGGACTTTTTCTCGGGGAAGCTGGATGAAGCCGCCTTTCGTTTCAGGGATGTCAAAATTGATGTTACCGGAGAAGTGAACGATCGGTTATTCTACTGGTATCGACAAATACTGAATGGCGGTTATGAGGGGCAAGCCTTGGAGAATTTGAATGAGTCGATCGAATACGCGTATATCGGCTATAAATTGAATGAGCGTTTTACCTTAACCGCCGGAAAGCAAGATGTGTTTTACGGTGGTTTTGAGTACGACGAGAATCCTTTGCTTATTTATGAGTACAGCGATATGAATGAATACTCCCTTTGCTACCTCACGGGAATCGGGCTGGGGTATCAGCCGAATGAGTCGCAAGAGATCCGCTTACAGGTGACGAACAGCCGTATGGGATCGATGGAGGATGAGTATGGACGTCTGCCGGAAGGATTTAAGAAACCGAGGGTTCCCTTGTTTTACACATTGAACTGGAACGGTAACTTTCTGGATGAGTTGATTCATTTACGGTACTCCGTATCCGCCGCGGAGCAAGCCCAAGGGAAATATATGTATAGCGTCTTTACCGGTCAAAGTATAGAGGCTGGACCGGTCTATGCTTATTTCGATGCCATGTATTCACGGGGGAAATTAGATCCGTTAGGATTATTGACCGAATTGACTCAGCCCGAAGTCGCCGGAGAAGAGGAAGAGGAACCGGAACCACCGGTTCGTATGCAAAACATCGATTATCTTTCGCTGGTGGGAGAGATACAATATCGTTTCCATCCCAAATGGCAACTATTCGCGAAAGGAATGTATGAAAGCGCGTCGATCTATAAAGCCTACGACGCTTACGAGAAAGGTAAATACCGTACGGCATGGGGGTATCAAGGAGGACTTGAGTTCTATCCGATGGCCGATGATAATCTGCATATCTTCTTGACCGCCATAGGTAAAAAATATAACCTCTCTGAACGAGCGAAGGCGCTCGATGCCTCTTTGGACGACACCGCACGCCTTTCGATCGGTTTCATTTATAGATTGCCGTTATATTAAATTTTTCTCATTTGTTGTAGAGACGCAGCATGCCGCGTCTCATCCCCTCAGAATGGTAACTTAGAATTGCAACACAAACTCTTCCCCTTGTAACAAGTCCACTGTTACTTTTCCATCGACTACAGGTAGGGAAACCGGCTTTTGGTTCTTTTTGAGGCTCATGTTCGCGGAATTCGCCGGAAGCTTGATCTGGAAAGAACCGGGAACGATCGCTTTCAATCGAGCTTCCGTCAACAGACCTTCCGTCCATTTAGCCGACACCTCCCCGCCATTCCGGACTTTTAAACCGCTAAAGCTTCCATTTTTCCAAGCGGATGGCAAAGCGGGCAAGAACTCGATCAATCCGGATTGACTCTGTATCAGCATCTCCGCAATACCGGCTGTTCCTCCAAAATTACCATCGATCTGGAAAGGAGGATGGGCACAAAACAAATTAGGATAAGAGCCTCCTCCCTTCACCTCCTTCGTATGTTCATCTACGCAGGGACGTAACAAATCACCCAACAATTTATAAGCATGATCGCCATCCTGTAAACGAGCCCAGAAATTAATCTTCCAAGCCATCGACCAGCCCGTGCTTTGATCACCACGGACCTCCAAGGATTTACGAGCCGCCTCAGCCAACACTGGCGTATGCTCTATCGATATCTCATTCCCGGGATAAAGCCCATATAAATGAGAGACATGACGATGGGTAGGCTCTACCTCCTCATACGGTTCGAGCCATTCCATGATACGGCCGTCTTTACCGATCGTCGTTGGCATCAAGCGATCTCGTTTCGCCGCCAACTCAGCAGCGAACGCGCTATCCACGCCTAAAATCCCGGCGGCCTCAATGGTATTCGTAAACAATTCCCGCAAGATCTGATTATCCATCGTCGATCCGGCACAAATACTCACGACACTTTCGTTTGGCATTTTATAAGCGTTTTCCGGAGAGGTCGTAGGTGCCGTCACTAGATATTTAGTTCGGGGATCTTGCACCAACATATCCACAAAGAATAGGGCAGCCCCTTTCATCGTCGGATAAACATCCCTCAAATACGCCTTATCCAATGTATATTGGTAATGCGTGTACAAATGCTCGCATAGCCATGCGGCGGATGTATTCGTCGCTCCCCACGACGGATGTTCGCCCGGGGCGGTAAACTCCCAGACATTACCTAAAATATGCGTGACCCATCCCCGTGCGTTATAAAAAGCCTTGGCCGTGCGTTCGCCGCTAGGGACCTGCTGTTTCGTCCATTCGATTAGCGGAAG
Source organism: Parabacteroides sp. CH2-D42-20 (assembly GCF_003670185.1). NCBI lineage: Bacteria > Pseudomonadati > Bacteroidota > Bacteroidia > Bacteroidales > Tannerellaceae > Parabacteroides > Parabacteroides sp. CH2-D42-20. The sequence continues at coordinate 20,680 of NZ_RAYG01000043.1, read as the reverse complement.
GTGCAACTCGGAAAGGTTCGTTACCTCCGCTGGCCAATGATTCATCTGTAAATTAATATTTAGGTGATAATCCCCGTTCCAAGGCGTATGAATCGTATTACACCACAAGCCCTGCAAATTCGGGGGCAGTAATCCCTGCCGGGTCGAGGAAATCAATAAATATCGACCGAACTGGAAATATAAAGCCGCCAATCCCGGATCGTTCTTATCTTGAGCGAAAGCGGCCAAACGCTCATTGATCGGAAGATGATCCCTTTCGCCTTTTCCCAAATCCAGAGAGACCCGATCAAACAGGGAGCGATAAGCGAGTGTATGTTCCCGGCGCAAGGTGGAGAAATCCTTAGATTCCGCTTGCGATAAGTATTTTTCCAAGGATTGTCCGACGCCGTCTTTATCGAAATAATCCGTACCTAAACTTACCAAGATAATCGCTTCCGAGGCACTTCGCACCGATAAACTACTATCCGTTGCGGTCAAATCTCCCCCCTTCGGCAAGACGATACGGACACGAGAGGCGAAACGCATCCCTTTCATCTCCAACGTATCCACCCCGTCCGGCAATTGTCCCTGCATCAGCAAGTCCTTTCCGTCCAAAAAGATCGCCGCATGTTCCGGACGATTCATACCTAATGAGAAATTCAAGGCCCGATCCGCATCCGCTACCAAATGAATCACTCCCAGATCCCCGGAAAAAGAGGTAAACATTTCCCGTTGATAATTCACATTCCCCCTTTTAAAAGAGACGGAAGCGATAGCCTCGCTTAGGTTCAACCGCCTGCGATACTCAGCGATAGAATCCGATTCATTCGGATACGTATATCTCAGCACTAGATTTCCGAATAATTGGTAACTCCCATACGGAGCGTTCGCACCGTCCCCCAGATTACTCCCGGTCCCTTTGCAGACGAAAGTTTTATACATCAAATCCTGTGCCTCGTCATTCCGTCCCTCAAATAAGAGGCGACGAATATTCGCCAAAGAGTAATACGCATAAGGATTGTCCGTATCTTGCTTACTTCCGGACCACAGGGAGATCTCATTCAGGACCACATTCTCCCGCTCAATACCACCATCCGGCATCATACCGATACGGCCGTTTCCCAAAGGCAAAGTTTCTTCCCATATCTGCGCTGGTTGGTCAAAATAATAAGAGACCTCCTTCCCAGTCTGCATATCCGGCAAATTACAACCGAAAAGGAACGATAACAAAATCAAATAAAGTCCTTTCATATTCATACGATTATTCCTTGTTATTGTTTTTCCATCAAAAGCCGAAGAGGCGATCCACTGCAACCCGGGTTGCAGTATCACCCTAAAAGCTTTGCATATCACATAATCGTTTATAATAGCCGTCCAAGGCTAACAACTCCTCGTGTTTGCCCCGTTCTACGATCTCACCCTCATGCATCACACAGATCTCATCCGCGTTACGGATCGTAGAGAGACGGTGGGCGATCACTACGGTCGTACGGTTCTTCATCAAGTTCTCCAACGCTTCTTGTACCAAACGCTCGGATTCCGTATCCAAGGCGGATGTGGCCTCATCCAAGATCAAGATCGGGGGATTCTTCAAGATCGCACGGGCGATACTGATTCGCTGGCGTTGTCCGCCGGACAGTTTTCCACCCCGGTCGCCGATATTGGTATCGTAACCTTTCTCACTCGCTATGATAAAATCGTGAGCGTTGGCGATGCGGGCGGCTTCCTCCACCTGTTCCATCGTAGCCCCTTCCACTCCAAAAGCGATATTGTTGAAGAAGGTATCGTTAAACAAGATAGCCTCTTGATTGACATTTCCCATCAATCCCCTAAGATCGAAAAGGGTGGCCTCACGGATATCCGTATCATCAATACGGATATTCCCTTTATTCACATCATAAAAGCGAGGCAATAGATCCACCAAGGTACTTTTACCCGAACCGGATTGACCGACCAAAGCCACGGTTGTTCCTTTCCGGATATCCAGATTGATTCCTTTCAAGACCCAAGCTTCCTGATATTTAAACCAAACATCTTTATAACTGATTTTCTCTTTCAAGGCGATCTTCTTCGGATGTTCCGGGTCATGGATATCCGTCTCCGCCTTCAAGATCTTATCGACACGCTCCATAGAGGCCAGACCTTTCTGGATCGCATAAACCGACTTACTTAGATCTTTCGCGGGATTGATAATGCTATAGAAAATAACCAGATAATAAATAAACGTAGGAGCGTCGATCGGGCTATTCGCGCTCAAGATCAGCGTACCTCCATACCAAAGTACGATAGCGATCGTAACGGTTCCCAAAAACTCGCTCATCGGATGCGCCATTTGTTGGCGGCGATAGATACGGTTCGTCAACCGGCGGAAAGTATCATTGCTTCGCTCAAAGCGGTCTTGTATCTTCTTCTCGGCGTTAAAGGCCTTGATAATACGGAGTCCGCCTAATGTCTCCTCGATCTGGCTCATCAGGAATCCCCATTGTTGCTGTCCTTCCAAAGACTTCCGTTTCAATTTCTTGCCGACTTGTCCCATTACGTAACCCGCCAACGGCAGCAGGATCAAGACGAACACGGTAAGTTGCCAACTGATAGCGATCATACCCACCAGATAGATCACGATCAGGATCGGGTTCTTGAATAACATGTCCAATGAACTCATGATGGATGTCTCAATCTCGTTCACGTCTCCGGATACACGGGCGATAATATCCCCTTTTCGCTCCTCCGAGAAAAAGCTCAACGGCAACTGCGTAATCTTCTTGTTAATCTGATTACGGATATCACGAACGACTCCGGTTCGAATCGGGATCATCGTATAAAAGGCCAGATACATGGTCGCCACTTTCAAGAAAGTCGCCACGATCAGGAAGATTCCCAACATAATCAAGGCGAACGAACCTCCGTGTACCTCTATCAGATCGGATACATACCAAAAAAAGTTATTTTTGATCAACTCAGGCAAGGCTTTCCACGACTCCCAGCTTCCCGCGTTAAAATTCCAATCCATAAAGGTGTAATTCCCCTCATCCATCTTAAACAAGATCTGAAGGATCGGGATAATCAAGGCGAAAGAAAACAGGTTCAAGATAGCGGAAAGTACATTGAACACGATGTTCAGAACCATATACTTTTTGTAAGGGGGAACGAAACGCTTTAAAATACGTATGAAATCTCTCATAAATTGATCTGTTACATTGAAGTGGCAAAGATACAAAAAGTCATCACATTTTCTTACGCATTCGCATGCAACTATTTTGCTGCCCCATTCATCAAATAAATAGAATCGTAAATAAAAATAATTTACACCATGAAAAGGATGCACTTGCAATTGTTGAAAAAAGCCAACTGCGTATTGGCGAGTTTATTAATGCTTTTAGGTTTCTCCTGCACTGACGACGAGGGAGAAGGTCCCATAATTTGTGAATATGGCACTCCTTACGCCAATTTTCAGATAAAAGGAAAAGTCGTGGATACAAACGATCATCCGATACCTAACGCCCAAATACGTATCAATCGAAATGACGCAAGAATTTATCCTTACGGATGGCTGCATACCGATACCGTAAGGACCGACGCTAACGGAGAGTTTGATTGGAAGAAAACTGATTTTCCGATCCTAAAATACCGATTCATCACGGAAGACATAGACGAAGAAATGAACGGAGGACAATTCGCATCCGATACGACTCAAGTAATCTTCGACAGCGAGGAACTTACCGGAGGTGATGGATGGTACGAAGGTAGTGCCTCTAAGGAAATCAAGATCACACTTAAGGAATATGTAGATACACATACGGAACCTTACGCATTGTACACGATCTACGGAAAAGTAACTGATGATCAAGGCTATCCGCTGGCCGGAGTCGCAATCTTAACCTCACCGGCATATACCCCTACTCAAGAGGACGACCTTTCCAGCTTTCCGGCCATCACGGATGAGACCGGACGATATCAATTCACCTACGATAAGGCTACGGCTATCGAACATACCATCTACACAAAATTATCTTCGTATTGGAATGACCCAAACGCTTGCAAAACTGATTCTATTATCGTAAATTTCGCCGAAATTGAATTATTACAAGGGAAAGGGATGTTAATAGGTAAAGGATCAAAAGAAATTAACTTCCAACTAACACGCAAAAACTAGAAAATGGAAACAGTTTATCATTTCATATTAAAAGGTTTTAACTGGATTTTAGCGGGGCTTCTTTCTCTACTAGGCTTCAGCGTTACTTCCTGTGGCGCTACAGATGAGTATGGTAGCCCTTACGCAGAATACGAGTTGAAAGGAAAAGTTACAGATATGAACGGAGATCCCATCCAAGGAATAGAGATCAACTATGGGGGCATATATAATAACGTATTATCTCCCTCATATATAAACGAAATATATAAATCGCCCCAAACCCCAAAAGACGGAAGTTACGATATAAAATTCGAGGATTCCCCAATGGGCATCGTACGCATTATCGCTAAAGATATTGACGGGCCTGAAAACGGATCATTCGAGACGGATTCGATAGATGTCAAGATCGAAGGATTTGAGGGAGGTAAATCTTGGTTCCATGGGAAAGCGGAGGTTAACATCCCCGACATCAAACTTAAAGAGAAAAAAGAATAAAATATGGACAAACGCCCAAACATCAAAAAACGTATCGCCCTAGAGCTTTTTCGAAGTATCAAGAAGAACAGGGCTAAATTACATGAATTGCGTACACTCTTTTGGGAGTGTACGCTTCGTTGTAATGTATCCTGCCGTCATTGCGGGAGCGATTGCCATGTCTCGGCCTCTGTCCCGGATATGCCTGTCGAAGACTTCCTGAAAGTCATAGACGATATCACGCCTTACGTCGAGCCGAACAAAGTGCTCGTCATCTTCACCGGAGGCGAGGCGCTGGTTCGTAAGGATATCGAGAAATGCGGGTTGGAACTGTATCGCAGGGGATATCCTTGGGGGATCGTCTCCAATGGTTATCTGATGACCCGGGAACGGCTCGACTCGCTCTTGGCTTCCGGATTGCACTCGGCAACTATCAGCTTGGATGGTTTCGAGGAAGCGCATAACTGGCTTCGCCGTAATCTTAAAAGTTTCGAGAAGGCACTGAATGCCATCTGTATGTTGGCCGAGGAAAAGGAGATCATCTGGGATGTGGTGACTTGCGTAAACCAACGCAACTTCAAGGATTTGATGCTCTTCAAGGATTTCTTGATCGAGATGGGCGTAAAACGGTGGCGTATCTTTACGATCTTCCCAGTTGGACGTGCCGCGACTGAGACGGATTTGCAACTGACGAACGAACAGTTCACATGGGTCATGAACTTCATCCGCTTCTGCCGGAAAGAGGGTAAGATACACGTTAGCTACGGCTGTGAGGGCTTCCTCGGGAATTATGAGGCAGAGGTGAGAGACTCGATTTTCCAATGCAACGCCGGTATCAATACGGCCTCTGTCCTCGCTGATGGCGCTATCTCCGGTTGTCCCAGTATACGGGCGAACTTCCACCAAGGGAACATCTATAAAGACGATTTCATTGATATCTGGAATAATGAGTTTAAACCGTATCGTAACCGCCAGTGGGCTAAAAAAGGGGAATGCGCGGATTGTAAGATGTTCCGTTATTGCGAAGGCAACGGGATGCACTTATACGATGATGAGGGGAATCTGCTCGTATGCCACTATAAAAGGCTAGTTGACAGTTGACAACTGTCAACTAATTCCTATCTTTGCCCTAGTTAATATTCTAAAATAAGCAATCGTATGAAAAACACTTTCATCCTTTGTGCCTTTCTGGCACTAAGTTCTTTTACCGTAGCCCAGCAATCCGAGAAATACCCGCTAGGCGACTATACGGAATTGACCGACACGAAACCGCATGACAGCGACGAGATCTGGGACAAGTTATCGGCCCCAACCCAATTAAGCTGGGGTACGACCGATATACGATATCCGAAACTCAGTATTCCCGATGTCAAGAAAAGCAATCGCTGGCAGACGAAAGCATGGAAAGGGGAACGGGTAAACGCGCAAGCCGTGTTATGGACCAAGGCGGGACTCGAGGATGCCTCTATCACCGTGAGTGACTTGAAGAGCGGTTCTTCCATCATCCCATCCTCCGCTATCACGACGAACTTTGTCCGTTACGTCATGACCGATGAGTTGAATAAAGACCGTAAAGGCGGTTGCGGCCACCGAGAGAATAAGGCGGAATGGGATTCCTCCGTCGTAGCCGATGTATTGGATATCGTAAAGATCCGTGATATCAAGGCACGCACCACCCAGCCGATCTGGATGAATATCTGGGTACCTCAATCCGCGAAAGCCGGTAAATATAAAGGGACATTGACCGTCACGGGAAAAAATGCCTCCCCCATGGAATTACAAATAGAAGTGGACGTATTGAACCGCACACTTCCCGCCCCGAAGGACTGGGCTTTCCATCTGGACTTATGGCAGAACCCGTATTCCGTGGCCCGTTACTACCAAGTTCCTCTTTGGAGTAAAGAGCATTTCAACGCTATGCGCCCGATCATGAAAATGCTGGCGAACGCCGGACAGCGCGCTATCACCACTAGTATCATGCACAAACCTTGGGCCGGACAGACGGAGGATCATTTCGATAGTATGATCACCCGGATCAAGAAGATAGACGGCACTTGGGTATATGACTACGCCGTCTTCGACAAATGGGTGGAATTCATGATGAACGAGATCGGTATCGATGATATGATCAGTTGCTACACCATGATCCCTTGGGCTTTATCTTTCGATTATTACGACGAGGCGACAAATCGTGTACAATTCCTCAACACTAAACCGGGTGACGCCGCTTACGCAGACTATTGGGGTACTTTCCTAAAAGATTTCTCCCGCCACCTTCGCGAGAAAGGTTGGTTCGAGAAAACCGCTATCTCTATGGACGAGCGTCCGATGGAGGCGATGCGTGAGGCGATCAAGGTTATCAAGCAAGCCGATCCGGAGTTCAAGATCACGCTGGCCGGAAATTATCATCCGGAAATTCAATCGGACTTATACTATTTAAGTATTCCCTATGGACATAAATTCCCAGAAGACGTAAAGGCTGCCCGTGATAAAGCGGGACAGATCAGTACCGTTTATACCTGTTGCGCGGAAGCGTTCCCGAATACCTTTACCTTCTCCGATCCGGCGGAAGCGGCGTGGACGGTCTTGCACGCCGTAGCCGGTGGTTACGACGGTTATCTACGTTGGGCTGTCAATAGCTGGACCGCCGATCCTCTGCGTGATTCACGTTTCCGCACTTGGGCAGCAGGCGATACATACAGTATTTATCCCGGTCCACGCAGTAGCATCCGCTTCGAACGTTTGGTCGAAGGTATACAAGATTGCGAGAAGATCCGCATCCTCCGGGAAGAGCTGACAACAAAAGGAGCTAAAGGCAAACTCGAGAAGTTGAACAAGACGGTTGCCAAGATCACTCCGGAAGGTTTATCCGAGACACAAGAATTCGCTACGCAGATGGTTAATGAGATTCATAAACTTCTGAATACATTATAAATAGTACAGGACGCAGACTACGCAGAGCACGCAGTCTGCGTCCCCTAAATATATCATCAAACCCCTACAATGTTTGATATTCATCAAAAAACGAAATCCTTACCTCCGATACCTTTCTTTTTCTTTGTCCGCCTCGATTCCTTCGCCTATTTTTGGGGTGCTGAAAAACACAAAAACCATTCTATATGAACAAACTATTAATGGGCGCATGCCTTACGATGGCCATGCAAGTAGGGCACTCCCAAACCTTGCCGCAATTGGGTAAAGATCCTATCGAGAAAGTCGTAGCCGCCATGACTGCCGAAGAGAAAGTATCCCTGTTAGTCGGAACCGGAATGCCCGGATTCGGCGGCCAATCAGCCGTAGTCGGCAGCACACAAAATATAGTGCCGGGAGCCGCCGGAACGACCTTCCCGATCGAACGTCTGGGAATCCCCGCTATCGTAGTGGCCGACGGTCCCGCCGGATTACGTATCTCCCCGACTCGCGAGGGGAACGAGGCGACCTATTATTGCACGGCATTCCCGGTCGCTATCTTGCTAGCCTCCACATGGAACACCGCATTGGTCAAAAACGTAGGCAACGCCATGGGCGACGAGGTGAAAGAATACGGTTGCGACGTACTCTTGGCCCCCGCGCTGAATATCCACCGAAGCCCTCTCTGCGGACGTAACTTCGAGTATTATTCCGAAGATCCCTACTTGACGGGCCGGATAGCGACAGCGATGGTAAACGGTATCCAAAGCAATGGCGTGGGAACCTCCATCAAGCATTTCGCCGTCAATAATCAAGAGACCAACCGGACGGGAACGGATGCCCGCCTCACCCCTCGTGCCTTGCGGGAGATTTACCTAAGAGGTTTCGAGATAGTCGTAAAAGAGGCAAGCCCGTGGACGGTCATGTCTTCCTACAATAAGATAAATGGTGAGTATGCCTCCGAAAGCCGTGATTTGCTAACGACCATCCTCCGTGACGAATGGGGTTTTAGCGGCCTTGTCATGACCGACTGGTTTGGCGGCAAGAACGCCCCCGCCCAGATCCACGCCGGAAACGATCTGCTGATGCCCGGACGGCCGGACCAGAAAGAGGCCCTCCTAAAAGCGCTTGAGGACGGTTCTCTCTCTATCGACGACGTGGATACAGACGTAACCCGTGTATTACGACTGATCCTTCAAACCCCCCGCTTTGCCCAATACGCCCATTCCGACAAACCGGATCTGAAAGCTCACGCCGAGGTAACCCGTGCGTCCGCTTCCGAAGGTATGGTTTTATTAAAGAATACGAATAATGCCTTGCCGCTGGCCCCGGGTATCAAGAAGATAGCGGCTTACGGTACCACCTCGTACGATTTTATCGCCGGAGGCACCGGCAGCGGCGACGTGAACGAGGCTTATACCGTATCCCTCGTGGAAGGTCTGGAGAACGCCGGTTATACCATGGACGCCGAAGTGAAAGCCTTATACGAGAAATACAGTACCGAAGAAAAGGCGAAACAGCCGAAAGACACGAGTCCCGCCGCCGCTTTCTTCAACCACCCTCGTATCCCGGAGTTCGTACCGGATGCCGCAGGGCTGGCCGCTAAGGCGAAAGAGGCGGATATCGCCTTCGTTACGATAGGCCGTAGCTCGGGAGAGTTCCAAGACCGGAAGATCGAGGGAGATTTCAACCTGACGGAAAATGAGCGAGCGTTGATCCAATCGGTTTCCGACGCTTTCCATAAGGAAGGGAAGAAGGTGGTCGTAATCTTGAATATCGGGGGCGTGATCGAGACCGCCAGCTGGAAATCGGAACCGGACGCCATCCTATTGGCTTGGCAAGCCGGGCAGGAAGGGGGTAACACGGTAGCCGATATCCTGTCCGGAAAGGTGAATCCTTCCGGTAAGCTCCCGATGACTTTCCCAGTGAGCATCGCCGACGTAGCCTCCACGAAGAATTTCCCGGACGCTTCGGGTATCGACTTGAAAGAAATGTTAGCCGGCTTCATGGGAGGAGGCCCGGAGCATACGGATCGTAAGAATATTGACTATACCAACTACGAGGAGGGTATCTACGTGGGCTACCGTTACTTCGATACGTTCGGCGTGCCCGTCTCCTATCCGTTTGGCTACGGACAGTCGTATACTACTTTCAATTATTCGAGCTTGAAAGTGTTCATGGGCGATACGGACTACAGCATCAGTTGCACGATCACGAACAATGGCCCGGTAGCCGGGAAGGAAGTGGTCCAGCTATATATCTCCGCCCCCGGCAAGAGCATGGATAAACCAGCGAAAGAGTTGAGAGGTTTCGCCAAGACCCAACTCCTCCAGCCGGGCGAGAGCCGTGAGATCATCTTCAAGGTGAAAGATACGGATCTGGCCTCCTTCGACGAGAGCGCCAGTCATTGGGTCGTAGAGTCCGGTAAATATGAGGCGCAGATCGGCTCCTCCGCCGCCGACATCCGCCTAAGGGATTCCTTCAACGTGAAGGGGCGGGTAACGGAGAAGGTTCATGCGGTACTGTTGCCCAGCGAGAGGATCGATCTTCTGAAAAGATAAGCCCGAAGGTATCTATCTAGTTATCGGGAGGGCGGGGTATCAACCTCGCCCTCTACTTATTAATCATCCGATTGTTCCGGCTTCCTGAAAGTAAGATAAGTCTCCACACGCCCCTCCAGCTTCGCCTCCATGATCCCTTGCTCCGACACGAAGAGATATTTGTCCTTCTTCTCCTCCTCGGTCCATGTATCGGGAGTGTAGGGAGCGATCTTCCGGTCGCCCGCAGTCCTCATGAAATAGATAGCGGGCAGAAGGCCGTTCAATTGGATCTGGTTCGGGTCGATATAGCGTTCCTCGTATTGTCGCGAGAAACGCGAGCTCACCCTCTCCAGCCGGAAGCGGTCGAGATTATTCATAAACAGGTAATCCGTGCCTTCATCTCCCGGCAGGGAGGTGTAGATCATAGATGAGACTTTCACGGCACCGGCCGGTGTCGTGTACAAATAATAGAAATATACAGTCCATGTATTCTTGGAGCGGGTCTGGAGGGTATGTGTCTCCTGCAAGGAATGCAAGGCCCAAAATCCCGGTGGCGTGCATCTCACCCTTTGTACGAATTTATCCTTCGCGATTTCCACTCTTCCCCGGATCTCCAGAAAGTCCTTATAGGCCACTGCCTCTATTTCCTCGTTTGTCATTGATGGCGTAAACATGATTATTTTTAATTTTTAAGGTAAAGAGACATAAAGGTACGATTATAAATGGGGATTCCAAGGGTTTCAAGGAAATGTGGATGAAAGAAAGACAAAAAAGAGAGACGAACTCGTACCCTTATCTTTTTTATTCCATATATTCGTGATGAAAATTCCCTAAGACCCATTTAAAAGAGAAAAAGTTATGACTGAAGATATAGATTTAATATGCGTCACTGGCGTGGAATATGTAAAGGGCTATACCATGCGATTGGAATTTAGCAACGGTAAGGTGAAATTAGTGAACTTCCTCCCTTTACTGAAAGGGAAACTTTTCGAGCCATTGAAAGACCTCCGAAATTTCGTCCAGTTCGGACTCACCCACTGGGCGCTCGAATGGTACAATGGGGCAGATTTCGCTCCGGATTACTTGTACAGGAATGGGGGGAGGCTTGAAAGAGCCACCACTATATGGTACAAAAATAACGATTATACGAAATAATGAAACCTTCCCCATTCGCCAAGAAATCCGAGTGGAGAAGGTTAAAGTAGACTACACCGCAGCATTACTTAACAGAAAAATCCTAAAGAACTATTACTTTTTTGATATAATTCTTCACCTTAACAATATATATTCCTTTTAAAACAGAGATAATATTCTCTCCGCCCATAAGTTTTCCTTGATTTATTATTTCTCCATTTAATGCATAAATACAAAAGTCTTGCGGCATAGTCGCATTGATCATGATAGAACCTTCCAGTCCCCTAACTTCAAGATCGTCAACCGGAACACTCTCATTAGCGGTTGGTGATTTATTCACAGTCACACGGCAAACATCTGAAATAGATAAATTATCCGTCATACTTACCGAGATATAAGCTATTCCTCCATTCCTTGCCACCACTAATCCGCTGGAATTCACGACAGCTACATAATCATCCGATGAACTCCACACTATTTTACCTGTGGCTCCTGAAGGATATAGTGTAGGATACAATCTAATAGCATCACCAATCTCTAATGTTAAATCTGTTTTATCCAATTCTATACGATCGACAGCTGGCATTTCGATCAAATCCTCAAACTCAAAAAACAAATCAGGATATTCCCCTTCACGAAAATTCCATATACTAGGATCGAAGCCGGGAAGAGACGACCCACTATATAATTCTGCTTCCGCAACAGGATATCCATAACTCGCAGCGTTAGGCAATCCCTCTCTATAATAACAATCATCTATAATTACACTTTGTTCTTGCGTTGCCATAATCGCTCCCTTATAATAATAATCGCCGTATCCGGTAAAAGAGCCTAACATCAGGCAATTTTTGACTTCCGAACTCATGGAAGCGACAATACCACCCACATAGGAGAAATGACAACCATTGACATCAACACATCCTGTATACAAATTATTTTCATTATTTTCCCTAATAAGCGAGGAGATACCTCCGACCATTGCGTCTTTTCCTCCAATTACCGTAATATCAGAAGCAGATTTACAACGAATTATTCCGGCTCCTATATCAGCGGTCACGCTTGACCCCGCAATTCCTCCAACTCGGCAACCACTGATACCATCTTGGTTTATACGGATATTCCCATAAGTCTGGCAATCTCGAACCATACCATAAGCTTTTCCAACAATACCTCCCACATTGATATCTGATGAGGCATCCGATGAATTCACTGATATATTAACCTTTGATATACAATTATAAATGGTCGCCATGCTTGTTCCAGCAATAGCACCAATATCCACAGTTCCACGACTACCTATATTAATATCACCTTCCACGGTAAGATTTTTGATAATAGTACCCTGCTCCATCACGACCCCAAACAGGCCGGTTGTACGTATTGTTCCATTATTTATTTTAGTTATTTTCAAACCAGAGACAGTTTTTCCATTACCGTTGAATACACCATTAAATGCATAATAATAAGATCCTTCTATACGACCCAACGTCTCCCATTCATAACCATTCAAATTAATATCGACCATTAAGATAACCTCCTTGCCCTCAAAATCCTCATAACTTCCAGGGCGCAACAAGTAAGATAATCCACACAAATCTTCCGCTGATTGGATGTAATAGACCGATTTACTAGGATCATACCAGCTTGTAGAATAACTATGGCCATCCCAATAAGAAATAGCGGCCTTAATAGGGAAGAAGAAAGACAGAAACAATAGTCCAACCAGATAACGCCTAAAGAGATTCACTTTATTCATAATTTTCTCATCTTTGCTCATTTTGTTCCCAAAAAATGAGGTTAACAAATAAAAGAAGCGTGAGAACCATCGCTTATCACTGCATTGAGGCTCTGGACTGCCCACCCAACAATAATAAGACAATAGTCCCACGCTTTATGATTGCATATAATTCACCTTTAGGATAAGTATATAACAAGCACAAGCGCAGGAGCTACTTTCTCATTATCTTGTTGGGTTGAAATTGTCCAGATTTCAATGCAAGATAATATCGAAACGCTTCTACGTTATTTTTCCAATACATCGCAAAGATCGTGTTTTTTTAAAACATTCGCAAAACAATCAGATTCTTAATGTCTCTTAGCCCTAAGAAATGCCCTCGAAGGGTGAAAAATGACTTCTTAGGGCTAAAAGATAGTTTTTCAACCGTGAAAAGTGATTTCCTTGGCCTAGGAAGGGACTTTCAAGGCCGCAAAACCATTTCTTAGGCCTAAAAAGCCTATTTTCACCCTTGAAAAGCCATTTCTTAGGCCTAAGATGATTATTCGCGCCATTCAATCCCCATTTTTTAGACCTAAGAAGCCCTTATTCAGCAAATATCCCTAACTTAGAGAAGTTTTTAAACTCTAAATCAAATTTACCATGAGTACTTACACAAAAATCAAGACACTTCCGCTCTCTCTTTTCAACAACGCCGAGTACCTCTCCTTCATGAACCACGTCCTCGACCTAGCCAACGGAAACAGCGGTGGCGGCGATTCCGAGTCCCCCGACGAGATCTCCCTGCTGACCGGCAGCGACGGCATCCCCGAGCTGGGCCTCACCAAAGAATTCCTCGATACCTACGAGGCAGACCTCCTCGCCATGGCCGACGTGGTGGACGAGAGCCGTACCTCGCAGGAGACCGAGCAAATGACCTTGCACGATACCAACCGCGACAACCTCGCCATCTATATCATCACCCGCATCTCACGGGCCGGTACCCTCCCGCTGGAGGCCGAGCGTGACGCGGGCAAGTACCTATACAAGGTCATCAAACCCTATAACGGCATCGCCCGCCTCCCCATGGCGCAGGAGACCGCCAAGATAAAGGGCCTCTTGCTGGATTTGCGCAAGGACGAGAACAAGCCGTACGTCACCACGCTCGGCCTCGACGCTTACCTCGCCGAACTGGAGAAAGAGAATAACGCCTACGACCGCCTGTCGCAGCAACGCGTCCAAAACCGGACCACCTCCAAAAAGGAAAGCGGCGCCAACCTGCGCAAGCGGATCGACGTCTATTACGACGACCTCACCCTGCTGGCCCAGTCCCATAGCGTAGCGAAGCCGTCCGAGAAAGCGACCGCCTTCATCGCCGCCCTCAACCAGCTGATCGCCGAGACCACCGCCGCCTACAACCAGCGCATGGCCTCCGCCAAGAAACCGGCGCCCGCTCCCGAGCCTACACCCGAGCCTACGCCCGGCGGAGACTCCGAGAGCCCGGACGAGATCTAACCGTCACGTCCCTCCCTCCCGACGCGGAAGCGGGAAATAAAAAGAGAAGGAAAACAATTCCCCTTCTCTTTTTATTCCGTATATTCGCGAAGGAAATTCCTAAAACAGAACGATATGGAGACAACGACATCCTTAAAGACATTCGAGGTAACCATCCCCGAGAAATACGCCGACATCTTGAAGAAATTCATCACCTCGCTGGAAGGCAAGGTAAAGGCACAGAAGAAATCCGGATTGGACGAGGCCTTGGAGGACGTGAAGGCAGGAAGGATTTATCATGCGGAAAGCACAAAGGATTTGATGAAACAAATCCTAGGCTGATGAAATATACCATCAACTATACCAAAAAGTTCAAGAAGAACTTGAGGCTATGCCAAAAAAGAGGATATGATATGAACTTATTCGAGCAAGTATCCAACTTGCTTGAAACAACCGGTTCCCTTCCCTCCCAATACCACCCGCATAGGCTGTCCGGCAAATACGCCGGATTGTGGGAATGCCATATCCAAGGAGACTGGCTGCTGATATGGAGCCAAGACGACACGGAGCTAATCTTGCTTTTCACCGATACCGGAACGCATTCCGACCTATTCTAAATAGAAAAAGCCGCCTCCCCATTACAGGAAGCGGCTTTTTTGTATCTAGTATTTACTTTTCCCGGATAAATATATTAATCGGCGTACCGGTAAAATCCCAGTTCTCGCGGATCTTGTTCTCAAGGAAACGTTTGTACGGGTCCTTGATCCATTGCGGCAAGTTACAGAAGAACACGAAAGAAGGCACGCTGCCCGCCGGAAGCTGGGTGATATATTTGATCTTGATATATTTACCCTTCCAGGCTGGGGGAGGATAATTCTCGATGATCGGAAGCATCACCTCGTTCAGCTTGGCCGTAGGGACACGCTTGGAGCGATTCTCGTAAACCTCCTTGGCGGTCTCCAGCACCTTCAGGATACGTTGTTTCGTCAGAGCGGAGATAAACAAGATCGGGAAGTCGGTAAACGGAGCCAGACGCTCGCGGATAGCGGTCGTGTACGAGTCGATCACCTTCTGGCTCTTATCCTCGACCAAGTCCCACTTATTCACGCAAACCACCAATCCCTTCTTATTCTTCTGCACCAGCGAGAAGATATTCATATCCTGGCTCTCGATGCCCCTCGTAGCGTCCAACATCAGCACGCAGACATCCGAGTTCTCGATCGCGCGGATCGAACGGATCACCGAGTAATACTCCAAGTCCTCATTCACCTTCCCCTTCTTACGGATACCCGCCGTATCCACCAAATAGAAGTTCAAGCCGAATTTATTATATTTCGTGTAGATGGAATCACGGGTCGTGCCCGCGATATCGGTAACGATATGCCGATCCTCGCCAATAAAAGCATTGATAAGAGAAGACTTTCCCGCGTTCGGGCGTCCTATAATCGCGATACGGGGCAACTCCTCCTCCAGTATCTCCACCTTCTCCTCGGGCAACGTCGCCACGATCTTATCCAGCAAATCCCCGGTATAAGAACCATTGATGGCCGAGATGCAGAAAGGATCTCCCAAGCCAAACGAGTAAAACTCCGCCGAGGCCGGATGCAATTCGTAATTATCCGCCTTGTTCGCCACCACGATCACCGGCCGCTTGCAACGGCGCAAGATCTGCGCCACCTCCATGTCCAGATCCGTGATGCCATTCAATACATCGACAACGAACAAGATCACGTCCGCCTCCTCGATAGCCACTTTTACCTGCTTGTTGATCTCCTCCTCGAAAACATCCTCCGAGTTAACCACCCATCCGCCTGTGTCAATCAGCGAAAACTCCTTGCCGGTCCACTCCACCTTGCCGTACTGACGGTCGCGGGTAGTACCAGCCTCCTCGTTCACGATCGCCTGACGGGTACCCGTCAACCGGTTGAAAAGGGTGGACTTACCTACATTGGGTCTCCCCACTATCGCTACTATATTTCCCATAAATTCTCCTTTCGTATGCTATTATTAGTCCAGCTGATAACCGAAGTTCTTCAATATGTTGTCACGGTTACGCCAGTCTTTTTCCACTTTGACAAACATTTCCAAAAACACCTTCTTCCCGAAGAAACGTTCGATATCCTTCCGGGCCATAGCACCTACTTTCTTCAATGCTTGCCCTTGATGCCCGATGATAATCCCCTTCTGGGTATCACGCTCCACGATGATCAGCGCCTTGATATGGATCAGCTCATCATCCTCCTTGAACAACTCGACGACCACTTCTACCGCGTAAGGTATTTCCTTCTGATAATATAACAAGATTTTCTCACGAATGATCTCTGTCACGAAGAAACGGGCCGGTTTATCGGTCAAGGCGTCTTTCTCGAAATAAGGCGGGGAATCAGGCATCAACTCCTCCACCCGACGCTTCACGTAATCTATATTGAAATTCGAAAGCGCGGAGATCGGGATGATCTCGGCCTTCGGAAGCAATTCCTTCCACTGGGCCACGAGCTTCTCCAGCTCCGGCTGATTGGTCTGGTCGATCTTATTGATCAACAAGAGAACCGGACACTCTATGCTCTGTACCCGCGCTAGGAACTCATTATTTTTATCAATCGTCTCGACGACATCCGTCACGTACAACAGCACGTCGGCATCGCCTAAAGCGGATTGAGAGAAATTAAGCATGGATTCCTGCAACTTATAATTCGGCCGCAAGACTCCCGGCGTGTCAGAATACACGATTTGCATATCGTCGGTATTCACGATACCCATAATACGATGCCTTGTCGTTTGCGCCTTCGAGGTGATAATAGAGATCCGCTCCCCGACCAAACGATTCATCAACGTAGACTTACCTACGTTTGGGTTTCCAACGATATTGACAAAACCCGATTTATGCTTTTTTTCCATCATACCCCCATTTCAGATAAACCGCTCCCCACGTAAAGCCCGCTCCAAAAGCGGCAAGGATCAGGTTATCTCCTTTTTTCAATTGATTCTCCCATTCCCATAGACAAATAGGAATCGTACCGGCACTTGTGTTGCCGTATTTCTGGATATTGATCATCACCTTATCCATATCTACGCCCAAGCGTTTCGCCGTAGCGTCGATAATCCGCAGGTTCGCTTGATGAGGAACGATCCACGCGATATCATCATGCGTCAAGCCATTCTTCTCCGCAATCTCAGCGGCCACGTCCGCCATATAAGAAACCGCGTACTTGAACACCACACGCCCATCTTGATAAACGAAATGCTCACGGTTATCCACCGTCTCGTGAGAAGGAGGATAAGCCGAGCCGCCCGATTTCATGATCAGATGCGGATAGCCTACGCCGTCTGTCCGTAAAATAGTATCCAAGACACCGAACTCCTCGGTAGTTGGCTCCAACAAGACCGCTCCGCAAGCATCCCCGAACAAAGGACAAGTAGAACGATCTTGATAATCTGTAATAGATGTCATCTTATCACCCGATACGACAACCACCTTCTTATAACGCCCCGAGCGAATATAATTAGCGCCCGTCTCCAAAGCATACAAGAAGCCTGCGCACGCACCTTGCATATCAAAAGTCATCGCGTTCTTACAACCTGTATGATAAGCGATGATAGAAGAAGTTGTCGGGAAATGATGATCCGGGGTAGTCGTAGCGGTCAAGACAACCTCTACTTCTTCCGGATTCAGGTTCGTTTTCTCGAGCAATTGCTTCACGGCCCGTATACCCATGTAAGAGAGTCCTACGCCCTCCCCTTTCAATATCCTGCGCTCCTTAATACCCACACGAGTCATGATCCACTCATCCGTCGTATCGACCATCTTGGAAATATCCTCATTCGTCAATACATCTTCAGGAACGTATCCACCCACTCCTGTGATAACCGCATTTATCTTATCCATAACTTTAAAAATAAAAGGACTACTTATCCCAATTAAAAAAAAGCCCTAAAAAAAACTTTTAGGGCTATTTCTTTTGTTCATCAAACCATATAAGTTGACAAACTTACACAGCAGCTTCTTTTTCAATCGCTAATTTACCTCTGTAATAACCGCACTCACCACATACAGTGTGATAGATGTGCCATGCGCCACAGTTCGGGCAAATTGCCATTGTTGGAGCTACAGCCTTGTCATGAGTTCTTCTCTTGGCTGTTCTTGTCTTACCTTGTCTTCTTTTAGGATGTGCCATTGTTTTATTTATTTAATTGTTATCATTCTCTAGCAAACCTTTCAGAGCATCCCAACGAGGATCGGCAGGACTAGCGTTTCCGTCATCTTCCAACGCCAAATCATCACCTCCCATGTCATCCTCAAAATCGTCTTCGGTCTCATCCGAACTTCTGGCGGTATGTTTCTTCAATTTAGACGACATTGCCTTATTACATTTACCCGGCGCATGTACATGCTTCATGGGAACCGCCAAAGCGATAAACTCATACAGGAACCACGCCAAATTAATAGCGCCCTCCTCTTCCGGTATCACGACAACCTCATCACTCTCCTCGGCATATTCCTTGCCGAATTTTACCACCAGACGATTGTGGGTATCAATAGGAATTTCCATATCGTCCAAGCATCTATCGCATGGAACAACAACAACCCCTTCTATCTGAAAGTTCATCTCAAACATCATTGACGACCGTTTTACGGTAAGATGAACCTTCACTTTGCCCTTCTGGACCTCGGTTCCGTCAATGTCCACAAAAAACTTGTTCTCCAAAAGATACTCGAATTCGTGTACTCCCGGAGAGAGATTTTTCAAATCTACATTATATAATTTAAATTTCCCCAAAGCCTTTTAGTGTAAAAACCTTGCAAAGGTACGAAAAAACTAAATACAAAAACAATACCTTTATGCTTATTTTTTCCTATAATACGATTTAACCCTTATATTTCTTCAATTTTATACGAAAAGTCGTCCCTTTCCCCAACTCCGAACTCTTCACGAAAATCTTTCCTCCTTGGAAGGACTCGATAATACGCTTTACCAAGGACAAGCCTAGTCCCCAGCCACGTTTCTTGGTCGTATACCCCGGATTGAAAACCGTCTTGAATTTTGATTTTGGGATACCTTTTCCGGTATCTGCCAAATCGATCAGCACGAACTTCTCTCTTTCCTCTACTTTTAGCGAAATCTCACCCTGCCCCTCCATAGCGTCCACCGCATTTTTCGTCAGGTTCTCGATTACCCAAGCGAACAGGGAATCATTCATTAAGACCAATATCGGCCGCTCCGGCAAATACGTATTAATTTTCACCTTCGAGGAAATACGGGTCTCCATATATCCCAAAGCCGCACGGATGGATTCCACGATATTTGTCGGAACCGGATCCGGATCTGAACCGATTTTAGAGAAACGCTCCGCTATCGTTTGTAAGCGTTTCACATCCTTATCCATCTCTGTCAATAGAGAAGGATCTATATCTTTCGTTCGCAAATATTCAACCCAAGCGATTAGCGAGGATATAGGCGTTCCTAATTGGTGAGCCGTCTCTTTCGATAACCCCACCCACACTTTATTCTGTTCTGCCTTCTTTGTACTAGCCAAGGCTAAAAAAGCGATTAATATAAAAACAAATACAACTGATAATTGCGCATAGGGATAAACAAGCAGTCGCTTTAAGATAATCGAATCATCGTAATATAAATATTGGTAAGTACCATCCTCCATGTCAATTACGATCGGAGGATTTTTGGTTCTCAGTTCCTTAACCTTATTCGTCATGAACTGCGCTACATTCTTTTCCGGAATCTCTATATTATTGTAAGAAACCACGCTATCCGTCTCGCTGCATAATATAACAGGAATAGAAGTATTCCCTTGGATGATTTTTAGGATAAGATTCATATTAAGGCTTGGATTCTCACTGGTCATGACCCGGGTTGCCTCACTCCAAACCTCGATCTTCTGACGCTCTTCTCGGGCCAGATCTTTAATCAAGAGATCCGAGACTACCACAGAAGCCATAGCGATCAATACAGCGGCAAAAATAAAGCCTAATTTCCATCTTTGACGAGAATCATATATGCTGCTCATAAATCAGAATCATTCGGTGAATTCTTAATATAACGGCAAGATACGAACTTTATTGTTCCCGATTCAGCAAACAATGAAATCTCACCCAATTGTAGAGACGTAGCGTGCAGCGTCTCATCCCTTCAAATGGTAACTTAGAATATCGTCAGACGATACGAGATGCGGCACGCTAGGTCTCTACGACGGCTGGTGTATATAACAGAAAAAGGAGTCACCCCTTACGGACTGACTCCTCTCCATCGGCTATCGCCTTCTTCAAGACGGCGGCTACCTACTCTT
>NZ_RAYG01000042.1:0-33301 GCF_003670185.1 Parabacteroides sp. CH2-D42-20 | reverse complement strand
TAAGCGTATGAAAGTAGAAAAATTCAAGGTGCTGCTCTACCTCAAAAAGAGCGGACTGGACAAGTCGGGCAAGGCTCCCATCATGGGACGCATCACGGTGAACCGCACGATGGCGCAGTTCGGATGCAAGCTGTCCTGTACCCCCGAACTGTGGAATCCCCGTGAAAGCCGTCTGAACGGCAAGAGCAAGGAGGCGGTGGAAATCAATGCCAAGATTGAAAAGTTGCTGTTGGCGGTGAATAACGCTTTCGATAATCTGATGAGCCGTAAAGTGGATTTTGATGCAACCGATGTGAAAAACCATTTTCAAGGCAGCATGGAAACACAGATGACCCTTATGAAAATGACGGACGTTATCTGTGACGACCTCAAAGCCCGTATCGGCATTGACCGGGCGAAAGGGACTTATCCCGGTTATCACTATATGCGCCTGACACTCGGTGAATTCATCGAACATCAGTACAAGGTCAAGGATTTGGCATTCGGGCAACTGACGGAGCAGTTCATCCACGACTATCAGGCATTCGCTATGGAAAACAAGGGATATGCGATAGATACCGTTCGCCACCATCTTGCCATCTTGAAGAAGATATGCCGTCTGGCATACAAGGAGGGCTATGCAGACAGGAGCCACTTCCAGCATTTCACCCTGCCTAAGCAGTCAGATAAAACCCCACGGGCATTGAGCCGTGAATCGTTTGAAAAAATCCGTGATGTGGAAATACCTGCTTACCGTAAATCCCACATATTGGCAAGGGATATGTTTCTCTTCGGGTGTTACACCGGGGTCTGTTATGCAGATGTTGTCTCAATTACCCGTGAGAACCTATGTACGGATGAGGACGGGGCTTTGTGGTTGAAGTATCGGAGAAAGAAAAACGAACTTCGTGCCAGTGTAAAACTGTTGCCGGAAGCGATTGATCTGATTGAGAAGTATCACAGTGAGGAAAGGGACACCCTGTTTCCTTTACTGCGCTGGTCAAATCTCAGAAGGCACATGAAGGCGTTAGCTGCACTGGCTGGCATCAAGGACGACTTGTGCTATCATCAGGCGAGGCATAGTTTCGCCTCGTTAATCACGCTCGAAGCGGGTGTGCCTATCGAGACCATCAGCCGGATGTTGGGACACTCCGATATTTCCACCACTCAGGTATATGCCCGTGTCAGCCCGAAAAAACTGTTCGAGGATATGGACAAGTTCATAGAAGCAACCCAAGATTTCAAACTCACCCTATAAACCCAACAACAATATGCGAAGCACTTTTTCACTATTGCCCTATATCAACCGCAGCAAAGTCAAGACTGACGGTACGACCGCCGTACTTTGCCGTATAACCATTGACGGCAAGCAGACAGTCATAAGCACAGGTATCTATTGCCGCCCAGAAGACTGGAACGGCAGGAAGAATGAGATAAAGATTATCAGGGAGAACAACCGTTTACGGGAATACCTGCGTCTGACGGAAGAAGCCTACACCGAGATACTGAAATCGCAAGGCGTGGTCAGTGCCGAAATGCTGAAAAACCACATATCCTTGAACAACATTCATCCGACTACCTTATTGCAAATGGGAGAATGGGAACGTGAGCGGTTGAAGAAACATTCCGAAGAGATTGATTCCACTTCTTCCTATCGGGCTTCAATGTACTACCAGAAGTACCTGACGGACTTTATAGCGTCAACCGGGAAAAAGGACATTCCTCTTGAAGAAGTGACGGAGGATTTCGGCAAGTCCTACAAAGCCCATTTGAAGAAATGCAAGAACTTCGGAGTTTCCCAAACAAACCATTGTCTGCGTTGGCTGAACCGATTATTGTACCTTGCAGTCGATAAGGAGATTATCCGTGTGAACCCCTGCGAGGATTTGGAATATGAAACGAAACCTGAGGCAAGACACAGGTACATCAGCCGTGATGAGTTCAAGAAGATACTTTCCACACCGATGTATGACAAGCGGATGGAACTGGCAAGACGGGCTTTCATCTTCTCGACCCTGACCGGACTGGCGTATGCAGACATACAACTGCTGCATCCCCATCATATCGGGACGAATGCGGAGGGCAGACGCTACATCCGCATCAACCGCAAGAAGACAAAAGTGGAGGCGTTCATACCCTTACATCCCATAGCGGAACAGATATTGTCGCTGTATAACACAACTGATGATGAGAAGCCCGTGTTTCCTCTTCCCAACCGTGATGCCCTATGGTTTGAGGTTCACGAGTTGGGAATAACCATAGGAAAAGAGGATAACTTGACCTATCATCAAAGTCGGCACAGCTTCGGCACTTTCCTGATTTCAGCGGACATACCCATTGAGAGCATCGCCAAGATGATGGGACACTCCAATATCAGGACGACACAGGGATATGCACGGATAACAGACGATAAAATCTCCAAGGATATGGACAAACTGATGGAGCGGAGAAAGAAAATATCGGCTGGCGAAAAGAAAGAGAATAGTAAATAACCATTATAAAATAGATGAATTATGAACAGAGGAATAATAACAATCAGTGAAACGGGGGTGGTCACCGTACCAACTGCCCCCGTGTGGATGACCCAGTTTGAGATAGCCGACCTGTTTGGGGTGTTCTCGTGCGACATCCGCAAGGCGATACGGGCAATCTACAAGAACAAGGAATTGAGTGAAACTTATACAATGAAGTATATCAAGCAAACTGACGGCATCAGCTATGATGTGTATAACCTTGAAATGATTATAGCCATTGCATTCAGGATATGCAGTAAAGAAAGTTTTCAGTTCAGACGGTTCGTAATAAATGAAATCTGCGCCTCCAAGAAAGGAAGTCCGACAACATTGTTCTTCTCTTGCGGTAAGGGCAGTAACCTATGGTATAGTTGAGGTTCATCCCGTCAGCCACCTGTTCCCGATGCTCGGATGCAAAGGTAGCGTGTGGCTTTGACGGCATTGGCAAGGTCAGGCGGCAGAGCCGTTTCAGGCAGAATCTTCCTCAAACGGGTTTGAGCGTATTCCGCCCGAAAACCTTGCCACTGCCATCCACACGCTTGAAAGGCATCCGGCAACGGAAACAAGCGACTGGCGGGAAATCAGAAGAAATAGAGGAACGGCTTACAGACGAAGCTAAACATTGATGCTTCATCTGTAAGCCGTTCCTTTTGTCTTTTTGCCGAAGTTCCATTGCTGCCGCAAACATAGGGCAGACGGCAAACTGCGCTCCTTCAAGAAAATCAGGTTGCCTTCAGTCGGTAGGCGGATTGGTAGCCGTCAGCCAGCATCCTTTCGATGTCGGATTCACGGTAGAGGATTTTGCCGCCCAACTGAATGTAGGCTATACGTCCCTCGTTGCGGTAGTCCTGAAGCGTCCGGCGGCTCACTTTCAACCGTGCCGACACTTCCTTGTCTGTGAAGAAACGCTCCCCGTTCAGTGTCGGGCGGTAGTTTGCGGTCAGATGCTCTACGTTGTCCAGCAGACGGTCAAGGCTGCCCAAGAAGTGGATTATCCACTCGTTGTCTTTGTTAATCAGTTCGTTCATATTACTTTGGATTTAGTGGAATTATTGTTATTACTCTATTCGGTTATCAGATTGTTCTGCCTTTGAACTTTGCTTCTTTTCGCCTGTCCTCCACGATGGAAACGATGCGTTGCACGTCTTCGGGACGGTAATAGGTCTTGTGGTTTATCTGCGAATAAGCCAACGTGCCGTTGTCCCGAAGCGTCTGCAAGGTTCGGGGGCTGATGTTGAGCATCCGGCACACGTCCTGATTGTCCATCCACTCGCTCATTTTCTTTTCGCCGTGACGATGGCAGATGGCATCCATACGGCTGACGAAGCGGTCGAACTTGGCGACCAGTTCCTCGAAGGTCTTTCTCTCGATTGATACGATTTCCATATTGTCTTTCTTTTAGTTGTTACTGTTTCTTTTGCCGCAAAGGAATATATAATCCGTTACCTGACAATAGGTTCCCCGAAAGTGGAAGCGTGTTGCGCTGATACGGCAGTCATTGTCCGGGATGCTGACTTCCCTTTGGCGGCTATCATTCCTTCTCCTGCAAAGAAATACATAATCCGGCATCCGGCAATGGTTTCAATCAGGTCTGGCAGCAAGTGGCACAGGGTGGTAGAGGTTGGCATTGGCTGGAGGCAGCGGTTATCTTCTTAATTCTAAAAAATAGAAAGGTGGCAAGGGGAAAAATAAGGACTTAATTCAAATTCGCCTACAATTGAGTCTTTGCCCTTTCGGGCATATACATCCGGCAAAACGGTGAAGTCCTCACCGCTTTATCAACCGCCATAATGCAAAACCACACAAAATTGCCTAAGAGAATCCAAGTGCTTGACTGACTGTATTAAAGCACCTTACTTTGCTCCCGATAATCGGTCAAGGTGTTTACCAAGACCACAGTTAATAACTTAATCAATTTGTTTTTTACAATGAAGAGAGAACCAAACATTACAGAGCAGCAGGCTCGTGAAATCGTGGAAAAGATGGGACGCAGGGAATCCTACACTCCCAAGTCGATGAATGACATCTACAGACGTATCGGTCTGGAGCCGGATGAGCTGGAACTGCCCGGCAATATCGTTACGGAGGAAACGGAGACCGCTATGGCGGATGAACCGTCAAGTGAGGCGGTCGAGAAAACGGCAATGCTGCAGAAGCGTGTCAGCAGCAAGCAGCGCAGGTTGTCGTTGGAGGAGTACCGCGCCACCTACTTGAAAGTCCCGAAACTTGTCAACCGCAAGCCCGTGTTCGTCAGCGAGACGGTGCGTGACGAACTCGACAGGGTTGTCCGCTTCCTCGGAGGAAAGGGCATGAGCGCATCGGGGCTGATTGAAAACCTCGTCCGCCTGCACCTCGACACCTATCGGAACGACATCGAGCAGTGGCGCAAGCTCTGACGGGATTACAGAAAGTCGGTTGGGCTGGTGAATACACTTCATCGGCTTAACCGATACCCAAGATGAGTGAGTACACCCGGAAACAAATCCGACAGGCGGAGGATTTTTGTGTCCTCAAAGACACAGCAAGGTATATTTTCAGTTACCCGAATAATTCTAAGTAACTGAAAATGCCTTCACCGCCGTGGGCAGAATTATCCTCCGCAGTCGGATAATTTCGGGGTTCTTTAATCAAAGATTAAGCAATAGACAAGCCATAAAATTAAAAGAATTAAGAAGTATGAAAAAGAAGACTAAGTACGGGAGAAATCCCAAGTTGAACCCGAAGACGCACTGCGTGATGGTGCGCTTCGACGATGTGGAATGGAACAGGTTCCTGACGATGTACGAGGAATCGAACGTGTATGCGAAAGCAGTCTTTCTAAAAGCGCACTTCTTCGGACAGAAGTTCAAGGTGCTGAAGGTGGACAAGACGATGCTGGACTACTACACCAAGCTGTCGGATTTCCATGTCCAGTTCCGCTGCATAGGCACGAACTACAATCAGGTCGTTAAAGAGCTGCGCATCCACTTTTCGGAGAAAAAGGCGATGGTGTTGCTCTACAAGCTGGAGAAGTGTACCATCGACCTCGTGAAACTGAGCCGGGAGATTGTGGAGCTTTCGAGGGAGATGGAGGCTAAGTGGCAACAAAGATGGGACGATTCCATGGCATAATGCTCCTTTGATAAGCAGTCCGGCAAGTGAACGAATTCCCACGGGCAATTTCATTGCCGACCATGTCACAATCGTGCGTCCGGGGCTGTATGTCAAGGATGAGAACCGACCGATAGGAATGAAAATGTAAAATTTTAATAGTCCCAAGAAGCCATTTAGAGTGAATTGTAGTCTGAATGGCTTCATTTACATGTTATGTTATAGATAGTTTGAAATAAAATCACTACCTTTGCAAATAGATGTCATACAGACTATTATATGGATAAATTCAATCTCTATATAGATAAAATTGATTTGAACTTTTGGCGCGAACTATGCACCAAAGAGGGTAAGTTACGCTCATACAAAAAAGGTGAATATTTTCTTCATCGTGGAGAAACCACAAAATGTGTATGGGGATTCATTAAACACGGATATTTCAAGTATTCTGTGATAGACTCAGAGGGTAATATTCATATTACCGGATTTTCATTTTGTGATACTCCGATAGGTGATTATTCAAGTCTGGTGATGAATACTCCTGTTGCAGCAGATATTATAGCGGCAAAGGATTCTGAAGTTTATGTATGTAACCGAAACATTGTGGATGAACTATTCGAGAAAGAACCTAAGCTGCATAGTGCTATATCGGACGGATTTTTCATTCAGGCATACGATAGTTTTCTGAATATGTATCGTCTGTCTGCAAAGGAACATTATATCCATTTATTAAGGTGTTGCCCTGATATACTGCAAAACATCACACTTAAAGAATTGGCATCTTATCTGCAAATAACGCCAACATATCTTAGCCGTATTCGCAAGGAGATTACTTTTGGAGAGAAATAGCATCTCCGAAAAAATACCCTTCTGTGCAACTCTCAACTTAGTTTGAGAGTTGTTTCGTTTAATGCCCGTAACTTTGCACTGATTATAACAACCAAAAAAAGTAATATGAACCAACTTAAATTCTGGCATATAGCATTGCTGCTAAGCATATGGTCACTGACAAGTTGCAGTGATGATAATAACGAAAATGAAGCGATTACTCCGTTCTGTCTTGGAGATACTTACTATGAGGTAAGATTAGGACAAGAAACTAACAGCATCTACATAACAAATGGTAGTGGGGATATTAGTTTGGCGATAGAAGATGAAAATATTTTGCAAGCCACTTATAATGGCAAGTTATATGCAGACAAGCCGGGAGGTGTTGTCTCTTTGTTCGGAAAACAGAAAGGAAGTACCATGCTGTCCATTATAGACAATGTGACAGGAGATAAAGAAACTATTGAAGTGAAAGTAACAGATTGCTACCTTGCATACGTTATCAATGACAGCAACTACCCGATATTGCCGGCAGGCACCACACTCTTTTTAGTGAACAATCAAGCTCAGGACTACTATCTGTTCGACCAAGATAACATATATAACAAGCCTATACTAAAAGACAGCGGTTACGAGTTCTTCATCACGCAGAATGCCGACACAGGTGCGGCACCCACTAAATACGCTATTCCCAACTTACGCTTATACAAACACAATCCCGCTGATGCTGGAACTACTGCGTCGAAGTTCTATGATTTCCAAATAGAACTGTATGGCGAAGAAGCCAGTTCTTCGTACGTGCTACAAGTCATTCAAGCCTACTTAGGCGTCGATTGGGAAAGGCTTATAAACAATGCTTTGACCAAATCACCTGCTCCCATAGATATGACTATGATATTGACCGTTCCTGATACAGACTATCGAATAAGAGGAATAATAAGCTTTGTATCCATTCCGAAATACATATTGGATTGATAGATTTCTTGTAATCAACTGAATTCGTATGATGCAGTTACGCAAAATTAAAGTACTTACATTTTTCTTCCTATCGTTCGTTTGCTCCCAAACGACTGTTTATGGGCAAATGATTAGCGGTAAAATAATAGATGCCGAACAACTACCGATAGACGGAGCGACTATTATTCTGCAAGCGATGGATTCGACCTATATAGCCGCATCCATCTCTAATACTGACGGTATATTCGTTTTTAATAGCCAACAGGAAGAATACCGTTTGATAATACAACACATTTTATATGAAACCAAACAAATGGCAGGTAAGGGAAATGATGTCGGAACTATTCAACTTCAACCTAAAGACTATGCTTTGGATGAAATTATTATAAAGGCAGAACGTCCTTTTGTTAAAGTGAAGAATGGACTTTTAGGGTATAATCTTGCTGTCCTTACCCAAAATCAACTTGTAAACAATGCTTATGAAGCATTGACAAAGATACCGGGAGTACAAGAAGAGAGAGGAATACTGACTTTGGCAGGAGCCGGGAAACTGACGATTATTCTAAATGGCAAACCAACAACAATGGATGCCGGACAACTTGAAACGATTTTGCGCAATACTCCGGTTAATCGTGTGGAAAAAGTGGAAGTGATGTACAGTGCGCCTCCTGAATATCATGTACGGGGCGCGGCTATTAATGTTGTTTTAAAGCGTTCAAACGACTACTCTTTTCAGGGTGAGATAAGTGCTGACTATAAAAACCAATACTTCAATGACGGGGGAATGAACGGGAACTTTCGGTTGTCAACTCCTAAAATGGCTTTTGATGTAATGTATGGAGTAAATAACGTAAAAAAAATGGAGTACATAGACCTTGATTCCAAGCATACGCTAAAAGAAGAACTCCATTCTATCACACAAAATGAACAGTTGCGCAGCAAGTATTGGAAGCATGACCTTAGAGCCGCTTTTGAATATAATTTCAACGATAAAAACAATATCAATATTGCCTACACAGGTAGTTATACCCCTGACCAATATAATAACAGCCGGACATCAGGCAATTACCAAACCGGTAATGTTGATAAATATATTGACAATCAAATGCACAATGTCACATTGCAATATCATTCAGGATTCGGTCTTGAAATAGGAGGTGACTATACCTATTATACTTCCAATAATAATCAATGTTTACATACTGATTATCAAAATGGAAATCAGAGTAGTTTCTCTATGGTTGGCGGACAAAAGATAGACCGCTATTCTATTTATGTAGACGGGAAACACTCTTTATCCAAAGGATGGAATTTGGGTTATGGAGTTTCCTATCGATTTGCCAAAGATCTTGATTTCCAAACCTACGATAAAGTGACAGGTGACATTCAAACACAAAATACATATTCCAATCTGAGAGAACAAACTGCCAGTTTTTATGTGTCGTTGAGCAAAAACTATGCAACAGGTACATCTTTATCCGTTTCTGCTACAGGAGAGTATTATACGATTGGCAATTATCATAAATGGGCAGTCTTTCCACAAGCATCATTGACCTATTTTAAAACACCGGAACATCTGTTTCAATTGTCATTATCTACGGATAAAACCTATCCAAGTTATTGGGATATGCAGTCTTCCGTCAGTTATCTTAATGGATATACAGAATTGTGGGGTACACCGAATTTGAAGCCGATGACGAATTATAATCTGAATGGAAGTTATATCTTCATGAAGAAGTATATTTTCAGTCTGTTTTTCACGCATACATCGGATTATTTCACACAAGCCGCCTATCAATCTACCGACAGGCTGGCACTGATCTATAAAAATACAAACTGGAACTATATGCAGCTATGGGGAGCAAATATCATAGTACCCTTTAAAGCAGGAAACTGGCTGGATTCCCGATTCTCCTTAGTCGGAATGCAAATGCACCAACGCTGTGATGATTTTTTCGACATTCCTTTCAATCGGAGGAAATGGGTATTTAGCGGCACATTGGATAACACGTTTAAAGTAAACAAGAATTTATCTTTCGAGTTGATAGGGAATGTACAGACTCCTGTCATACAAGGGACATTTGATATAGAATCTATTTTTAATCTCACTGCCGGATTAAAATGGAATTTTGCAAATGACAAATTGAGTTTATCAGCCCGTTGCAATGACATATTTGATACAGGAATGCCTGCAACAAAAGTCCGCTTTAAGGGGCAACACTTGGATATGAACAGCGGATTTTATTCACGTTCATTTACTTTGCATTTCAGTTATTGTTTTGGCGGATATAAGAAAAAGGAGATAAAAGGAATAGATACATCAAGATTCAGATACTAATTCAAAAATGATATGAGGACATTGTTGCTAACTCTGAGTGTTTTATGCTTATACTCATGCTCATATAAAACTTCTCTGATTACCTATCGAAATGGATATGTATTTAACACCCAGGGTAAAATGATTGGAAACTATTCCAATGGCTATATTTTCACCGAAAATAAAATACTCATAGGATATTACTTCAATGGATATATTTGTGATGATAATCACAATATTATAGGAAACTATGCAAATGGATTTGCAAAAATTGGAAAAACAAAATAATTAATTTTTTTCTGTCAATATCATAGATGTAAACATACAGTGAAACATCTTCAGAAAGCGGTCGCTTTCGGCTATACACTTATTGCATTGTTAATCGGATGTATTGCCTACACTTGGCATCATGAATGGCAGGAAGTGGAAGCATTGGAGGTTGGCAATCGACGTATAAATGAATTCAGGAAGGATGTAAACCGTATTCATATCCGACTGATAGAGTTCTCTTTGTTGGGAGAAACTATATTGGATTGGGACGAAACAGATTTGGAGAATTACCATGCCCAACGTATTGCATTGGACAGTATATTATGCAGTTTCAATGTAACTCACAAAATTGAGCGTGTTGACAGCGTGCGCAGTCTTTTGGAGTATAAGGAACGGCAGATATTCCAGATTGTCCGGTTAATGGATGAGCAACAATCCATCAACAGGAAGATAGCCAGCCAAGAACCGGTGATTGTGCAGAAGATTGTGCAGGAACAGCCCAAGAAACCGAAGCGCAAAGGATTCTTGGGCATATTCGGTAAAAAAGAGAA
The DNA here is from genome assembly GCF_003670185.1 of Parabacteroides sp. CH2-D42-20. Taxonomy (NCBI): domain Bacteria; kingdom Pseudomonadati; phylum Bacteroidota; class Bacteroidia; order Bacteroidales; family Tannerellaceae; genus Parabacteroides; species Parabacteroides sp. CH2-D42-20. Next base: position 22,796 of record NZ_RAYG01000042.1, on the reverse strand, counting down.
AACGAAGCCATTGACAACAACGACTACGCTTCGTTCTCCCGATAGAAACATGGTCAGCGAACAGAAAGCACAAAGCCGTCGGTTGTCGGAACAAGCCGACAGTCTTGCGGCTCGTAATGCCGAACTTAACAGACAACTGCGAGGATTGATTTGCCAAATCGAAAAGAAGGTACAATCTGATTTACAAAGCAGGGAAGCCGAGATAACCGCCATGCGTGAAAAATCATTTATGCAGATAGGCGGCTTGATGGGATTTGTCCTTTTGCTGTTGGTCATTTCTTATATCATCATACACCATGATGCAAAGAGCATCAAACGATACAAACGCCAGACAACGGATTTGATAGGGCAATTGGAACAGTCCGTGCAACAAAATGAGGTACTCATAACCTCCCGAAAGAAAGCGGTATATACTATTACCCACGAGTTGCGTACACCGCTGACGGCAATAACAGGCTATGCCGAACTGTTGCAAAAAGAGTGCAGCAATGGGAACAATGTGCATTTCCTTCAAAGCATACAACAATCCTCCGACCGTATGCGGGCTATGCTCAACACTCTGCTGGACTTCTTCCGCTTGGATAACGGCAAGGAACAGCCCAAAATGCAACCTTGCAGAATTTCAGCAATCACGCACATCCTTGAAACGGAGTTCATGTCCGTTGCCATGAACAAGGGACTGTCCTTGACCATGAAGAACGGGAATGATGCTGTTGTATTGACCGACAAAGAGCGAATAGTTCAAATCGGTAACAACCTGCTGTCAAACGCCATCAAGTTCACAGAGAAAGGTGGTGTGTCACTGACTTCCGACTATACCAACGGAGTGTTGACACTGACCGTCGAGGACACCGGTACGGGCATGACCGAAGAGGAACAGCACCATGTGTTCGACGCATTTGAACGCCTCTCAAATGCCGCCGCAAAGGACGGTTTCGGACTTGGACTTGCCATCGTTCATAATATCGTGACGATGCTTCATGGAAAAATCAGACTGAACAGTGAAAAAGGGAAAGGAAGCCGTTTCATGGTGGAAATACCGATGCAAAAAGCTGATGATGTGCCGGAGCAAGTAATACAGACGTATATTCACAGAAAAGACAGAAACCTCAATGTCATCGCCATCGACAATGACGAGGTGTTGCTCCTGATGCAGAAAGAGATGTACGCCCAAGAGGGAATACACTGCGATACTTGCACCGATGCGGCGGAACTGATGGAGATGCTACGCCGGAAAGAATATAATCTGCTGCTGACAGATTTGAATATGCCCGGTATAAACGGTTTCGAGTTGCTGGAACTTCTGCGTTCGTCCAACGTGGGCAATTCACAGATAATCCCCGTGGTCGTGGCAACCGCTTCGGGCAGTTGCGATGCGGAGGAACTTTTGGCAAAAGGCTTTGCCGGATGCCTGTTCAAGCCGTTCTCCATATCGGAGCTGATGGAGGTCTCGGACAAGTGCGGCATAAAAGAAACTCTGGACGGAAAGCCGGACTTATCCACCTTGCTGTCATACGGCAATGAGGCCGTCATGCTGGAGAAACTGATAACGGAAACTGAAAAGGAAATGCGCTTGATGCAGGATGCGGCAACGCGAAACGACCTGCAAGAACTTGATGCCTTGACACACCACTTGCGTAGCTCGTGGGAGGTACTCCGTGCCGACCAACCGCTGAGGGAACTTTACGGATTGCTTCATGGAAAGGCTATACCGGAAGAAAGTGAGTTAAGCCATGCTGTTACCGCAGTATTGAATAAGGGCGCGGAAATAATCCGGCTGGCAAAAGAGGAAAGGAGAAAATACGAAAATGGATAAGACCAGAATAATCGTGGTGGAGGACAACATCGTGTATTGCGAATATGTCTGCAACCTGCTGGCACGGGAGGGCTACCATACCGTGAAAGCTTACCACCTATCGACAGCGAAGAAACATCTGCAACAGGCAACGGATAATGACATAGTAGTTGCCGACCTGCGCCTGCCTGACGGCAACGGTATAGACATGCTGCGTTGGATGCGCAAGGAAGGAAAGATGCAGCCGTTCATCATCATGACCGACTATGCCGAAGTACATACTGCCGTGGAGAGCATGAAACTCGGTTCGATAGACTATATACCTAAAAAACTGATAGAGGACAAACTCATTCCACTTCTCCGTTCCATACAGAAGGAGCGTCAGATGGGACACCGCCGTATGCCCGTGTTCGTCCGTGAAGGTTCCGCCTTTCAGAAAATCATGCATCGCATAAGGTTGGTAGCCGCTACCGATATGAGTGTGATGATATTCGGAGAGAACGGCACGGGCAAGGAGCATATCGCCCATTACCTACACGACAAGAGCAAACGTGCGGGCAAACCCTTCGTGGCGGTTGACTGCGGTTCACTCTCAAAAGAACTTGCGCCGTCGGCATTCTTCGGACACGTCAAGGGAGCGTTTACAGGTGCAGACAGCACCAAGAAAGGGTATTTCCATGAAGCGGAAGGTGGCACGTTGTTTCTGGACGAGGTGGGCAACCTCGCGTTGGAAACCCAACAGATGTTGCTCCGTGCCATACAAGAGAGACGTTATCGCCCGGTCGGTGACAATTCGGACAGAAGTTTCAATGTCCGCATCATCGCCGCCACCAACGAGGATCTGGAGGCGGCAGTGAGTGAAAAGCGTTTCCGGCAGGATTTACTCTACCGTCTGCACGACTTCGTGATAAGCGTGCCGTCGTTGCGTGACTGTCAGGAAGACATTATGCCGTTGGCAGAGTTCTTCCGTGAGATTGCCAACAAGGAACTGGAGTGTAATGTGGGCGGATTCAGTCCCGAAGCCCGTAAAGCATTGCTGATCCACACATGGCCGGGCAACGTGCGGGAACTTCGGCAGAAAATCATGGGTGCGGTATTGCAGGCGCAAGAAGGTGTTGTAACGAAAGAGCATCTGGAACTTGCCGTGACGAAACCGACCTCACCCGTCAGTTTCGCCCTGCGCAATGATGCAGAGGATAAGGAACGGATAATGCGTGCGTTGAAACAAGCGAACGGCAATCGGAGCCTTGCCGCCGAACTGTTGGGAATAAGCAGGTCGGCACTATACAGTAAACTTGAAGAGTATGGACTTAAATATAAATTCAAGCAACCATAGCCGATTTTATTGAATTTGACTATCTGCAAAGGTTTATTATTCAAAAAATAATATTACCTTTGCATTTAGGAAAAGCGTTCTTTTGAATTACTGCAAAACGAAGTGAAACACAGAATTTCGCTGTTTTCTAAATCGTTACCTGTCAAGCTGCAAAAATTTGCAAGTGCTTGAATTTTAGCAAGAAAGAAAATTTGATATGTCTTCTCTGATGGAAGGTGATTCTTTTGTCGATCTGGCATACTTCTGCTATCTCTCCCAAATATTCGTTCATCTTCTGATTGCTGATAACGGGAAGGAGTTTGCCGCCTTTCATCTTACCTTCGTACTTGGCTAATATCTGCTTGGGGATTTCAAGTAAGGGTACATTGGAATCTACACCTGTCTTTTCACGCTTAATCATTATCCAAAGTTTTCCGTCAAAAGCGAGTTTGATGTCTTCTTTGGTCAAATTACACAGGTCGATATAGGATAATCCGGTATAGCAGCTAAAAATAAACATATCGCGTACTTGTGTCAATCGCGCGGATGAAAATTCTTTATTGTAGATAAGGTCTATCTCGTCTTGGTTGAGATAGCCTCTGTCCACTTTGTCAAAGCTGAACTTGAACGAACCAAAAGGGTCAACAAAATTCAATCCGCTGTTTTTTGCATATATAACAACGGAGTGGAAGCGTTGCACAAACTTCATGGCAGTGTTGTTGTTGATGCCGTGTTCGTTTCTTAAATAAAGATAGAAGTTCTCAATGAACACCGCATTGATTTCACGAATAAGAATGTCGGAAACTCTGTACTTCACTTTCATAAAGTCTATCAGGCGTTGCTTGGTTAATTCGTAACGTGAATAGGTCTTTTGTGTAGCTGTTGTTCCTACCTTGTCTTTGTATTGCAAATTATGCTCCGTAAAGTAAGTAAGTAGGCTGTGCTGCTTTTCTTCAATACCCAATACATTATTGCGTAACTTCTCCGGCTCTACATATCCGTTGTTGTTTAGCTGCTTGGTGTATTGTATGGAGATTTGACCACGCAAATCATCCAGTTCTTTGTTCAACTTGGATATTTTGGCACTGGTGCTTTTCCCACTCTTATTAACTGCACGACCTGATTTTATATCCCAATCTTCAGGAAGAATTGTTTTCTTCGTGCTGAATTGCTTGGTTTCTCCATCGACTGTGATACGTGCCATAATGGTCACTGTTCCGTCTTTCTTCGGTTCGTTCTTCTTTAAATAGAAGAGGATTCTAAATGTACTTTTCATACCGTAACGTTTTTAATTTGCAAAATTAGTTTTCTATGTTCGGAATGAAGCGGACTAACGAGTGACAATGTGCGACATATCAATGACTTAGCGTTAAAATCGTTACGATTTTCTCCGTAACAAAATACCGTAACGATTTGGTAATGATTATTAGTCTGAAATTGGCTTTTGAAGTTCTTTTTACTGTCCGTATGGGGTAAGAAAAAAGCTCCCTAAACCGTTAGTTTAGAGAGCTTTGTCATAGTTTGGCGGAGTATTGTCTTTTCTCCTAAGTGATCCGCCTGGGTCTTGAACCATACGGCTCACAAGTCTTAAAATCAATATTTTAGCGTACCTCAATCTTTTAAGGGGTACGAATTAGGCACTTTCTTCAAAGAGCATTTGACTTCCCTTTTCGGGATTGTGTCTGCCTTTATCTTCGGTTCAAAGATACCACTTTATTTTCAAACACGCAAATCATTGAAAATAAATCTTCTGCGGTTAGTGCAAGGTGCAAGCTATATATAAATATATGCTTGCACCTTGCACTAAATATTTAAATAGCAAATAAATAGTTTATTTGTTATATTCTTTGTATTTTTGTAATCACAATCCAAAAATAAGTTTTTATGTTAAACGCAATAAGAATTGAAAATCTTAGAAGTATTCAAGATTCAAAGTTTATTGATTTGAAATCATTGAATATCTTAGTTGGTGCAAATTCTTCAGGAAAAAGTACTTTCTTAAGGAGCTTTCCTCTCCTAAGCCAATCTATAAATAAAAGTCTAAGAGGGCCTGTTTCGTGGTTTGATGTAGCATCTGTGGATTTTGGAGATTATGTAACAGCAAAAAATAAATTTGTGTCGGAAAAAGAAACTATTCGTTTTTCTTTCAAATTGGATCAAGTGAGACGAAATAGAATTAGGGTAAATTTTCGATATAGATATATTAATTATTATAATCTTTACAATCTCACTAAAGAAGAAAACTCTAATATAGGAGTTACTATTTCTCTTAATAATGATGTTAAGGGGACATATATGGATCGTGTCATATTAGAATTGAAAAGTTTTGTTATAGATATGAGTGTTGATAGTCGTAATTCACCAGTTAAGATTCTTATTAATGGGAAAATTGACATGACAAATTACGGTGTAAAAAACAAGTGGAGCTTTACCACAAATCATGGTTTGATGCCTACATTTATAGGAAAGGACAATGAAGATTTTCAAGTGCAAACTTTAAATTTAGCTGTAAATAAATTAATTCAATTTTGTGATAAAAGATTGAAAAAGCAAGTTCGAATAGAGTCTTTATTCAATTTGTTGGATAGTTCAAAAGAATCTCTTTTGAAATCAATAAAAAATACGGAGATTATTTCTTTGCAAAGGAAAACGGCTGATTGGGACATATATAATGAAACATTTCAAGAAGTTTATTACCTATGGATTACTTCTCAGATACCATTATTGCTATGGATTATAGATGAAGAACTTAAAGGGTTTTATAGTGGCTGTAGTTATATTGCACCTAGTCGTGCTGAAGCGTCTAGATATTATAGAAATCAAGAGTTGCAAGTAAAGGATGTTGATGCGTATGGACGCAATTTGCAGGAGTTTATAGCATCATTAACAGATAAACAATATGAGAGCTATTCTTCCTTTACACAAGAAATACTAGGTATTAGTATTGGAGTAGCTAATACAACTGGACATCAAAGTATATACTTGCAAAACAAAAATGGAAAATTTAATCTTGCAGACGTAGGATTTGGTTATTCACAAATATTGCCAATCATAACAAAACTTTGGTACATTACACAAAAGAGACCTTATGAGGAAGATGCTAAAAGATGTGTGGTAATTGAACAACCCGAACTGCATTTGCATCCTGCAATGCAAGCAAAAATAGCAGATGCTTTTATTAAAGCAATAAAAAAAGGAAAAGAAAATAATATCGATATTAAATTATTTATAGAAACTCATAGTCAATCGCTTATAAATAGAATTGGGAGAAGAATATCAGAAAATTTTATAGGAAAAGACGAAATTGGCCTTATCATTTTTGAAAAAGATAAAGAAGGTAAGAACTCAATAATAACGCAGACTTGCTACAAAGATAATGGGCAAATAAAGAATTGGCCTTATGGTTTTTTTGATCCTATAGATTTATAAATATGTTATTTGTTTTGTCTGATGAATTAATGGTTGATAGTTCTCATAGTATGAAAATTGTTATTGTGAGGGCCATAAAGCATATTGCAACCTCTGTGTTTGAGTCTAAGCATTTACTCTCTGGCAGTTTGGAAGTTTTAAAATATTTTAAAGAAGAATTTAAAGGGGATTTTGATTTGTATAGTCTATTCAATACCTTAGAAAATAATTATTATTCGACATCTTTTGATTTTGTAAAACGAAGAACAGAAATTGTTATTAGTATTTCTAATCCAAGAAGAATAGAAGGTGATGTTGAAATTTTTCAGTCTTCAATAAATGATTTTCAAGATACTTTATGCTGCCAAGCGTCTATTCTTTTAGGAGAAGATTTTAATGATTGCAATTTTTTTACTTATATATTAAAATGGTATATAAGCAAAAATGCTCTGAATATTAATTATAACTTTGATACAGATAATGGAGGTGGAGTAAACATATGTAGATCAATAGATAATCATATTGAAAATAAGAGAATATTATTATCTATCATAGACACAGATAGAAAATATCCAAATTCTCCGACAGGTGACACATACAATAAGTGCCGGAAATATTTAAGAAAAGAAAAGGGGAGCTTTAAACTTATTGCATTAGATGTTCAAGAAATTGAAAATTTGATGCCTTTTAATCTTCTTGATAATAAATCTTTTTCTGGAGAACATGCATCCAAGAAAGAAAAATTCGATTATTTACGTTCTCGAAATCCGAATTTATTGCAATATTTTGATATTAAAAAAGGTATAAGGAAAAAAGATACGGAAAACGATTCTTCCTACAAGGAATTTGCAAAGCAATGCTGTGATTGTAATCCTGATATTAATGATTTTGACATATATTACAATAATCTTTGCGATAGTGATTATGTATATCCTCCTCTTTCTCGCATATTCAATTTAATAGAAGAGGATTTGAAAAATAGTTCGGAAAATTTTGTTTTGTTAAATTTTCAAGAACGAGAGTGGAATAAAATAGGTGAAAAATTATTAGAGTTTGGGTGTGCAAGAAATAAAGAAGCACTAAATTGATTATAATACTAGATTTATTAATTGTTTTTATATAAAATCAGGGAAATTTAAAGCTTGTATAGACAAAGATTTGCACCTATGTATTTTATGGCAAATGTAAAATTATTCTAGCTTTATGCTTATTAGAGAATAGAATATTATACGATACTTATTACTAGGTTGATAAATGTAAGGCTAAAATAATGCATGATGCAGTTTTACGCTGTCTTGTACTTAGAAAAATAGCTTTATGACTTTCGATATTTCTTTCTAAAATCAGTAGGATTGCAATCTTTGTATTTCTTGAATAGTCTATTCAAATGGCTTTCATCCGTAAAGCCCAATTCCTCTACTATTTCGTTAATCCTCATTTCGCTGTGCAAAAGCCGACTTTCTACCATTTTCATTTTATAGTCTAAGATATATTGCTGCATGGTTTCATTAGTCTGCTTTTTGAAGTATTTCCCAAGATAATTAGGAGAAATGCCAAAATGTTGACTTATAGCTTTGGCTTTTATTTTTTCGGGATAACAAATGTTGGACTGAATGTATTGCAAGATATTCAGTGACTTTTCTTCTGAGTTCTCATCTATCTGTTCGGGTAAGAACATGGCAATGTTACGAGCGACAACTATAACAATCGTATTGATTAACTGCGTGATAATTTCACTGCTGTATATGTTTCTATTCACATATTCACGGATAATCGCTTCTATCATAGGTTTAACCAGCAATTTGTCAGTTTGATTGCGCAAGATGCAACCGGGACGGTGATTAGCGTGTTGCAGTATAAATTCTAACCGTTGTATGTTTTCTGCTCCAAAAACAGCCGAATGAATGTAGATGTCATTGAATTTTATATATACAAACTTTGTGGTAGTGTGAATGTCGAAAGAATGTATATCTCCGGGGGTAATCATGAAAAGATGTCCGTCATGGTACGGAAATTTATTGTTGTTTATCCATTGAATACCTGTTCCCGATAGAATATACACCAGTTCAAAAAAGGTGTGGTCGTGTTCCTTTAATTGTGATTCGTCCAGTTCACTGAAACAGATTTCAAACGGTTGATGTAGATTTTCCCTTTTCATTTTATCTATTCTGCTATTTAGGCGTAAAGGTACAAATAAATAGAAAAATAATACATATATTTACGCATGAATGTGTATAACTTTGCCATAAATAAAATAAAGTAGTAACTTTTATCATGATTGGGTATGAAAACGGAATTAGAAAAGTGCTTATCAGGTGAATGGTACGATTGCCATGCCCCTGTGTTTAGGGAGTTCAAACGAAGAACACATGAATTATTGTTGAAATACAATTCTTTGCCGTATGAATGTAAGGAAGAAAAGTATGCGATATTAAAAGAAATGTTTGAAAGCATTGGCAAGAAAGTTTCAGTGGGACATTCTTTTATATGCGACTATGGTTGCAATATCAGCATAGGCAATAATGTCAGTATAAATACTGGATGCACTTTTGTGGATTGCAACAAAATCATCATAGGCAATAATGTGTTGATAGCTCCCAATGTGCAAATCTATACGGCTACTCACCCTATTGAACTGAATGAGCGATTAACACCGATAGAAGCAGAAAACGGAATAGAATATATCCGTCACACGTATGCCCTGCCTGTTACCATTGAGGACGGTTGTTGGATTGGCGGTAGTGTCATTATCCTGCCGGGGGTTACTATCGGTCGGGGAAGCGTTATTGGAGCGGGAAGTGTTGTCACCAAATCCATTCCGGCAAACAGCCTTGCCGTAGGAAATCCATGTAAAGTAATTCGGGAAATCAATACTTCCATATAGCCATGATTAAATTAGTCGCTTTCGATTTAGACGGCACGATAGGCAATACCTTGCCGATGTGCATACAGGCTTTCAAAAAAGCCACACAACCATATATCAGACATGAATTGTCGGACAAAGAAGTGGTTCATACTTTTGGTCTGAATGAAGAAGGCATGATTGGGTGTGTCGTTGATAAACCCTATCGGCAACAGGCATTACATAATTTTTATGTGATTTATAAGGAACTGCATCAGGAAATGTGTCCGACACCTTTTGAGGGAATACGTGAGTTGATAGCCTTGTTAAAGCAAAAGGATATCATTGTGGTGCTTATAACTGGAAAAGGGATAAACAGTTGTGATATAACGCTAAAGCAATTCAAGATGAAGATTTGTTTTGCAAAGGTCATTACGGGAAACGCTGAAAGGAACATCAAGTCGGAAGCATTGAAAGAACTCTTGCATGATTATCATTTGGCTGCAAATGAAATTGTATATGTCGGGGATGCGCTTTCAGATATAACGGAGTGCAGGAAAGCCAATGTGATGTGCCTGTCTGCCGCTTGGAGTATTCCGCAAAATGAAGTGACAGCCTTAGAAAGCAGTAACCCTAAAAATGTGTTTTATTCGATACCGTCCTTATCCGAATACCTTAATGCGAGAACGTGATTGTCTAATTTACAGTTAATTTTACCAACCCAATTAAAACAGAACAGTATGAAACAGAGAATTTGCCAAAGTTGTGGTATGTCTATGCCCACTGATGATTTGTTAGGAACTCATGGTAACGGATGTTTGTGTACCGAATATTGCTGCCACTGCTTCCAAAAAGGATTTTTCACCAACCACTCATTGGAGAAACAAATCGAACTGAATACCCAACCTGAAAGTCTGGCAGCATTTAACAAAGAATCGGGATGCAATTTTACCAAAGAAGAAGCTATCGAAGGACTGCGCAAGTTCCTGCCTACGCTCAAACGCTGGATGCCTATCCGGCAGCAGGCAGAATGGGTGCTTGAACAATGCGGCTACATCACACTTTCCACTATCAGTGAAAATGGTTATCCCCGCCCGGTAGCTATCGACCTATTGCGCCATACCGGTATATCAACTTTATGGATGACAACAGCCTTATCCACAGAAAAGGTAAAACATATCAGACAAAATTCAAAAGCCGGGGTTTGCTTTGTTCACGAAGCAGACAGTGTTACTCTAACCGGAAAAATAGAAATACTTACTGATACGGAAACCCGTCAGACCTTTTGGCAAGACTATATGCTGCACTATTTCCCGCAAGGTGTAAACGACCCGGATTATTGCATTCTTTGTTTCCATACGGAAGAAGCAGTCTTGTGGATAGACAGGAAATTTGAGCGCATCGTGTTATAATATAACCCAATACTCCCGATAAAACCAACACGGAAGAATTGGTAACAGAAATTTATTTACCTATTGAAGCAAAACAAAAGATAAAATGAAAAACGAAATAATTCAATTTTTAAGAGAGAATATCATTGGCAAAACATTGCTTACTGGTGCAGTTTATAAATTAGAGAACGGAAACTTGGAAGGCGTGTATAGCGACAAAATGACATTCTCAAATTTGGTGACAACAGAAAACGGCTTTAAGTTCAATATGACAACTGTCACCCAAGAACTGGTTTACAATTTGGATGCTAAAGGAGCAAGAACCACCATAGCCAAAGATTACACAGGAACAAGTGTGTTTTGTTATGAATTGGCAATGCGGAAAAGCACAAAGCAAATTACAGGTTATATGCGTTGTGTTTCAACAACAGTTCAAGATTCCACAATGGAAGCTGTAGTTTGTGGGATATTTGATGTGACTTTTGACGGGAAAGAATTAAAATGGCAAGAAAATCAGCTGCTATATAGAGATAATCCCATAGGAGAAGATAAATATAAACCTGTCGCCTTTCACTCCAAAGTTCGTTTTTATCTTGATAACGGGAAAGTCATATTTGAATATTTGCCAACGCTTTGGGATATATCCCCTGACACATTGGAAAAAAGATTGTCTAAAGACGATTATCCTCCTTATATATCAAAAGAACAGTGATTGAATGAACTGAACTACTTATACAATGAAAGAAGAAGTAGATAAGATATTAGAGCAAATAGAGGTTGATATATCAGAAATCGACCTCTACGGCTATGATATTATCGATACTTCTTTGTCAATGGTACATCGACTACAGACGGTTCTTAATGATTTGAGAATTAAAGTTCAAAACTATATATTTTTAACCAAAGAGGATGAAATACTATTCTTTAAGACACAGAAACCGGAAATACTTGCCCGGTTATTATTCTTTTACAAGATTTATCGAATAGAAACACAATGCCCCAATGGTAGTGATGAAGCGATTAGAAATTACATCAATCGGGAACTGGATAATCTGACCTATTTCTTCAATCGCAATTTGGACTTTTACCAATATTACCGTTCACATTCCACTGTGTACGATGAATATTACTTTGTACGTGGGAAAGCTGATTTGCGGTTATGTACTGATAGCGCACAGTTTGACAAAGACCCTAATTTCTCAACCGGATATGATTATAAAGTGGCAAAGATTATCGCCAATGAAATGCTACGCATCTATCTGAATAAACGACTGGTGAAACTGGGAACTAATAATCAGATAGAAGACAATTTACAGAAATGCTTCAAATATCCGTTCCGCTTTACAGGCAAAAAGGCATATCTTATCGAACTGGGATATTCGCTTGTGTCTTCGGGCGACATAAACAATGGCAATGTGGAGATAAAAGAAATGATGAATTTCCTTAGCACGATATTCAATATTGATTTAGGGGATTATTACGCTTCATACATAGCCATGAAAAAGAGAAAAGACCGGACGGCTTATCTTCATCATCTGATAGAAAGCCTTGTTGAGCGGATGAATGAGGATGATATGAAATAACTTTCTGAGAAAAATAAACCAATATTTCTTTGTCAATTCAAAAATAACGTGTATGTTTGCAGTGACCAATAATAATAAAATAGTCACACGGTATGGCAAAAGCATTTGATGACAACGAAAGAAAGTTTATAAAGGATAAACTCAAAGAAGGAGCTTTACTATTTATCCAGCAACAAGGAGTACGTAAAACTTCTGTAGATGAGCTTGTTAAATATGCCAATATTTCTAAAGGTGCATTTTACCTGTTCTATACATCGAAAGAACTTCTTTTTTTCGATACGATAATAGACTATCATAAGAAATTGGAAAAAGAATTTCTGAATGCCATAAATAAGCATACCGATAATATTACGGTTGATACATTGACAGATATTATATCTGACTTGCTAATCAACAACAAGCCATACTTTGTATCTGTCTTTGTGAATAGTGACGTGGAATATCTAAGCAGAAAGCTCCCTCAAGAAGTACTTTCAAAACATGTGGATGATGATGTCATGTTGGCAAACGAACTGTTAAAATTTATTCCAGAAAATAAATCAATTGACACAAAGGTATTTGCAGGGGCTTTAAGAGCCGCATTCTTGACTATTCTAAACGAGAAAACAATTGGAACAGATATTTACAATGAAGTTTTCAAGTTTATGGTTAGGGGGATAGTACAGCAACTATTTTAAAGACTAATCCAACACAGACAAGATTGTATAATATCAACTGACTATGTGCAAATATGCACATAGCGATGCTCTGAATTTACAATATGACCGTATAAATAATTTTAGTCATATAATATAAAACTGGAAAATTATGATTACAGTAAAAAACTTATCGTTTAGTTATTCTCAACTACCATTTATTGAGAATATGAACTTTCAAGTAAGAAGCGGAGAAATATTTGGCTTCTTAGGACCTTCTGGTGCAGGGAAAAGCACTCTTCAAAAGGTATTAATAGGTATGCTCCCTAAATATAAGGGGAGTGTTTCTGTTAATAATAATGAGGTTAGAAATAAGTCTAATCATTTCTATGAGAGTATTGGTGTCGATTTTGAATTTCCTAGTTTTTATGAGAAATTCACCGCATTGGAGAACTTGAAATTCTTTGGTTCTTTATATGACAGTAAACTTATTCCTGCCGAACAATTATTAGAAATGGTCGGACTGTCACAACATGCCAACAAGAAAGTGGCAGGTTTTTCTAAAGGCATGAAGTCCAGATTGAACTTTGCCCGGTCAATCATTCATCAGCCCAAAGTGTTATTTTTGGATGAGCCAACATCAGGTTTAGACCCCTCAAACTCCCAAGTGATGAAAAACATTATTCGTGAGCTTAAAAATAAAGGAGTGACAATCATTCTGACTACTCACAATATGCACGATGCGACCGAACTTTGTGACCGTGTGGCATTTATTGTTGACGGTAACATTAAAGCTATGGACACTCCTCATAATCTTATCATGTCGAGGCGTTATAATGAAGTGACATATTCATATTTGGAGAATCAACAAGAATTGAATACTACAATCGCACTTGACAAAATAAGTACAGACAAAAAACTGCAATCTCTGATTCAAGCTAATGCTTTGTTATCAATACATAGCAATGAGCCGACATTAGACAATATATTTTCAGAAATAACAGGGAGGAAATTACTATGAAACTTAAAGGTTTAATACTAGGCGATATTCGGCAACAATACAAATATGGTTTTTATGCCCTATATACGTTATTTACACTGGTGTATATTACAGTGTTGCGTATTCTTCCTATGCCATGGAAAGAACTATGCACAACTACCCTTATATTTTCAGACCCCGTACTGATTGGATTAATGTTTATGGGAGCAATCATATTATTCGAGAAAAGCGAAAAAGTAATGCAGGCATTAGCTGTTTCGCCTATATCGGTACACGCATACATTTTGTCAAAGGTAATTTCTATCGGGCTGATTTCTTTGCTAAGTGGAGTTCTCATCGCATTATTCTCTGGCATGGAACATTTTTACATACACCTTGTTACTGGAATTATGTTAGGTTCAGCATTATTTACACTGGTTGGAATATCACTTTCCGCTTTCATTTCAACCATGAATAACTTTATGCTGATTATGATTCCCACTTTAATAATATCCGTAGCTCCCATATCTGTTTATACAATGGGCTACAAATCGGGAGTTATGCTTTTACATCCAAGTATAAGCCTTATAGAACTTATGTCTGGAAATATCAGTGTCATGTCTCTAATGGCAATAATCATTTGGTGCATTGCGATGTATATTTTTTCTTGTCTGTCAGTAAAAAAAATGATGACGATATAATTATGAATCAGAATATTATTTCCTTCAAGATGTTTATCAGAAACATATTCTCAGATGGTATGTTATCTGCAATAATATGTATTCCGTTGCTATTAGCGGCAATATATAGGTTTGTTTTCCCCTTGATTGTACAGCATTATCCGATGCTAAAGGATTTCAATCTGTATTATCCGATATTGGATTTATTCCTTGCAATTATGTGTCCTTACATGATTTGCTTCGCTTCGGTCTTAGAGGTATTGGATGAAACAGATATGAAAATCAACAGGTATATCACAATCACCCCACTTGGAAAGAAGGGTTATCTTATATCAAGATTGATTATTCCTGTTTTATTTGCAGCTATTGTTTCTTTCGTGCTGCTTTCTTTCTGTTCCGTATCAGATATGTCAGTATGGACTACATTTATCATATCCATATTGGCTACAATACTAAGCGTTGTGGCTGCTATGATTATTTTGGCATACGCAGGGAATAAAGTGGAAGGCATGGCGCTTGCCAAAGTATCTGCTTTGGTTATGGTGGGATTAATAATACCTTTTGTCATTACAGATAGTACCCAATATGTATTTGCATTTCTCCCCTCTTTTTGGATAGCCAAGTTTCTGATAAGCAACAACTATTGGTTTATTCTACCAGCTATCTTTCTTTCCGGAGGGCTGATTTGTATATTATATAATAGGTATAGCACAAAAATATGAGATATTTGCTTTTCTGTATCACTAAATTCAAAGCTGAATTTGCATGGCATAAAATAATTCACTATCTTTGCCCGTATGAAAAAAGCAAACCAATCGGATATTGTGTTGTAAGCAATCTACATTTCTAATGTAGATTGTTCTTTACGTTTACTCTCGGATAATTCTTTTCGGGAAGTATTTTCGTGTACTTATATTATAATTTTAATCTGCGTATAGGTAAGGCATTATTATGTTTTCCCTGTATGCAATATATACAATGAAAATGAATAACGATAACAACGCAATTTACGGATTTGATGTAAATTTAATTTGTGAATTTTTTCTTAATACAAAACGGCAAGGTCCGGGAAGTCCTGATGTTACATTAAAGGCTTTAAGTTTCATTGATAACCTGAGTGATACTGCGCAGATTGCAGACATTGGTTGTGGAACGGGAGGTCAAACTATGGTTTTGGCACAAAATGTATCAGGAACTATTACAGGACTTGATTTCTTTTCAGGGTTTATTGACAAGTTTAATCTTGATGCCTTAAAGCTGAATTTGCAAAACAGAGTGAAGGGAATTGTCGGCTCAATGGACAATCTGCCTTTTGAAAAAGAATCTTTAGACTTGATATGGTCGGAAGGTGCTATTTATAATATCGGCTTTGAGAGAGGTATAAATGAATGGCGTGATTATTTGAAATCTGGTGGGTATATTGCGGTTTCGGAAAGCTCATGGTTTACAGAAGAGCGTCCGGCTGAAATACACGATTTTTGGATGCAGGGGTATCAAGAGATAGATACAATTCCTGTCAAAGTCGCACAAATGCAGAGGGCTGGCTATCTCCCGGTTGCTTCATTTGTATTGCCGGAAAAATGCTGGACGGAACATTACTATCAGCCTTTGATTGAAGCCCGTAAACTAATGCTGGAAAAATATCCCCATAATGAAACCGTAAAGAAACTCATAGAGTTTCAGCATCTTGAAGAAGCCTTGTATAATAAGTATAAGGGCTTTTATGGCTACGTATTTTATATCGGAAAGAAAATCTAAAATTAAGAAACAATGATTGATTTGCAATTATATGGTTGGAATGAAGTCCTGTTGAAGCATCAGATGCCTATACTTAAAACAAGCATACACCAGCCTGTTTCGATACAACGGCTACGAGAATGTATAGCACGAAACGAAACGGTGGTCTTTATCGGCTCTTCCGGTGTTGGAAAAAGTTCTTTAATAAATAGACTTTGCAACAAATCTGTACTGAGTACATCAGAGATTAGTTCTTCCACACAGAAAGGACGGCATACCTCAACCCGCCGGGAAATGGTTTTATTGGATGATTGGGGCGTTCTAATAGATACTCCGGGCTTTCGAGAGTTTGGGTTAGCCATTCACAATTCCGATTTACTGTTGGAGCCTATGAAAATCTCGGATTTTGCGAAAGAATGTCGTTTCAGTAATTGCAGCCATACGGTAGAAGCTGGATGTGCTGTCTTGGAAGCTGTAAACAAAGGCTTACTGGATAAAGAAGTTTATAACAGCTATTTGAAGCTAAGAAGAGAAATATCCCATTATTCGGCTTCGGAACACGAGAAACGGAAAAAAGATAAGAATTTATCCAAAATGGTAGATGAAGCGAAAAAGTATGGAACAAAATTCTAAATTCCAATTTGATGGAACGCTGTATAAAAGAAATTGTAGAAGATATACTGCTTCAAATCAATGCTGAAATAGAATCGGTGGAATTGGATAATGAAATAGAACTTGATGATGCGTTACGTATCATCAAGTTCATTCAACCAATGTTCAATCAACTTAGGGAATATGTAATGAATTATGTGTTTCCTTCGATTTCTGCTGAAATACACTTTTTCAAGGAACAAAAGCCTAAAATTCTTAGTCGGCTATTATACTTCTATAAAGTATATCGCATTGAAATGCAATTTCCGAATGGCAGTAATGAAGTCGCAAGAAAATATCTTTGTAATGAGTTGGATAGTTTAACGTATTTCTTCAATCGTAATTTGGACTTTTACCAATACTACCGTTCCAATTCTACGATATATGATGAATACTATTTCGTTCGTGGAAAAGTCGATTTGCGTTTATGCACCGATAGCGCACAATTCGATAAAGACCCGAATTTTTCAACCGGATATGACTATAAGGTGGCTAAAATTATAACCAATGAAATGCTGCGTATCTATTTGAACAAAAGGCTGATGAAACTTGAAAACAACAATCAGATAGAAGATAACCCGCAAAGGCATCTGAAATATCCTTTCCGCTTTACGGGCAAAAAGGTCTTTTTGATAGAACTGGGTTATGCCCTCGTCTCTTCGGGTGACATCAATAATGGCAATGTAGAGATAAAGGAGATGATGAAGTTTCTTGGTATGGTGTTTCAAGTCGATTTGGGCGATTACTATGCTTCCTACATAGCCATGAAAGAGAGAAAAGACCGGACGGCATATCTTCATCGTCTTATAGATAGTCTGATTAAACGGATGAATGAGGATGATATGAAATAATCCTCTGTATCACAATGTAAAGAAGTACCATGTTCACCCCAATATGGTACTTCTTTTTTTGTAGGTAGTTTTATTGACAAAATGCCGTTATTCAATGGGATTATCCGTTATTTCACCCGATTTTTCCCTTAAAAAAAATAATACCATGATAGGTATAACCATGACTTTTAGGTTATTCCTTATTCCGAACTTTGCAGCAAATCAATAAGTTAGCAATATGGAAATTATAACATTCGAGTCCAAAGCCTACAAGGAACTGGACAATAAGATTACCGCCATTGCAAACTTCATCTTCAACCAGTTGGACGAGAGCAGGACGAATGAGGATGAAATTTGGGTGGATAGTTACGAGGTTTGCACCTTTCTTCAAATCAGCGACCGTACCCTGCAACGCTTACGGGCTAATGGGACGATTGCCTATTCCAATATTGGAGGGCGTTGTTATTATAAGATAGGCGAGTTAAAACGCCTGTTGGAAGAACGGCTGATAAAAAGCAATGATGAATGTATGCGGAATTTAGTAGCAAATCACGAGGCTTATGTTAAAGAAAGAAGAAATTCTAAGCAGGACAAATAGCGGATTGTCCGTGTTCAAGCACTATCTACCCGGCAACTGGCGCATAGGTCGTAATTTTCTTAATCCGTTTTATCAGGATAAGAAAGCATCGTGTAACATCTACTTCGACCGCCATAGCGGTATGTACAAGATGAAAGATTTCGGCAACGACAATTATAGCGGCGACTGCTTTTTCTTCGTGGGGCAGCTAAAGGGGCTGGACTGCAATCGGGCAGCTGACTTCGTGGAGATACTGGAGATTATCGACCGGGATTTGGGATTGGGGCTGGCTTCCGGCACTCCTGTTTCCATTCCTACGGCAAGCGTCCGCCGGACGGTATCGGATAAAACCGAAGAAGCACCCGAAAAGTCCGTCAAGCCCTACCAGTTCCGGGAACAGAAATTCCCGCTTGCCGAACTGGTGTACTGGCAGCAGTACGGCATCACGCCCGAACTGTTGGAGCATTACAAGGTCTGCTCGCTCCGGGAATACCATAGTGAAACGGCAGAGGGGAAACCATACACCTATGTTTCATCGGTGACAGAACCCATGTACGGCTACAAGGGCAAACAGTATATCAAGCTGTACCGCCCGTTCTCCACGCCCCGCTTCCTCTATGGTGGCAGCTTCGGCGAAAACTACTGCTTCGGGCTGGAGCAACTGCCCGCCAAAGGCGACACGCTATTCATCACGGGCGGCGAGAAAGACGTGCTTTCGCTGGCGGCGCACGGCTTCCACGCTATCTGTTTCAACAGCGAAACGGTGACGATACCGCCAACGCTGGTTTATCGGCTGACGTTCCGCTTCAAGCATATCGTCCTGCTTTTCGATATGGATAAGACGGGCAGGGAAAGTTCATGCAGGCAGGAAAAGCTACTGGAAGAATTTGGCGTGAAACGCCTGCTGCTTCCGCTTCCGGGAACGAAAGAGGAAAAGGACATTTCCGACTACTTCAAAGCCGGGAACACCCGTGAAGATTTCCTGAAACTGTTTATCGAATTTTTAGACAACCTATATAGCGACACATTGATTATGCTAAAATCGTGCGAGATAGATTTCAACAACCCGCCCGCCAAAGCACAGGTGATTATTTCGGCGGGCGATGTTCCATTGGGAACACAAGGCAACCTGTTCGGCATCACCGGAGGCGAGGGAACGGGAAAGAGCAATTATGTAGCCGCAATCGTGGCGGGCTGCATCTGTCCGACTGGTGCGGAAGTAGATACGCTGGGAATACAGATAACCGCCAACGGCAGGCACAAGGCGGTCTTGCTCTATGACACCGAACAGTCGGAAGTGCAACTGTTCAAGAACGTAAGCAACTTGCTGGCACGTGCCAAGCAGCCGGACAAGCCGGACGAAATGAAAGCGTTCTGCCTGACGGGTATGTCACGCAAGGAGCGTTTACACGCCATAGTGCAAAGCATGGATAAGTTCTATTACCAGTACGGCGGCATCCAGTTGGTCGTCATTGACGGCATCGCCGACCTTGTAAAGAGTGCCAACGATGAAGCGGAAAGCGTGGCGGTGATAGATGAACTTTACCGACTGGCAGGCATCTATAACACATGTATTCTTTGCGTGTTGCACTTTGTCCCTAACGGATTAAAGTTACGTGGGCATTTGGGCAGTGAACTGCAACGCAAGGCGGCTACTATCTTGTCAATAGAGAAAGACGAAGAACCCACGCAATCGGTGGTGAAAGCCCTGAAAGTGCGTGACGGTAGCCCGCTGGACGTGCCGCTGATGCTCTTTGCGTGGGACAAGGAAGCCGGGATGCACGTGTACAAGGGAGAAAAGCCCCGTGAGGAAAAGGAGAAGCGCAAGGAAAGGGAACTGGTAAATGTAGCCCGTGACATCTTCGGGCGACAGACACATATCACCTACATAGACCTTTGCGAACAGTTACAGCAGGTCTTGGACGTAAAAGAGCGTACCGCAAAGAGTTATATCCGCTTCATGCGTGAACGGGACATTATCGTTAAAGACCCGGCAAACCAAAGCTATTTTATGATAGGTCTTATTTAATCCGACAACATTATGTATATAGATAAAGAAAACTTTGTGGCATGGATGGAGCGTATCATGGACAGGTTCGATATGCAGGAAAGGAAGATAGACCGCCTGTTAAGCGAACATAATTACCTGAACGGTGAAAAGCTGCTTGACAATCAGGATTTGTGCTTTATGCTGAAAGTAAGCACCAAGACCTTGCAGCGTTACCGCAAGAAAGGAATACTGCCTTACTTAACATTAGACGGAAAATATTTCTACCGTGCAAGCGACATACACAAGTTAATCCGTGAACACACGGATTGAGTGATAATCAATATCATATATTTTCTTCTTTAAATCCTGTCTTGTTATGATAATAAGGCAGGATTTCTATTATTTATAAGGTTATTCCGGTGATTTTCGCTACTTTTGCAAAAGTAACTTAAGAGAATAACGGCGGTTGAACAGTTTCGGCTGTAATATCGTCATTATATATAACATATACGTTCGCCGAACGTCCCGATGCGAAAACTGGCACTTTTCAAAATGTGGGGATATTCAGCGCAGGATATGCTATGTTTTGTCATAGCGTGGTCTTGCCTGTTTCCACATTTGGGTATGCCAGTACCTCGCATTGAAGCAGTGTAAGGTCACGCTTCTTTTTTGATGCTGGCGGACAGTTGAATACGGATTAGTAAACTGTTTAATACCTGATAAAATGAAACAAATTAAAGCGCACATCGCCGTATCTCTTGACGGACATACAGCCACCTTAGACAAGGAACTGGATTGGTTACCCAACGAAGTAAAAACTATCGTTGGCAAATACTATTTGGATGCTGATTGCCTGCTTATGGGGGCGAACACTTACAACTACATCTTTGAACACTGGGGCGGGTGGCCACACAAAAGCAAGCGGTCTTTTGTGGTGTCACACTACGACACCAACGTAACGCCGGATTGCGGCGTGGAGTTCCTGACCGAAGAACCGCTGCAAAGGGTCTATGAACTGAAACAGAAAACCGACATACTGGTAGTTGGCGGCGGCAAGATACTTACTTCATTGATTAAAGCCGGACTGCTGGACAGCCTGACAATCTACACCGTTCCGGTCATGGCGGGCAAAGGCATCGGCTTTATCGGGGAAACATTCGGCTCGCTGTGGAAACTTTTGGAAAGCAGGGTGCTGGATAACGGGGTGGTCTGTTCGACCTACTTGTTTGGCGGGAGCGTATAAAAAATGCGCCCGGTTCCCGCCGGGCGCAACCACTAAAATTTCAATTATTATAAGTTGCAAAACCTATCACAATGAAATTTCAGCGGCAAAGATAGGCTATTTCTTCGGTTTCGCTTTCTTTTCGGGGAATGAAAAACCGACATTGAACTGTTCGTCCAGCACAAGCGAAGCATCGAAAGCCTTGCCGTTCTTGCCCTTGAGGCCCTTGATTATCCCGGTCTTGCGTTTCGTCACCAGCTCGACAATCTGCTTGTCGGAAAGCTGCTTGTCGCACTTGTTGCGGAATATGGTAAGCGTGCAGTCCACGTTGGAACACTTCGCCACTTTCGGGTAGAACAGGATGCGCCCGCTACCGCATTTCGGGCAGGGGCAGGTTTCACCAGTAGCGACAGATAACTGTACCGATAGCAATTCCGCCGTGATTTGGGTGGCGTACACCTCGATGCCCTTTCGGAACGTGTCGGCATCCATGCTGCCCGCTTCTATCTTGGAAAGAGCGGTTTCCCACATACCCGTCATTTCGACATCGGCAATCTTCTTGTCCTTGACTATCTTGTAAACGGCAATCCCCTTGTCGGTAGGCACAAGGTTCTTCTTCTCACGCACGATGTACTGGCGGGCGAACAGCGTTTCGATAATCGCCGCACGGGTGGCGGGCGTGCCTATCCCGGCATCTTTCAGGCTGGCTTTCAGCTCGGCATCTTCCAGTTCCTTTCCGGCGTTCTCCATTGCGGCAAGCAGGCTACTTTCCGTGTGCAGCGGTTTCGGCTTGGTCTGCTTTTCGAGCAGATCCACGCCGGAGAGTGGCAAATATTCTCCCTCTTGAAGCGGCGGCAGGCTGGCGGCTTCTTCGTCCCCGCCCGTTTCCTGCTCGCCGAACACGGCACGCCACCCGGTTACTTTCATCACAGACCCTTTCACCGTGAAGTCGGTATCTCCAGCCGACAATATGGCGGTGGTAACGTCTTTCACGCACTTGCCCGAAAAGGCTTCCAGCATACGCCCGGCTACCAGCTCGTAAACCGCCCGTTCGTCTTTGGAGAGTTCGCCGGGCAGGTTCTCGGTAATGATTAAGGCGTGGTGGTCGGTCACTTTGCCGTCATTCACGCTGCGGCGGTTCAGGGGTGTGCCGTCCAGCCC
>NZ_RAYG01000041.1:0-36233 GCF_003670185.1 Parabacteroides sp. CH2-D42-20 | reverse complement strand
TTAGTCCTATCTGTACTAGATACCGGAAATTTGTAAGTTAGGCTTTTTACACTGGCAAAATTAAATGGATACATTAATGAATGGAATAGGCGGAACTTTCAACTTTAAGGGGTAAAACTAGCAATTTAAGGCTTGTTGAAATAAACGATAGAGAATCCTATCATTTCGATAGAGATACCCATGCTGCCAGAGAAACATTATAAGTCATGGTTGCTTTTTTATGAATAGGAACAAAGATAATCGTTTAATTCATTATCTTTGTGGAAGTATAAACAAATAAACAAGATAACTATGAAAAATAAATCATCGTTAGTACGTTTCGATTGGGCGATCAAACGTTTACTTCGCCAAAAGTCCAATTTTGTAGTCCTCGAAGGTCTTTTATCCACCCTTCTCGGGGAAAACGTGATTATTATCCGCATCCTAGAAAGCGAAGGTAACAAAGAGGATAGCGAGGACAAGTTCAACCGCGTAGACGTATTGGCAGAAAACAGTAAAGGCGAGCTGGTAATCATCGAGGTACAAAACAACCGGGAGCTAGATTATTTTCACCGTATGCTATATGGCACATCCAAGGCAGTCACCGAGTATATTCATGAGGGAGAGAAATACGGTACTATCAAGAAAATCTACTCCGTAAACATTATCTATTTCGATCTTGGGCAGGGAAAAGATTACGTATATCACGGGAAGACCCAATTCAAAGGTATTCATTTTGACGATATATTGAAACTATCCACCCGCCAACGGGAACAATTCGTCAAACAAGAAGCTGGCGATATTTTTCCTGAATATTACGTATTACGTGTCAACGAGTTTGACGAACTGGCGAAAACACCCCTCGACGAATGGATCTATTTCCTAAAAACAGGAGAAATAGATGAACATGCCACCGCCAAAGGATTGCCGGAAGCACGGGAGAAGTTACGGATCGATAAACTCAGCCCTTCCGAGAAGGGCCAATACTACGCCCACATGGAAGCCCTTCGATATCAAAGGAGCGTCATCGAGACCGGATGGATAGAAGGGCATGCGGATGGACGAGCGGAAGGCAGAGCAGAAGGCATCGCGGAGGGTAAAGCGGAAGGTAGAGCGGAGGGTATCGCGGAGGGTATCGCGGAGGGTATCGCGGAAGGACAGAACCTAGAGAAACGTCAAATTGCCGCCAACTTGAAAAAGCAAGGGCTTCCCATCGAGATCATAGCGAATTGCACAGGGCTCTCTCCCGAAGAGATAGCGGACTGTTAGCGCAAACTTAAAAAGGGGGAATCAAAAGATTCCCCCTTTATACATATCATCGAAATTCGAATGCTGTCCGTTCATCTTCTGGGCCTCCTCGCCTTCTGGATTCAGTTCCAAAGATTTCTTCAAGTCCTCGAACGCACCGGTCTTATCACCTTTCAGATTCTTGGCTCGCCCACGCTCACTATAAGCCTTGGCAAAAGACGGATTCGTCTCGATCGCCTCGTCGAAGAAAGCGATCGCCTCATCATATTTCTTTTGCTCGATCAGTAACTGACCAGATAAAATACAAGCGTCCTCATTAAACGGATTTAGATCTAGGACCTGCTGGAAATCAGAATTCGCAGCCTCGATATCCCCTAAAGCCATATGAATACGTCCTCTCAATAAATAAGAACTTTCCTCCTCCGGCACGATCTCGATCGCTTTCTCCACATCGGGCAGCGCCTCTTTAGCTTGTCCCAGTCCTAAAAGAATCTCCGCACGCAATAAATAAGCATCGGCGAAATCCTCCTTCAAGGAGATCGATCTCGTCAGGTCGGCGATAGCGCCAAATACGTCATTCGTCGCTTTCTTCGCTTTTGCCATCATGAAATAAGCGACATGATTAGAAGGCTCTAGCTCGATCACGTGCAAACAATCGGTTATGACCTCCGCATCCTTATCCAACATAAACAATAAGTTAACGCGAGTCAAGCGGGTAGCGATATGATCCGGCTCCATCTCAACCATCCGGTTCAACACGTCCTCGGCTTTCCCTAGATCGTTCGCCATCGTATAAGCGGAAACGAGATAGCTCATCGTCTCAAAATCTTCCTGTATATTCAGTGCCTCCGTAAAGCATTTGATCGCATAAACAAGTTTTCCCATCTTCTGGGCACGTACGCCGTCGTATTTCAAGATATCAAAGTTCTTCTGCTCGTTCTTCGCCTTATCCTCCGTCGCCTCGGCCGGTTTGGAAGAAGAGAATAAAGATGTAAAGAAATTTCCCATGGTCTTATTCCTTAATTATTATAGTTCTACATTATTAGAATTCCACCGCAAAGTTACGGTAATATATTTGAATTTTCAGCCGTACAAGCGCCGGAAAAAACACGTACGTGTTTTTGGAAAAAGTCGTACATGTTTTTTCAAGCTGACAATCATTCACCGAAAAGGCCGTTTCGCTTATTTATTTTCATTTTTTTAATTAAAATGTAACAGATCGTTTTCCAGTATTTTATAATTTTGCGATTGTTTTTAATTTGGCTGAAAGTTGCTCAATCCTTTGTAGAAACCTTTTAAGCTAGCCACAAATATAGAATATGGAGAATATAGAGACAGGACTTTTGTTAATGGTAGTTGGAATGACCACCGTATTTGCTATCCTTTTGATCGTTATCAATCTGGGAAAAGGACTTATCGTCTTGGTGAATAAATACGCACCGGAAGAGATCATAGCGAAGAAACCAGTAGCGGCAGCCGTTCGGGTACAAACGGCCACTCCAACGCAAACCACCGCAATCGGCAGTCTTTCCGGACAGGAGACAGCCGCCATCGTATCGGCAATCAGCGCCGTGACCCGTGGACAGGGGAAAGTTATCAAAATTGAGAAAGTATAAATAATACATATTAATATCATGAAAAGAGAAATCAAATTCAGTTTGGTCTTCAGAGACATGTGGCAATCTGCCGGAAAGTATGTCCCGACCGTAGACCAACTAACCAGAGTCGCTCCGGCAATTATCGAGATGGGCTGTTTCGCCCGGGTGGAAACGAATGGCGGAGGATTTGAACAAGTCAACTTATTATTCGGCGAGAATCCTAATAAAGCGGTCCGTGAATGGACAAAACCTTTCCATGCGGCAGGTATCCAGACGCATATGTTGGACCGCGCGTTGAACGGCCTTCGCATGAGCCCGGTACCCGACGATGTACGTCAGCTATTTTATAAGGTAAAGAAAGCGCAGGGAACGGATATCGCCCGCACGTTCTGCGGTTTGAACGACGTACGGAATATCGCCCCATCTATTAAATACGCGAAAGAGGCCGGTATGATCTCACAATGCTCCTTGTGTATCACGCATTCTCCGGTACATACGGTTGAGTATTATACCAAGATGGCATTCGAGTTGATCGAGCTCGGAGCGGATGAGATTTGTATCAAGGATATGGCCGGTATCGGACGTCCGTACACATTAGGCCGTATCGTAGCCAATATCAAGGAAAAATATCCAGAGATCCCGATCCAATATCATAGCCATGCCGGTCCCGGCTTTAACGTAGCTTCCATCATGGAGGTTTGTAACGCGGGTTGCGACTATATCGACGTAGGTATGGAGCCGCTTTCTTGGGGTACAGGACATGCGGACTTGCTGACCGTACAGGCGATGTTGAAGGACGCCGGTTATAAGGTGCCCGAGATCAATATGGAGGCTTATATGAAAGTTCGTGCCTTGGTTCAAGAATTCATGGATGATTTCTTGGGATTGTATATCAGCCCGAAGAACCGGTTGATGAATTCCTTGCTGATCGGACCGGGACTTCCGGGCGGTATGATGGGTAGCTTGATGGCGGACCTTGAGAAGAACCTAGAGACGATCAACAAGAGCAATATAAAGAACAACAAACCGCTGATGTCTCAAGACCAGTTATTGATCAAGTTGTTCGACGAGGTAGCTTACGTATGGCCACGTGTCGGTTATCCTCCATTGGTAACTCCATTCAGCCAATACGTGAAGAACCTAGCTTTGATGAACGTCATGCAGATGGAGAAGGGGAAAGCCCGCTGGAGCATGATCGCCGACGATATCTGGGATATGATCCTCGGAAAGGCCGGACGTCTTCCGGGCCCGTTGGCTCCCGAGATCGTCGAGAAGGCGAAGGCCGAAGGCCGCCAGTTCTTCGAGGGCAATCCTCAAGACAATTATCCGGACGCATTGGATAAGTATCGAAAGTTGATGAACGAGAAGCAATGGGAAGTTGGCGAGGATGAGGAAGAACTCTTCGAATACGCCATGCACCCCGCTCAATACGAGGCATATCGCTCCGGAAAGGCCAAGGTCGAGTTTAAGGCAGACGTGGCAAAACGTAAGGCAGAGAAAGCGAACGCCGGTAAACCGACGGTACCCGCCACTCCAGCCGCACCGGCTCCGGCACCTGCCGCTGCATTAACGATGCCGACTACTCCGCAAGTCATGACCGTAGATGTAAACGGGCAAGCTTACCGTGTGACCGTCGCTTTTGGTGATACCAACAGCGCAACTCCGGAAGTTAAACCGACAGCGGCTCCCGCCCCGACAGCCTCGGAGACAACAAATGCTCCCGCAGGCGCTGGAAAAGAGGTGCTTTCTCCGCTGGAAGGTAAATTCTTCCTTATAAAGAACGCTTCCGATACACCGGTGAAGGTAGGCGACGTAGTGAAAGAAGGTGATGTCCTTTGCTACGTGGAGGCCATGAAAACATACAATGCCGTACGTGCCGAGTTCGGGGGAACGATCACGGCGATCTGCCTGTCTTCCGGTGATGCCGTATCTGAGGATGATGTATTAATGACGATTCAATAATGAACGAGATATTTCAAAACTTATATGAGATGACTGCGTTCAGCAATATCATTGCTGAACCGCAGTTCTTGATCATGTATGCCATAGCGTTCGTATTGCTCTACCTCGGTATCAAGAAACAATACGAGCCGCTATTGCTCGTGCCTATCGCGTTCGGCGTATTGCTCGCCAATTTCCCCGGAGGCGATATGGGAGTGATTCAAGCGGATGAGAATGGGTTGATTAATGTACACGGCGTGATGAGAAACATCTGGGAAATGCCGCTGCATGATATCGCACACGAGCTTGGCTTGATGAACTTCATCTATTATATGTTGATCAAGACGGGCTTCTTGCCGCCGATTATCTTCATGGGTGTCGGTGCGTTGACCGACTTCGGCCCGATGCTCCGCAACCTTCGCCTATCCATTTTCGGCGCCGCGGCCCAATTGGGAATCTTCACGGTGCTTTTGGTAGCGATCTTGATGGGATTCACACCGAAAGAGGCAGCGTCTTTAGGTATTATCGGTGGCGCCGATGGCCCGACGGCTATCTTCACGACCATTAAATTGGCTCCGCATTTGCTAGGCCCGATCGCTATCGCCGCTTATTCTTACATGGCTTTGGTACCGGTTATCATCCCGTTGGTCGTTAAGCTACTGTGTTCTAAGAAAGAATTACGGATCAACATGAAGGAACAAGAGAAGAAATACCCTTCTAACATGGAGATCAAAAATTTGCGTGTATTGAAGATTATCTTCCCGATCGTGGTAACTACCGTAGTCGCCTTGTTTGTTCCCAGCTCCGTTCCTTTGATCGGTATGTTGATGTTCGGTAATCTTGTAAAAGAGATCGGAACCAATACGTTCCGTCTGTTCGATGCCGCTTCCAACAGCATCATGAACGCTGCAACGATCTTCCTTGGATTATCTGTCGGAGCTACCATGACATCAGAGGCGTTTTTGAACCTGACAACGATCGGCATCGTAATCGGCGGTTTCTTGGCATTCGCCTTGTCTATCGCCGGAGGTATCTTCTTCGTTAAGATTTTCAATTTGTTCACTAAGAAGAAAATCAATCCGCTTATCGGAGCCACGGGTTTAAGTGCTGTACCCATGGCCTCTCGTGTGGCGAATGAGATCGCGTTGCAATATGATCCGAAGAACCATGTCTTGCAATATTGCATGGCTAGTAATATCTCGGGAGTGATCGGCTCGGCGGTAGCTGCCGGCGTATTGATTTCCTTCTTGGGATAAATGAGATTAAATAGTATAAGTAGACGGTGTAGAGACGGGGCATGCCCCGTCTCTACAACCGGAATCAAGAGAAATAGCCCGGCCTTAACATCTATTAGTATCCAAAATGACTTTTTAGATAAATAATTTCCCCGAAATGCTGTAATCCAAAAATATTTAGTTTAATTTGTGACTTGATATAGGAATGTATTTATCCTTTTCTTAAAAGCGATTGTATATGAAGGACACTCTTGAGACTAATTTGCCGGAAGAAGCCGGGAAATTGGAAGAAACTAAAAAACCGGTTGAGACGCCGGAAATCGATGCTACCGCAGACGTTGAAGCCAACGATACAGCGGAGGCGGACGCTGCTATTGCCGCAGGTAAATTAACCAAAGAAGAAATTCTCGCTAAGTTAACCGAACTTGTTGAGACTTCCGTAGAGACTTCCCGTGGAGAAGTAGAGGCTTTGAAACAGGCTTACTACAAGATCCGTCGTAACGAGGTGGAAGAGCTTAAGAAAGTATTCATCGCTGATGGTGGCGAAGAAAAGGATTTTACAGCCCCCGCTGACGAAACCGAGAACAAGATCAAGGATTTGCTCACCTCTTATAAAGAGAAAAGAGCCGCTATCCTCGCCGAGGAAGAGCGTGTAAAGGCCGCTAACTACGCTTTGAAATTGCAGTTGATCGACCAGTTGAAAGAACTTTGCGAAAGCCAAGATGATTTCAATAAATTATACAACTCTTTCAAGGACATCCAACAAAGATGGAAAGAGGTGAAGGCCGTTCCCCAAGAGCACGTGAACGAGCTTTGGAAGAACTATCAGATCTACACCGAGAAATTCTATGATATTATCAAGATAAACAATCAGTTCCGTGATTACGACTTCAAGAAGAATCTGGAATTGAAGACCGCCTTGTGCGAAACCGTAGAGAAACTAGGTAACGAGCCGGATGTTATCTCCGCTTTCCACCAGCTTCAGAAGCTGCACCAGCAATGGCGTGAGATCGGGCCGGTAGCGAAAGAGTTACGTGAGGACTTATGGGCTCGCTTCAAAGCTGCCTCAACCGTGATCAATAAGCGTCACCAAGAGCACTTCGAGAAACTGAAAGCGAAAGAGCAGGAGAATCTGGATGCGAAGACCGTGATTTGCGAACAAATCGAGGCGATTGATTTCAGCGCGTTGAAATCGTTTAAGGATTGGGAAGAAAAGAATAAGGAGGTAATCGGCTTGCAAGAGAAATGGAAGACGATTGGTTTCGCTCCGAAAAAATATAACGTAAAGATATTCGAACGTTTCCGTGCCGCTTGCGATGTCTACTTCGAGAAGAAGAGCGAGTTCTACAAGGCGATCAAGAGCGATATGGAGAAAAACCTCGACGCTAAACGTGCGTTATGCGAGAAAGCCGAGGCTTTGAAGGATAGTACGGACTGGAAGGATACGACGGATAAGATGATCGCTTTGCAGAAAGAATGGAAGACGATCGGACCGGTAGCCCGTAAGCATTCCGACGCTGTCTGGAAACGTTTTATCTCGGCTTGTGATTATTTCTTCGAGCAAAAGAATAAGAACGTTGTTTCCCAAAAGAGCATAGAGCAGACCAACTTGGCCGCTAAGAAAGAGTTGATCGCTAAGATTAAGGGCATGGACGAGAGCCTTGGACATGATGAGGCTATCACGACCTTGAAGTCTTATATGGCGGAATGGAACACGATCGGTTTTGTACCGTTCAAGGAGAAAGATAAGATCTACAAGGAATATCACGAGGCGGTTGACCAACAATTCGATCGCTTGAAGGTAGACCAGAACGATCGCAAGATGCAGTCGTTCCGCAACAACCTAAACGAGATGACCAGCGGCGAAAGAGGTAAAGGCCGTTTGTTCAGCGAACGTGATAAGTTGATGCGTATGTACGAGCGCATGAAGAACGAGCTTCAGACTTACGAAAACAACATCGGCTTCCTAAGCATTTCCTCCAAGGGCGGCGGCGGTTTACTGAAAGAAATGGAACGCAAGATCGAAAAACTGAAAGAGGATATGGCTTTAACAGTCAAGAAGATCGATGCCATCGACGAGAATCTGGAATAACAATCTCATAAACCCGAGCAAAGCCGTCCTTTAAAAAGACGGCTTTGTTGTTTTTACGCTTTTATGTCACGGATACATTATTTCAATCCCGGCCACGAGACGGCCGTACTTTTAGGGACACAGAACTACACGGCACCGACAAACGTCCGTAAAATGCAAAAAGACTTGGCGCTGCTGCCGGTTTGGTATGCGGAAGAGGATGATTTCGTCTATCTGGAAGATAGTAAGGCAACCCCTCCGTTTTTCTCCCATTTACCCAAAGACCTACATCCGGCTCCTATACCTGTAACAAAAGCGATGCTGGCGAAAAACGCTCCCTACCTCTCTCCTATGGACGCGGCCCCATGGGGACTTTCCCCGCATAGTCTTCATTTATTCGAGCAGTTGAGGGACAAGGCAAAAGTCCGGCTATCCGTCCCGACTTGGAAAGAGGATTATTTTCGCCTTACCGGTAGGCAAACGGCGGCGGAATGTCTGGAAAAGATACAGGCCCTCCTACCCGATCTCCCTATTCCGGTAGCGCCTCGTTTCTGCACGAAAATCAGGGAGGTGGAGAGATACATGATCTTATGCAACGCTCCCTTCGTATTAAAAACACCCTATTCCTCTTCCGGACGGGGATTGCTATGGGTAGAGAAACGAAAACCGGATACAAAAACGAAAAACTGGATAGAGGGCGCATTCAACAAACAAGGAATGATCAGCATCGAAAGCGGATTAGACAAAGTACAGGATTTCGCCATGGAATTTTATTCCGACGGGCAAGGTACTGTCCGTTACGAGGGATTATCCGTTTTCAATACCGAGGAGCGAGGCTCCTATACAGGCAACATCCTAGAGGAACAATCCACCATGCTCTCTCGCATCACCCGATTCACGGGCGAAGAAACCTATTCCCGCATCCAAGAGGCGGTATGCGCTGTATTACAAGAAGTGTACGGATCTACATATGCGGGCTGTATAGGTGTGGACATGCTGGTCTATAGACAAAAGGATGGATCTTTCGCTATTCATCCCTGCATTGAGATCAATATGCGGTACACGATGGGAATGGTCGCTTTACGTCTATTCCAGCAGTATGTAGCGCCCGGAGCTGTTGGCGATTACCGGGTTTCTTACGAGAAGGAAGCCGGAGAAGCTCTCGAGAAACACCGCCTCATGTCTGAGACCTATCCGCTTCGCCTCGCGAATGGAAGGATTCAAGAAGGCTACCTCTCATTATGCCCTGTCACAAAAGAGACACATTATCGAGCCTATTTATTGCTCATGTAACAGATTATTCATTACATTTGTAAAAATCTTTAGACTCTAGTAATACCATTAATAAATTTATCATTATGAAAAGATTATCAATCTTGGCCGTATTCATGCTGATCAGCGTGATCACGTTCGCCCAACAAGCCCTTTGGGGTAGTCAGAACATCATCTCTCCGGAGATTCATCCGGATAACACCGTAACCTTCCGGTTCATGGCACCCAAAGCGATCAAGGTGCAGGTAACAGGAGATTTCCTTCCCACACAGAAGATGGAGACTCAGTTCGGTTTAGTGGATGTACCCGGTACCGTTGATTTAAAGGAAGGTAAAGAAGGCGTTTGGGAATATACCACACCGGAACCTCTTCCCTCCGAATTATATAGCTATTCCTTTATTGTCGATGGATTAAAGACTACAGATCCTAATAATGTCTATCTGAACCGTGACGTGGCATCCGTTACGAATATCTTTATCATCAAGGGTGGACAGGGCGATTTATACAGCGTTAATGATGTTCCTCACGGAACGGTCGCTCGCCGTTGGTATGAGAGCCCGACATTGGGAAAGACCCGCCGTATTACCGTTTATACGCCGGCTGGCTATGAGACAAGTGGCAAAAAATATCCGGTATTCTACCTCTTACATGGCATGGGTGGCGACGAGGAAGCTTGGATCGCCTTAGGACGTACGGCCCAGATCTTAGACAATTTGATCGCCCAAGGTAAGGCAAAACCGATGATCGTGGTTATGACAAACGGAAACGCGGATCAAGAGGCCGCTCCGGGAGAATCCAGCCTAGGTTTAGTCAAGCCGAATATGCAACTACCTAAAACCATGGAGGGTAGCATGGAAAGCAGCTTCCCGGATGTCATTAAGTTTATCGAGAGCAATTACCGTGTAGAAAAGAAGAAATCCAGCCGTGCGATAGCCGGACTTTCCATGGGTGGTTTCCATTCTTTGCATATATCTAAGCAATATCCGGATATGTTCGATTACGTGGGATTATTCTCTGCCGCTATCCTCCCCCGCGAAGGCTCCGAATCTCCCATCTACCAGAATATGGATGAGAAGCTGAAAGTACAATTCGGCAAGCACCCGAAATTATACTGGATCGCCATCGGTAAAACCGACTTCTTATACAAGAACAACGTAGACTATCGCAAGAAACTAGACGATAACGGCTACAAATACGAATACTACGAGAGCGACGGCGGCCATATCTGGAAAAACTGGCGCATCTACCTCACAAAATTCGCCCCAATGTTATTCAAATAACAAAACACCCCAGTTGTAGAGACGCGGCATGTGCCGCGTCTCTATCGCTTTATAACCTATATCCGAGTAAAATCCCAACCGTGAAGGTTCGATCATGGGCAATGAAGTCTTTATTAGGCTTTATAAAACTCGGAAGATAACTGACGTTTAGTCCCAACAAATAACGATCGAAATTATAATTAACGCCGGTCTCACATTTTAATCCGACAATAATCCGGTTCACGGCAGGAGCTGTCTGCTCGGGAAACAAAGAATCCATATCGCCTAAAGAAATATGACGCTTCACATTTACATCAACACGAGGTCCGACGCCTGCGTAGAAATTCCAACCACTACCCGAAAGAGTCTTTACTCGAAAAGTAGTATTCAAGGTGATATAATCAAACATGTATTTCATATTCCTCTTCAGCATATTGAGTCCCGGATCTGTAGCCTCATAGAAATCAAAACTTCCACCTTTACGTAAGTAACCCACATTACTTGACAATGCATACCAACCCTGATCCAAATAATCCAATCCTATAGACATTTGATACGATGACAAAGACTTATCAAAAAGGTCCTCACCTTCATTCACCAAAGAAGAGAAAGCCATACCATTCTCTATTTTCAGAACCTGCGCCTTCATCATTATAGGCAAACACAAAATAAGACAAACCAACCATGCACAACTTTTGATCTTCATAACTTACCGTATTTAGTTTACTATAAAACGCCTAAAGAACAAAATTCGTATAAATACAATAAATTGGTAATTACAACGTATTCTTAAGGATACGCTTAAATACAACATCTCTGAGATTACGGGCGATCGGGATTTGATAGGATTC
The DNA here is from genome assembly GCF_003670185.1 of Parabacteroides sp. CH2-D42-20. Taxonomy (NCBI): domain Bacteria; kingdom Pseudomonadati; phylum Bacteroidota; class Bacteroidia; order Bacteroidales; family Tannerellaceae; genus Parabacteroides; species Parabacteroides sp. CH2-D42-20. The sequence continues at coordinate 24,779 of NZ_RAYG01000041.1, read as the reverse complement.
GATACGTAATCTATTCCCTTCTACCAGATCGACACGATCCGCATTAATTATATACGATTTATGCGTTTGGAGAAATTGATCATCGGGTAGGGATTCCCCGATCCGCTTCAAGGTTGAATGGGTCAATACTCTACCGGAAGTAGTATAGATACTAACATAATTTTCCAACGCCTCTACAAATAAGATATCTCTTAGGTAAATCTTACGCATTTGCTTCTCGCTTTTCACGAAAAACGAGGCATCCGCATCCGGCGTATTCTCCCGAGCCAACAGGTCGTGCACCTTATTCACGCCTTTTAAGAAACGCTCAAAGGAAATAGGCTTCAGCAAATAATCCACGACATCCAGCTCATACCCTTTCAAGGCATATTGCTCATAAGCGGAAGTAACGATCACTTTGGGAGGCTGGTTTAAGGTCGCCAATAAATCCAAACCGGAAAGATAAGGCATCTCGATATCTAACAAAAGTAAATCCGGCTGCTGAGTTTTCAACAGAGTATTTAATTGGATAGCGTCCTCACATACACCGGTCAAGGAGAGAAAATCCACTCGCTCCACATACGATTGCAATCCTTTACGGGCCATCGGCTCATCATCTGTTATCACGCAGGTTATTGTCATATATCTTCTATTTCAATCATTAATTCCGCTACGAACTCAGTCTCTTCTTTCCGGGTTTCCAAACGGTGCTTATTGGGATACAATAAAGATAATCGGCGGCGTAAATTTACCAGACCGATGCCTTTACGTTGCCGTTCATCCACCGATTTACGCAACGCTTCGTCCTCCGCTGAAAGCTCGGGGATGGAGTTTCGTATAAACAAACTGATCCGGTTATTTTCCCATTTCATGATAATATCCAATTGATAATCACCACCTACGTATTTAAAAGCGTTCTCTACCAACGGGAGGAAGAGTAACGGATAAATATTCAGTTCATTCAATTCGGGCGGAAACTCTACACGCAACCGCAGGCGTTCACTCATACGAAGCTTACGCAAAGCTATATAAGTTTTCAAATAATCAATTTCTTGTAGGATACTGACCTTCTGATTACCGCCATACAGTTGGTAACGCAAGAGTTCGGATATCATCTCTAACGTGCGACGAGGCGCCTTGTTACTTTCATCAATCTGGAAATAAACGGTATTGAGCGCATTAAACAAGAAGTGAGGATGATATTGGGATTTCAAGAACTTCAATTCCGTCTGTAATTGATCATTCTTGATCTTTTCCAGTAGGATACGCTGCTCGGCGTAATCTTTATCCAATACTTGAGCTCGCTGAACATTATAGACCATAAACGCAAACAAGCTCCCTATCACGTTCGCAATTATTATAGCGTCCATATGGAAAGTATCACCGGTAAATATACGGGTAATTGCCAACGTAGCATTCACTCCCAATATAATCAATAAGAAAGGCATTCCATACGATCTCCAAACAAATTTCCATCTATTCGGTTCTTTCGCTCTTCGGCTCTTCTCGATCTGCCATCTGAAATAAATAAAAAACAAATAAGAGACAAAAGCAAGGATCACGATTTCTAAGATACTATTCCCCAAAGACTGTGTCCAATAGTGTCCTTCTTTCGTATAATCCGTTACCCAGCGGATACAAGAATACAAAGAGACCGCAAAAATCATGGCATATACCCACTTATATATCTTTTTCATAAACCATTTGTCTAGAGGTTTCACAAATTTATTCTTTTACTTTCATCTACGCTATGCTTCCGGTGAGATTCTTTCACCTCCAAACCACGATTTATACGATAGGTCAAAGAAATACCGACTACCGTCCGGTTCATCCGCTCTTTTATAAAAGCGTGCTGGGTAGGAGTCATCACGCTCATTCTCGATACATTCGAATGGAAAATATCCCGTGCGAATAACTGGATTGTTCCCCGGCCTTTCCATATCTTCTTCTGGATACCGGCATTTATTTGCCATAACGGATAGATCGCAGCTTGTCCCGCCGCCATTTTCCCATTATAGAAACCGATAAGCTCAGCGCTCCAAGTCCGGGCAAAGTTAAACTGATTCGAGATCCCGATATTCGGTGTCCATCTCTTATTCACCTTTACTTGATAATTCTCCGGCAAACGATACCGGTTATAGATCCAGGATGCGCTGACGTTCACGTTCCAAAATGAGGTTAGCGGTAACTGGGAGGTACTGAGCCGAGGACCTACGCTGACGCGGGAAGAGAGATTTTCCGGTGAGACATAAACGACATAGTTCCCTTGATCCAAATAGCTCTTGATAATTACATCCTTCGTATAATTGAAAGCAAGCCCCACCCGGAATAAATCGCCATGTATATAGGCCAGTTCCAGATTATCGGATAATTCCGGGCGTAATAAGGTGTTACCTTTATCATACGTATACTCATCGTGGATATATACAAACGGATTCAGGTCCCGGTAATTCGGACGGACAATCCGTTTGCCATAAGTAAGCGACAGACTATTCCCATTCCTCAAGGCATACTGAACAGAAAGCGTTGGGAACAAGTGCGTATAATGATTGGTAAACGAGGAGTCTCTTTGATAAGCGTTACCCGATTGTTCGCCCTCTATGCGGGTATTTTCCAGACGAAGACCTGCCTCCAGACTTATAGAAGAGAATTTGGCGTCAAGCTGTACATAGCCCGCGTTTATATTCTCGTCATACTGAAAATCACAACTCAAGTCATGGTCCGGTTGCCAAGAATCACCTTGTAACCGATTATAATCAGCGTTATTATCAATAGAGACAAAAGAGGTCTTGGCGCCTGCATGGAACGTGAAGGATTTCGAGAAAGGCCACACCAGATTCGCTTGTCCGGAGTATAAATGGATTCCTCCATCCATATCCCCAAACAAGGTATCTTGGCTATTCAAATATTGGTCTTCCTCGTATCGATAACGCAAGTAATCCATAGAGGCATCCAAGACCCCACCATCAGAGTTAAAGGTATGTGTTAAACTTAAAACAGCCGTAAAATTATCCTGTGAACGATTCTGATCGTTCAAGGTGCGAAGCGAACCTCCGGTTTGCGGAGATCGCTTAGGAATGGATGAGTTCATATCTCCCTCAACCTTGTTACCCGCCAGATTACCATCCGTCGAAAACCCGATCGTAGTCTTATCCGACATTTGATAATCGATCCCGAAACGATAATAGTTTGATGTATTCTTCCAAGTTCGATAGGAAGATTGCGTCATCTGCCCGGTCTCCCCTTCCGGCCGCCAACCTTCCAGATAGTTTCTCTCCACATACAGATCATCGTAATCATTCTTCCGGGAATAGGAATAAGAGAGATAGAAGTTGAGCTTATTCGTTCGCAGATTCAGGGTAGTAGAAGCGAAACCCTCTCCATATTTACCTTGGTCATAACTACCGTTTACCGAAAGGTTCATTCCTCTTCGCAATATCTTCTTCGTACGTATATCGATAATACCGGAGTTTCCGCTAGCGTCGTAACGTGCCGAGGGATGCGTAATCAAATCGATTTTATCCGTAATGGAGGCAGGAGTCGATTTTAAGAGGTTGACAAGATCTTGCCCCGATAAATAGGTCGGCTTACCATCCATCAAGATATTCGCTCCGTTTTGACCATTCAAGAAAATAGTGCCATCATTTTGTATCACGACTCCCGGCAAACTGGTCAACACGTCGTAGACATTCCCTTGGCTTTGGGTGATAGAGGCATCCAGCCTATAAGTCATCTTCCCCGGTTTCATCTCTACCGTAGGGAGCTTAGCCATGATCACCACTTCCTGTAACTTCTGATCCGCTATCGTATCGACCTGTCCCCAACCACAAAAAGGGGTAATTATCAATAGAACTATTATAAAAAGATTCCTGCTCATGTCGTTTTTATATCAAAATTACATCAGCAGGAATATCCAATCAAATTATTGTGACCAACGGAAGTATCCGGGGGATGAAAGGTAAAATCTCCTACTTTTGCCTTCTGAAATGAATAACTTGCGGCTTGTCGAGTGAATAACTAACGAGTATACCCAGTGAATAACTAACGGCTTTAGAAGTGATTAGTTATTCACTTCTAAACGCTTTTTCCAGCTGTTGATCAAGCAAAATTCTCATTTCCATAAAGTCATCCACGAAGAGGCTTTTCTGTCTTTTTGAGTAGTATTAGAGCTTTTCCATAACATCTCATTTCCACAGGAATCACAAGATAAAGAAGGGGAGATAACAATAAACAGTGCTTTTCCAATGAAAAAGACCGTTTTCGATACACATTAGGCGACAAAAGCCTACACATACGGTTGCGTTAAGCAACGCCAGTAGTGCCATTGGGCATTATAAGCAGTCGCAAATAGGGTTGTAAGTAGTCGTGAATGGGCATTCTTACCTCCTTATAGCCCTATCGTAACACCGTTTTTCCCTCCTTTTGCTCCATCGGATATGAATTACGATGAATTATTTTCGCTAGAACAAAAGGCTATTTTTCGGCATTGCTCTATCAATGAACCGATTGCTGATTTATTTTTTCAAATTCAAGCACAAGACGTACCTTAGCCCGGAAAAACTGATTCTCCGGGACATCCGATTACAAATTGTCAATCCTAACAAATTGTCATATCCTTCGATCGTCTTTCTCGAAATCTCTCAAAGATGATTATCAATTCAATAAAAAAACGTATTTTTGTCACATACAATCTATAAACAACCCAAGATATGGAAGTGACAGTCAAGAAAGTAGAAATTACCTTACCGGAGGTAGACATGGCCTTGCTCAAAGAACTGGCCAAGAAATTCGGTTGGAATATCGGCAGGAAGAAGTCCGGTATAGAGAAGGGACTGGAGGATATCAAGGCAGGAAGGGTTTATAAGGCCAAAGATATGGAAGATCTAAAAAAGCATTTGCTAAATCAATAAACCATGTACGACGTACAGACTACCAAGCAATTTGATAAGAGTTTCAAGAAATGCTTGAAAAGGAATTGCAATCCAGAACTCCTATGGGAAGTTATCGGCATTCTTCAAGAAACCGGTTCCCTCCCAATGCAATATCACCCCCATAAACTAAGCGGTAAATTTGAGGGCTTATGGGAATGCCATATTAAAAGCGACTGGCTCTTAATATGGCAACAAAACGATACCGAACTGGTCTTGATCATGACCGATACCGGTACACACGCTGATTTATTTTAAGACTTGGGATGATCCACTCGGCCTGCGAATAAAATGGCACCCGTACTATTCTCCTTTAAGACATAGCCGAAGGGATGATCAAAACGAAGTTCCTTTAAAGTGGTAGCGGGAGGAAGCGCACTTGTATCCATATCTACTATCGTAACAGCGGCGGCTTCCGTGCCGGACTCATCGACCTTAATAAAGGTATTTTGTTTTATCAAGCCTATAAATAAAGGCTGTTCGGTTGATATATTCGTGAAGTCTGCCTCCGACTTAAAGGCATCCTTGACTCCCAATGTCCTCATCACATCTGTTAAATCCATACTTGATTCCATCGTAAAGCGAGGCAAATAGAGGTCGAACGAATAAGAACTCAGGTTACTCATCCACTGGTTCCAACGATCCGCATCCAAGTCCGCAATCAACTCATCTAGCGAGGTTTTCTTCTTATCGGACGGCATAAAAAGAACCAGACTAAACGCTCCGTTTCCATAAGGTAGTTCCACGACAGATACCTGCTCATCACCATAATAATAATTTGTCGCTTGTTGTTTCATGGTAGGAACTTTGATCTCTGATCCGTCCTTTAGATGGAACGGCTTGTCCTTTGTATCTCCCTTATCGAACTCCATTTTCCACACTCCCTTGAAATAAATGGCGTTGATCAGGCATGCCAATGTATTGGGACTGATTGTCTCCAGCATCTTAGGGATCAAATCATTCGTTTTATTGGCGCACCAATGGTTGATCTTGTCCACCGTCTCCATATTGAACGGCTCGTTATAAACCTCGGCATTATAATACGTTTGATTGGTCTTTACAAATGGTTCCAGCATTTGGAAATCATCCTTGATCCACATACTATTCGCATTCATGAAAACAGTACGACCATCCAACTTGGGAAGCTCCGTCTGCATCATTTGGGCATAAGCGTTTATCTCCTCGTTGGTTAAGCCCTCATAACCTAAGGCTTCTTGTAGCTCTGTATACGTATTACCATTCGCCCCATTCAATACCATACCCAAACAAAAGGAGGCGCTTAAAGGAGAGATACAAAAATTCGACTCCTCCTTGCCAGCCATTTCCTTATAAAAATTAAAAGCGAACTTCTGCCCTCTAGCGTTTACCTCTATCGATTTAGTATCCAAAGGTATATCATATCGCTCAGTATCGGTTCCGAAAGGTTCTCCGAAAGAATCATTGTCGCACCCCGTCAACGCAAACAAAGGTATGCAGAGACAGAGCGACAGGAATTGGTAATTGTTGGTCTTCATAACTTGATATTTTTAATGTCCTTATATCTAATTGATGAATAGGTCTCCGTAAAAGTTGCATCCCGCCTATATATTTCACGACTGTGCCCCAACGAATGGAAATGTAGGGATATAATAAAAGCCGTATCACTGCGGATCAGTTATACGGCTAAACTGGAGTAAGCTATGACGGGAGATGATGATCAGCGATTATGCTTGATCAAGTTCATGAACTCCTCGCGCGTCTTGGCTTGTTGGAAAAAGCCGGTGAAATCAGAGGTAGTCGTCAAGGAATTTTGTTTCTCCACGCCACGCATCTGCATGCACATATGCTGCGCCTCGATCACGACCATCACGCCCAACGGGTCCAAGGTCCTCTGGATACAATCCTTGATCTGCATCGTCATACGCTCCTGTATCTGGAGACGGCGGGCGAAGATATCCACTACCCTAGGGATCTTGCTTAAGCCCGTAATATATTTCTTGGGGATATAAGCCACGTGGGCCTTGCCGAAGAAAGGCAACATATGATGCTCACAAAGGGAGAAGAAATCGATATCTTTCACGATAACCATCTGTTTGTAATCCTCTTCCTGAAACATGGCGGAACGGAGCACCGCCTCCGGGTCCTCATGATATCCCTTGGTTAAAAACTGCATCGCTTTCGCCACACGTTCTGGCGTTTTAAGCAGACCCTCACGCTCCACGTCCTCACCCAGCAAACCCAATACTTCCTTATAATGGCCGGCCAAAGCTTCCCGGGCACGTAGCGTCTCTTCGTTTACTTCTGACATCATCTTTAATTTAGGGGAATTTTTATCTCTTCTCGTACGATATACATTTCCTTCCCGTATTTCGGGAAAGCACCCATCAACAGGCGCATCATATGATAGGCCTCCTCATGCGAGCGGAAATCTCCCACACGCAACTTCCAGAACGGGGCGTTGTAAGTGACATACGTCGGGATCTCTGGAAAAAGCTCCTTGATTTCCTTCTCCTTACGAAAAGCCTCGTCTTTCGAGACCCGTTGGTTATTACCGGAAAATACCTGCGTACGATACCCTTGTACCTTCAAGAAGGTAAGGCTATCTGTCGTCTCCACGTTCGCTCCACGCATACGCTCACCCACCATCTTGCGGATAGCGGCGGATTGATTGATAACGACCTCGCCTTTTCCCAAACCGGATCTCTGCAACGCATCGAATATGGTCGAACGCTCACCTTCCAACACCGTCTGAGCGAATAAAGATGAAGTACCGGCCATCATAAAGGCAAATAGCAATAAGATACAAGGAATTCTTTTCATAGATAGAATATTAAAAAGAGTATCTTTCCCCATTCATTGAGGGGAAAGATACCTTCTTATTATGAATTAATTAAAAAGCCTCGATAATCGGCATAAATTTGTCAACGGCCAAAGAAGCGCCACCGATCAAACCACCGTCTACGTTCGGTTTAGCGAACAATTCCTTAGCGTTACCGGCGTTACAGCTACCACCGTAAAGGATCGTGCAGTTATCAGCTACCTCATTGCCATATTTAGCGGCCAAAGTAGTGCGGATGTGAGCATGGATCTCCTCAGCTTGCTCAGCGGAAGCAGTCTTACCTGTACCGATAGCCCATACCGGCTCGTAAGCCAAGACGATCTTGCCGAAATCCTCAGCGGAAAGATCGAACAAAGAACCAGCGATCTGAGCGTCTACTACCTCGAAGTGCTTGCCAGCTTCTCTCTCCTCCAAAACCTCACCGATACAGAAGATCGGAGTCAAACCGTTAGCCAAAGCCAACTCAACCTTCGTCTTCAAGATCTCCGGAGTCTCATGATAATAAGCACGTCTCTCAGAGTGGCCTAAGATCACATATTTCGCGCCAGTAGAAGCTACCATAGCGGCAGAAACCTCACCTGTATAAGCACCTTTTTCCTTGTCAGCGCAGTTCTCAGCTGCAACACCGATCTTGTTTGTATCGATAGCGGCAGCAACGCTTGCCAAGTGAGTGAACGGAGTACCGATGATCACATCGCAATTCGGAGTCTTACCCTTCAAAGCCTCGTCCAAACCTTTAGCCAAAGCAAGACCTTCAGCAAGAGTAGTGTTCATTTTCCAGTTTCCTGCAACAATATTCTTTCTCATAACTTAATAATTTAAATATGTAATACAAATAAATCTCTATTCAGATTCTTTTCCTTTCCGGCGACGGCGATTGCGCAAGGCATCGTATCCCCAAACCAGCAACAAAGGTACGGTAAAACTTAATAGGTTGGTTATTAGCCGGGCATCTTCTTTCGCTTTCCAGTCGGTATTTCCTTCCAGATAGCCGTTTACGATCGTTTTCAGGTCTTCTTCCTGTGGGATATCGTTGTAATGCCACTTCATCAAGATCGTACCTTTCTTCAGCAAGACCAATCCCGGATTGGAGCGGATGATCGTTTTCAAAAGGACATCATCGGCCATAAGAAACGGATACTCGGCACCGGTATTATCGCTCCATGTAGCGATAGCATCAGCGGAAGAACCCGTCACGCAATAGAAGCCCAAGCCGTTCTCCAAGGCGTAATCGTATACGTTATTAATCTCGTCGATACGCTCATCATCCGCATTCTCCAGACGGGGAGCGATCAAAAGGAAAAGACCTTTCGGGTCGTTCAGCAACTCATCAGTCACGTCTGCGTCATTCTCATTATAGATATGAAATGTGGTAACGGGGGGAACGTATCCTTGTTTGATCAGCTTGGTCTTTGAATCCACGAAAGTCCACGTGCTATCATCGGCCGGGGCGTTCTCCAAAGAAAATTCTTTCTGTACGCCATCCTTCTCGTAAATAAAAGAATACGCATATTCATCCTCGGGCGCACCTTCCGGTATCGACATCAAGGCAGGGATATTCGCACCCAACTTATAGGGACGAAAATCCAAGATCGGCAAATGATTATAATTCCGGTAAGCGAAACCGATAGCGAAGACATATGCCCACAAGGCCACGAACCAGTAGACATGGTAGGTATAGCCTTGTAAAAGCCGCTGATTATGGATGAACACGTAAATAGCGGCGGCCAAAAGTACGACATTCTTATAGAAGGTCTGCCAATTACTGATCACCAAGGCATCCCCGAAGCAACCGCAATCCGATACGGGATTGAAGATCGCCAGATACAGCGTCAGCGGCGTCATGAAAGACATCATCAGCAAGGTCAAGAAGGTCGTATACCGCCGGTACACCCCCAATAGCATACAGACACCCAGCATGAATTCCAGAGCGGACAAATTAAAGGAGATCAATACCGTAAAGGGTTGCAGCTTATCCAGCCCAAAGGAAGTCAGATAGTCGCCAATCTTAATGGCGCCTCCCATGGGATCGACAGCCTTCACCGTTCCGGAGAAGATAAAGACAACTCCCAATAACAGGCGGCAGACCTCCGCGATCACTTTCTTTACGGTTTCCTTATATTCCATGTAGCTCACTCCTCGCCAAACTCCAGCTTAATCAAGCCGAAGAGGGCATAATTGATCATATCCATGTAGTTAGCGTCCACTCCCTCGGAGACGAGTGTCTTGCCTCCATGACTCTCGATTTGCTTGGTCCGATAAATCTTCATCAAAATAAGATCCGTGTACGAGCTGATACGCATACTGCGCCACGCCTCATCATAGTCGTGATTCTTGGCGTACATCAGTTCCTTCGTCTCAGTGATGTATTTATCGTATAATTCCAAGGCTTTATCTATCGTGATATCGGTCGTATCCGCGAATCCCAACGCCAACTGGATCAAACCGATCACGCCATAATTAACGATGGCGATAAACTCCGGACGGATTCCCTCGTCCACCATGCTCGTCCCCTTAATCTCCAAGCTACGGATACGGTTCGCCTTGATAAATATCTGATCGGTAACCGACTGGGGGCGCATGATCCTCCACGACGGCCCGTAATCTTTCAACTTCTTCTCGAACAACTCCCGGCACAGGGAGATCACTTGCTCGAATTGTTCCTTTGTATTTGGCATACTATCCTAGATTATACCCGCGAATATAGGAAAAAAGACGTAGATGTTCTCGAAAATTCAAGACAACAAAAGCTAATAAGATAAATGAAAAGAGGTTACAACGAAAAGGAGCCACTTTATAAGCGGCTCCTTTTCGTTTTCTTACATCTTATATATCGTTATGAACAGCGTAATGAGCGTCCTAAGCGCAACACGGTAGTCTTTGTGATACCGTTCAATTCGCAAAGTTTACTAACGGAAGTACCGTATCTTTTAGCGATAGCGCCAAGCGTATCACCGGATTTAATACGATGATAAACCGGAGTAGCCTCCACATCATTCATTGTATTCGTATTTTCTCCTAAAGAAGCGGTAGCGGAAGAACTTGCCTGTACCGTGATTTTCTTAGAAGATCCGGAAGCGGTCGATTTCTTTTGAGTTTGAGCTTTTGGAGTCGCTTTAGCCGCGGTTTCCACACCGGCACTACAACGAATGGACTGGCCGATACGCAGCATGGAAGTACCTTTCAATCCATTTAAGCGGCAAAGCTCATTCACTGTTGTACCATACATACGAGCGATCTTGCCTAATGTGTCACCGGATTTCACACGGTGATAAACCATTTGCTCATTTGAGGATGTATAAATATTACTCTTGCGTCCATTGATCTTTACATTGTGGAATACATATTGATCTTGGTAAGGCACACAACTCTCGAAATCAATAATATCGGCAGGATTAAGAGCCTGACCTAAGAAACGAGTCTCGAAATGCAAGTGAGAACCGGTAGAACGTCCTGTATTCCCCCCCAAGGCGATCGGGTCTCCCGCATGAACGATATCATTTACACCAACCAAAAATTTAGATAAATGGCCATATACAGTCTCCAAACCATTCGGATGACGAACCACTAAATAATAGCCATACCCTCTGCGCTCGAAATTCTTAATACGTACCTTACCATCGAAAGCCGCACGGATTGTATCACCGATCTGTACCTTTAAATCAACCCCTTTATGCATCCGACGCCGGCGAGGGCCATACTTAGAGGTAACCCGGATCATCGTATCGATCGGCAAAACAAACGCCGAACAATCAATCACGCAAGAATCCGGCATATCTACCTTTTTACCCCGGAAAGGATTCACCCATTCATTTGTCCATTCGCCATATAATTCATCGGCAGGGAACATCAAGTTCTCTCTCGCCTCCAACTCCGCTTTCTCATTAATCTCCGCAAGCTCCTTCAAAGCCATATCTTTCTTAAAGCCAACACGGTCGGCCATTAACTCAGATACACGCTTGTCCATAAGTTTGTGGGTTGGATGATTGGGAGTCTCCGGAGTTTCCGGTTTCACCGGGTTCTCCGCATTTGCAGTCGATACCATCACAGCGGCACAACAAATGAATAGAAATGTCTTTATACTCATTTTTTGATAACTTTCATTCTTATAATTCAGGATAAAACGGCAATACCCGGCATCTCTGCCTGATTGTCAACTTGTCAAAGTTCGGAAATTTGAATAAGCCGACAAAATTGATTAACGAAAAATTTCTGCAATGACTTTGAACAAAAGCAAAACAAGCGAATAAACAAGCTAAATATCAAAGGCTTACAGGACAATATGTTTCACAACATATTAGCTAATCATTCCCCAATTTATCTTCCTTGTGAACAGAGTTTTGAGCCTTTCGCTCAATATCCGGTGCTGTTCGGACAATAATTCGGGGTCTTCGTCAAGAACTCCTTGAGCGATATCCCGCGCATACTGAAGTATTTGTCCATCGGCCGCCAAGTCCGCTATTTTAAGGTCTATCCCCTCGCCACTTTGCCGGGTACCTTCCAAATCTCCATGTCCCCGGAGACGGAGATCCGCCTCAGCGATCTCAAAGCCATTCGTACTGTTCACCATAATCTCCAGTCGCTTACGAGTGTCATTACTTAATTTATAGGAAGAGACCAAGATACAATAAGATTGTTCAGCACCACGTCCTACCCGGCCACGAAGCTGATGAAGTTGAGAGAGGCCGAAACGTTCAGCACTCTCGATCACCATGACGGATGCGTTCGGCACGTTCACGCCAACCTCTATAACCGTAGTAGCCATCAAGATTTGCGCCTCGCCGGAGATAAACTTCTGCATCTCGGTATCCTTATCCGCCGCTTTCATACGGCCATGTACCATACATACCTTATATTCTGGGAAGACCTCCTTGAACGTCTCAAAACCAGCCTCCAAGTCTTTATAATCCAGTTTCTCATTTCCTTCAATCAAGGGATATACCACATAAACCTGACGCCCCTTTTGTATCTCTTTCCGAAGGAACTCATAAAGTTGCGCCTTTTTATTATCATAGCGATGAAGCGTCTGTATCGGTTTACGTCCCGGAGGTAACTCATCAATCACCGATACATCCAGATCCCCATACAAAGTCATCGCCAAAGTACGGGGAATCGGGGTAGCCGTCATCACCAACACATGCGGCACGATCGCATTCTTCGTCCAAAGGCGTGAGCGTTGCTCCACACCAAAACGGTGCTGCTCATCGATAATCGCTAATCCCAACGAAGAGAAAACCACTGTCTCCTCAATCAACGCATGCGTCCCGATCACGATCTGGATCTCACCGCTGGCAATAGCCGGTAATATCTTATCCCGCTCTTTCTTCTTGGTAGATCCGGTCAAAAGAGCGACCTTCACGTCCATATCTTTCAGGAATCCCATGATCGTCGCATAATGCTGGGTTGCCAATATCTCGGTAGGAGCCATCATACAAGCTTGGCAATGATTATCTATCGCCAATAGCATAGACAATAAGCCTACCAAAGTTTTGCCACTCCCCACATCACCTTGCAGCAGGCGATTCATCTGCCGCCCGCTACCCATATCGATCCGGATCTCACGAACTACCCGTTTCTGGGCGTTCGTCAACTCAAAAGGAAGATACTCTTTATAGAACGTATTGAAATAATGGCCGACCGTAGGGAAAACGATCCCTTTTAGCTTCAGTTTCCGAACGCTAGCGGTACGTAATATATTTAATTGTATGAAGAAAAGCTCGTCAAACTTCAAACGTAACTGGGCGTCACGCAACTTAGCGGCAGATTCCGGGAAATGGATATTCCGCATCGCCTCTGTCATAGACATCATATGGATCCGTTTCAATACGTCGGGGGAAAGCGTCTCCGGAAGTTCCCAGTTCAGCCAGCTTAACAACGTATATTGCAGGTTCTGGATCGCCCGGGAATTCAGAAACGACTTTTTCATCTTCTCCGAGGTATTGTAGAACGGGGTCAAGCCTCTCGCCACTTGATCCGCTTGGTCCAATAAATCAATATCCGGATGCGGTATGTTATAGGTATGCCCAAACTCCGTAGGCTTTCCGAAAACTATATACTCGGTATTGGGACGATACTTATCTGTCACATAATTCAAACCCTTGAACCAGACCAAATCGATCGTGCCCGTACCATCCGAGAACTTACCGACCAGCCGTTTACTCCGTCCCTCGCCTAGCGTATCGAAATAGAGAATCTGGCCTTTCAACTGGATATAAGGCATATTCCCACTGATCTCAGCTACTTTATAAAACCGGCTGCGATCTATATATTTATAAGGAAAATAAAAGAGCAAGTCCTCATACGACGATATCCCCGCTTCCTTTTGCAGGATATCCGCCTTCTTGGGTCCTACTCCCGGCAAGTACGTAATCGATCGCTTATCAAGGTCCAGCATAACATCTATGAGTTTTTAGGGTTTACCGGGCAAACATCGCTTCCGCTATTAACAAATCAAAGGGCGTGGTAATCTTGATATTCTCACGATCACCGGGAACCGTATCAATCGCATGCCCCATCGCCTCCACCACGGAAGCGTCGTCCGTAAATAAAGACGAATAAGGTTGCTCATAGGCTTTTGTCAATAATTCCAAATGGAAGACTTGCGGGGTTTGTACAGCCATATAGCGGGAACGGTCCACCGGATGGCTCCCTTTTTCATCTGTCTCACGCAGGGAATCAATCATCGGAACAACCGGGATAACGGCTCCCGTGACAGCCGCTTTATCAAAGCAGGCCTCAACAACCTCCGGAGAGACGAAAGGACGAACGCCATCGTGCACAGCGACCAAACTCAGACCGCTATCCTCCTCCCCCTTCCGACGCCTCTCCGCCAAAAGCCAATCCAACCCATTCTTAACCGAGAAGAAGCGAGCATCTCCCCCTTTCACGATCGCATGCGGGACCTTGCAGCCGATTTCCTTGCAAAGCATATTCCAATACGGCTGATGATCCTCCGGAAGCACAAGGATTATACGTGCGGAAGCATCCCAACGATGAAAAGCCTCTAACGTATGCATCAAAAGAGGTTTCCCCCGCATAGGAATAAACTGCTTCGGCAGATCTCCACCCATACGAAGCCCTTTCCCCCCGGCAACGATCAAGACGTACTTATCCATCAATCCAATTCCTCCAAAACTTTTTTAACTTCCTCATCCACTTTATACAGCTTCTCCTTGCAGAGCTTGATCAGACGGGTAGCTTCTTTTACCTTCTCGGACAGGATATCGACATCCAAGTCTCCATTCTCGATCTCAGCCACGATCTTACGAAGTTTCTCGATCGCCTCGTTATATGTTTCTTCTTTCTTCGCCATATTAATTATGTATTTATCGGACGGTTATAAAACCACCCTCTATGGTTTGATAATACTTTTTATTTCACCATCGATGAAGCGAGTCGTCAGTTCTTCGCCGGCTCGCAAATCAGAGGCATGTTTGATAATCTTGCCATCTTTCAAGGCTAAGCTATATCCCCTCTTCAATATATAATCAGGAGAAGCCATCTTGATAAACTGCTCCGTAAGCTGGATAAAACGCCCACTCTCGGAAAGTTTAGAGGTAATACCGTTCCGCAAGCGAAGTTCCGTATTCTCAAGCACCGACTGGCGGCGTGATAACAAACCCGATGCCATCGCAGGTAAACGGCTCGCTATCGTTTGCAGTCCCGAACGATTCCGCTCGATCCGGCTTGTCACGATAGAAGGGAAACGGGTCGCTACCAATTGTAAATAGTTTTTCTGTCGGGATAGAATATCCATAGCCAATAAACTCACGTCTTGACGCAAACTCTCCAACTCCTCACCAACGCTATCCATTCGGGAAATAAGGAACTCGGCGACAGCGGTCGGTGTCTTCATCCGGGTATGCGCTACCAAATCTACAACCGTATCATCCCGTTCGTGCCCGATACCCGTGATAATCGGTAAAGGGAATTGAGCGCAATTCGCCGCCAACAGATAAGAATCGAAGCTATTCAAGTCCGAGGTAGCCCCACCTCCGCGGATAATCACGACCACATCAAAAAGATCTTGATGTTGATAAATCCGGTCTAAAGCCGCTATTACAGAAGCCTCCGTCCGTTCTCCCTGCATCAAGGCGGGGAATAATTTGGTATAGAACGGATACCCCCCTTTATTCCGTGTCAACTGATTCATAAAATCCTCGTAGCCGGCAGCCGTCGGAGAAGTAATGATAGCGATTCTCCTAGGAAGTAGCGGAAAAGGCAATTCCTTATTCAGTGTAAAGACCCCTTCCTCCTGCAATTGGCGGATAATCTCCATACGCTTACGCACCATATCACCTAACGTATAAGCCGGATCTATATCAAGCACCGTAAGACTCAATCCATACAACTCGTGGAACTCAACAGACACCTTCACCAACACTTTCAAGCCGGAAGCGAACATCTGACCGGTCTCCATCTCGAAATAAGGTTTCAACATACGAAACGTCTTCGCCCAGATAGACCCTCGTACCTTGGCCACCAATTGCCCGGTCTGCACATTCTTCTCCACAAACTCCAGATAACAATGTCCGGAAGAAGTATTCACCCGCACATCGCTCATCTCCGCACGCACCCAGCAAGTCTCCGGGAAAGCCCTCGACAACGCACCCCGTATGCGGGTATTCAGCTCTAACAAAGATAGAGCCTCTTTCTCACCCGATAAGTTATTTAGATTCGGCCGCATATTTACGCTCTTGTTTATAAGCTTTGTACACATCCGGGATGCCATATCCCAACTCAGCGTCCGGTTGCTCAAACTTACTGCCGAAACGCTGCAAAAGAGAGATTATATCCTTATTCGTCAGACTGGGAAACGCTTGCCATAGACAAACACCCAACCCCGCTAAGATCGGCGTAGCGAAAGAGGTACCGTTCGCGTAACGGATATTCCCCGTAGGATCTATCACGCAACAGCCCGTACCCAAGGCAACCACATCCGGCTTCACCCGGTAATCCGCCGTAAAGCCAACAGAACTGAAATTACTTTTCTTCTTACGATCCGTGATAGCGCCCACTGTCAATATATCCGGGGCATCCGCAGGAAAGGTTATCTTTCCCCAGCTACCGCCCCCCTCGTTGCCGGCGCTACTAAACAACAAGATCCCTTTTGATGAAGCCATCTTAGCGGCACGACTGATCAAGGAAGTCCTCCCGTCCAATTGATCTTGATGATAGTTCAGGGCCTCTACATCAAAAGAGAAATACCCCAACGAAGAAGAGACCACATCCACTCCCACGCTATCGGCAAATTCCATAGCTGCCGTCCAATAATCCTCCTCGATGGGAAACTCCGAACGGCTATCCTCGCTCTTTATCAGCCAATATTCGGCTTGGGGAGCCGTACCGACCATCAAGCCCGGCGCATCAGCGGCCAAGCAAGATAAGACCTTCGTCCCATGATCATCCCCGATGAAAACGCTTCGGCCGGGGAAAACCACGTTATGCGTTCCTAATAACCGCAAGGAATCAAATACGCTGATCCGATCCACGTTCATGAAACCGGCATCGACCACGGCCACACGCATACCCTTACCCTTAAAGCCCGCCTCATGCAATTTGATACCGTTCAGCATCTTGATCTGCTCCTCGGCATAACCGTAAGGCGATTTCTCCGGTTTATCTATTGGCATAAACCGTGTCGTATCATTCTCCTCCCTAGGAATATCGATTTCCTCGTCACCTTTCCAGACCCATTTCACGGAATCCACGATCGGGAGGCGCAAGAGACGCTCAGCGACCAAGCTATCCGGACTGGACACCACGACCGTAGAGAACCATTTACTCTCCAGCACCGGTTTTCCTCCATTGGCGGACAAGGTATCCAGATAAGCTTGAGCGATCGGCAAATCCGATTCCGACACCGATATACCTTGCCGGTTCCGTCGCTCGACAGACTCCTTGGAAAGATATTCCTCCGGGTTATCCAGCGTATAACCGGAATCCCCTTTATCTTTCAAATACACCCGAAAACGAAAACTTTCCCCCGCATGTACTCCCAAAGAAAACAAACTGAATACGAAAACGAATATTCCTATATATTTACTCATAGAACCTCACACAATTACGAATTACAAAGATAGATGATACCGCCGAATAAACAAAAAAGCCCGGCACTGGAATAGGCCGGGCTCATGTATAATTCTTCGTCTTATTCATTGATATTACAGATAGGGATCTCACGTTTAACACTTTGGCGTAAAGAAATCAAGGTCTCTGTAGCCGTAACACCCGGTATCTCTTGAATCTTGGAGTTCAAAAGTTCCATCAAGTGCTCGTTATCACGGGCATACAGCTTGATCAGCATCGTATACGGACCCGTAGTGAAATGGCATTCTACCACTTCGGGTATTTTCTCGAATTCCGGGACAACATCCTTGTACATAGATCCACGCTCCAATTTCACGCCGATATAGGTACATGTATTATACCCCAATATTTTAGGATTGATGTGATACCCTGAGCCAACGATCACATTCATATCAATCATGCGTTGAACCCGTTGATGAATAGCTGCACGAGATACACCGCACTCCTCGGCAACATCTTTAAAAGGAATCCTAGCATTCTTTGAAATAATGTTCAATATCTGCCGGTCCAGTTTGTCTATCTTCTCCATTTTAAATTCGCTTTATTATATGCATTCAGATTTAATGTATCAAAAGTATATAATAAATTTGAATCATATATCATTCTGAAAGAAAAAAGTAATCAATAAATAAT
Source organism: Parabacteroides sp. CH2-D42-20 (assembly GCF_003670185.1). Taxonomy (NCBI): domain Bacteria; kingdom Pseudomonadati; phylum Bacteroidota; class Bacteroidia; order Bacteroidales; family Tannerellaceae; genus Parabacteroides; species Parabacteroides sp. CH2-D42-20. The sequence continues at coordinate 6,332 of NZ_RAYG01000041.1, read as the reverse complement.
AAAAGCGGGCAAAAAATGCTTTTTAGCATAATTTGCCCGCCTATTATCTTACAAACGTTCCGTTTCTATTTCTTCGCTACTTATTCTTTTACGATGTCAAGCAACTCAACCTCGAACTTCAGTACGCTGTTCGGTTTGATATCTTGTCCTGCGCCACGTTCGCCATAAGCCAACTCAGCCGGGATCCAGAAGATATATTTAGAACCGACCGGCATGATCTGCAAGCCCTCAGTCCAGCCCTTGATTACTTGGCCAACACCGAACTCAGCCGGCTCACCACGATCCACGGAGCTATCAAACTTAGTACCGTCCAATAGAGTTCCGGTATAATGAACTTTTACCTTATCGGTAGCGGTCGGCTTCGCGCCTGTACCTTCTTTCTCTACCTTATATTGCAAGCCGCTCTCAGTCGTGATAACGCCTTCTTTTGTCTTATTCTCCGCCAAGAACTTATCGCCCTCTTCTTTTGTCTTCTTAGCCTCGCGAGCCTGAGCCTCTACGAAGTAAGTCTGCAAATATTGTTGAGCCTGTTGCGGATTCATCTTCATCGCGGAAGAATCCCCTTTGATAGCTTGGATAAAACCAGCGATCAAATCATCTACGTTAGCCTCGCCACCCGGCAAAGTCTTTAAGTTTTCCTTATAACCGGCACCTGTGCTGATACCAATAGCGTAGCTTGCGCTATCGATAGAAGTCTTCAAGCTCGCGCTTTTGTGAGAATCACCGCAAGAGGTGAAAGATGCGCCCATTGCTACAATCACTGTAGCGACTAATACACTTAACTTTTTCATTTTTCTTTAACTCTTATATATTATTTTTCGATATCTAATAACTCAACGTCGAAGATCAACGTACTATTCGGCTCGATAGCCTCACCTGCCCCACGCTCGCCATAAGCAAGGTTAGACGGGATAAACAATCTCCATTTAGAACCGACCGGCATCAACTGCAAAGCCTCTACCCATCCCGGGATTACCTGTGAAACACCGAATACGGCAGGCTCGCCTCTCTGTACGGAGCTATCAAACACCTGACCGTTGATCAACGTTCCGTGATAGTGGCATTTCACTTTATCGTTCGCCGTAGGTTTAGCGCCCGTACCATTCTTCAGTACCTCGTATTGCAAACCGCTAGGCAACTCTACCACACCCGCCTTATGCTTATTGATAGTAAGGAACTCCTCACCGGCTTTCTTATTGATCTCCAGTTTCTCTTGTTGAAGCTTCATGAAGTAATCATTGATCACCTGTTTTGCCTCATCATAACTAAGAGCAGGTTTTGCCTCTGTTAAGACGTCATTCAATCCCTGTACAAAATCTTCCACTTGAAGATCCTTGATGCCTGAGTTCTGGAAATTATTTCCGATACTTAAGCCAAGCGCATAACTTACTTTATCCATTCTTTTTTCTTGTTCAACTAATTATAAGCCACAAAAGTAATGCTTTTAATCGTATAACAGCATTTTGTAAGAACTTTTTATTTCATTCAAAGCTTTTTACGAAATAAAGTCGTAACTTCGTAACTATTAATATATACATCTATACATTAAACAAGTAACAGATGAAAAAGTTAGTCATACTTACCGGAGCGGGAATGAGCGCGGAAAGCGGCATCTCCACTTTCCGTGACTCGGACGGGTTATGGGAGAAATACCGGGTGGAAGATGTCGCCACGCCGGAAGGCTTCGCCGCCAACCCTAAATTGGTTCTCGACTTCTACAACCAGCGCAGAAGAGAGTTATTGAATACGAAACCTAACGCCGGTCACCTCGGGCTAGCCGCCTTGGAGAAAGATTTCGACGTACGGATCATTACCCAGAATATCGATAACTTACATGAACGCGCGGGTAGCAGCCACGTGATCCATCTGCATGGAGAGTTGATGAAGGCATGCTCCGTAAGGGATCTGGACACGACCTACGATCTATCGCCGGAGAACCCGGATATTCATCTGGGTGACAAGGACCCTCACGGAAATCAGCTACGTCCTTTCGTCGTATGGTTTGGAGAGGCGGTACCCATGATAGAGCCTTCCATCAAGCTGGTGGAAGATTGTGATATCTTCGTGATTATCGGCACCTCCTTAAACGTCTATCCTGCCGCCGGTTTGCTGAACTACGTGCGTCGGGGCCAGCCGATCTATTTGATCGACCCGAAAGATGTACGTACTTATCGCGACGATATCGAGCATATACAGGCCGGGGCCTCGGAAGGGGTCAAGAGGCTGACGGAGTTACTTACGCGGAATTAAACAATTCATACACTCATTAGGTCTGACGAAGGCAAGTATAAACACGAAGTCCTTGGCATGCGAACACATTGCCAAGGACTTGTTTTTTTATCCGCTTCCATCCTCACGGAAGTACTTACGGATGAACTTTAATTTATTACTTTAGTATTAATATTAATCCAATTCCCGCCTGTTCATCCGTCACGGATTACTTGGATCGATACCCGCACGGGAATTGTATGATTATCTTATTTCGTTTATTTCTTATTTCACGATTGCCTTTACAGCTTCCTCGCCGTCAACAGCTACCGCTACGATACCGGCAGGTACAGCGATTGTAGCGTTATCGGAGGTAAGAACAGTCTCAGCGACAACCTTACCTAAGATATTCGTGATAACGATAGACTTACCGGCTGCGCCTTGAACGGTTACAGTACCGTTGCCGGCTACGATAGATACGCCTTCAGCGTTAGCGCCTTCGATAGATGTTACCATATCCTCAGCGTCAGTCTTCTGGTATGCGTTGAAGATCAAGGCACCGTCAGAACCAGTCTTAGCTGCATCAAACTTAGAATCACCACGAGTCAATACCAAGCAACCATTCTGCATCTTCAACCATGCGGCGTAAGAAGGAGCGATGGAGCCGGCTACAGCCTCATTGTAACCCTTAGTAGCTTTACCACCCAAAGAGATATAACCCTTGCTCTTATCCTTGCTGTCTACCAACACATCATCAAGAGTTGAAGTAGCACCCTCATTGTAGATGTTAGATTCGAACAAGAACTCATTAGCCTCACCTTCCTCAGCCGTTACGCCAGCCACATTAGACGGAGTTACATAACGGAATGACCATGTTACGTTCTTATGGTTGTCACCTTGCAAGTTCACGATATACTTCGTGTTGATCTTAGCTTTCGTGTATGCATCGATGATATCAGCTACGTCCAACTTAGCCGGATCCATATCCTTGAACTCATTTACCAAGATAAACAAGCTGTCGCCTGCGTGAATAGCCTTCACGAAACCTACGCGAGTGTAACCGCCATCAATATCCATATACGGAGTCTCCAATTCGTGATCCTTGATCATAGCGGAATCGCCAAAGCTTACCAAATACTTACCATAATGGAAACCAGCATGGGCCTTAGTAGCGTGAGAACACTCAGCGGCACTAACTTGATGACCCGCATTATCAAAGTGATTGTGTTCGTATGTACAAGGAACACCCGGAGTACCGGCTTGGTCGTTACGAGCCACAGAAACCAAATATTGAGGTTTGATGTTACCCAAGCCACGATTTACCCAAACAGAGTCGATGATGAATGCCAATTTGCCATTAGCCTTTTCCTTGTTCCAGATACCGGCGTAATCAACATCCTTATCCAGTAAGTTCTTGTTCCATTCATCCATCAAGTACTCACCACGAGTCTTCTCTACAAAGTACAAGCTATCAGCGGTTTCGTTCTCACCTAACACAGTGTTGTTAAAACGGCGGTATAATGGAGAGTCATCGATCTCTACAGCGAATGCAGAAGTACGGATTTCTTGATAACCATTGAACTTGTCATTCAAATTACCTTGTGTTAGATCCAAGGTGTTATCATCAACAGAGACTTTAATTTTAGCATATCCATTAGACTCATTTGTATAATCTTCCGCTGTAGGATCCTCATTCAGAACAAACTTACCGTTTTCCTTAGTGAAGAGATATACATCCTCCTTACTATTATCCGCAACAACAACATTACCATCTTTATCATTTACTATATATGAATAATATGTAGTTCCTTTATCATCTTCATAAGATAAATAGTTCCATTTTACAGAATAATAGTAGCCATCTCCTCCTTTATAATACAGATCCGAAGTCAGTTTAGTATCTGTCGTATAAGTCTTAAAGCTTGCCTCTACCAACGCATAATAATGCTTACCATCGATGCAGTTATTCTCTTTTAAGAAGAATGGGGTCGGATTTTTCTTCATCATGTATTTCTTTGCGGTACCGTCATAAGATAAGTAACGCTTCTCGCCATTAACAGCATTATATACATAATAAACATTTCTCACTAAAGTATCACCAACACCGTACGTATCATTCTCTACAACCAATTCCAAACGGAAGTTTGACTTACCGTCGTTCTCGTCTACACGTACGATAGAGTCCTTACCTGCAGGAGTATACAGATATTTATCTAATGCCAAACCATGCAAGTAATTAAAGGTATAAGTCTGAACTTTAGCCTCATCAGCGGATACATATTTGTAACCTAACTTCTTGTCGGCAACCAATTCATCCGCAACTTTCTTGAAAGACAAGGTATCAGTTCCATATCCGTAGAAACAGAATACATCATCACTACCTTCCACCTTAAAGAACTGAAGAGGAGAAGTAGTCTTTAATCTATCATTGAACTCACGGTTCGTGATATTTACTGTAGCCGTATTGGAAGTACCGTTCTTCTCAACTACCCATTGAGCGGCAGGTATATGATTGAAATCTTGTCTCTTAGCTTGATATGTCCAACCGAAACTTCCGGCTAAGTTCGCCAAAGCGTAAGTGCCATTTTTCTCCGGTTGGTTTCCACCTGTAGATTTATACTGGATCGTATAGACACCATTAGGAATGGTTGTCAATGTCAAGCCTGTGAACTTCGTTCCGATCGTAACCTTTACGTTCTGATCGCCCAGAACAGGATATAATTTATTGCCACTACCATCAGTGCCCTTACGAGTACCAACACCGTCCTCATCTTTCGCAACATTGACAGTCAATACATTCATACCGTTCAATTGAGACATGTAGATGTACTCGTCTTTAACTATTTCCAGTGGCTCTGACGTACCACTCCGAGTCCACGTAGAGTTGTTGTTCTCTTTCAAGAATGCTTTCCATTGATCGTCATTCTTATCACCTTTCTTATATTCATGAGCTACCTCCGCTACTTGAACATACAATTCTTCCTTCGCAGCATTATAAGAAAACTTAAACTTGTATGAGCCGTCCAGACGTTTAGCCTTATCTGCATACTCCATATGGTCATAAGTATATTTCAAAAGCTTGTCGGATTCCGTACCGCCATAGTAAGCCGTATCAACAACTACATAAGCATCTTTCCCATCAAATTTTTGATCTTTAGCCTGTAAATAAACATAACCACTACCAGCATTCTGAGCGTTCAAAGCCGTAGCTGTCATTAAATTGCTTTGCCCTTTCGTAACTTCCGGATCCATGTTCAATCCAAAGAACAACTCAGCAGGTTTGTCCGTCTCTACTGATTGCAATAATGTATTCAAGTCATCAGCACCTAAAGGCATTGGAGTCTCACTAGGTTTCTCGCTCTTTAACGCAACTACCGTACCCAATTTATCCAAAGTCTTAGCCTTGACCAGATAATAACCAATCGCAGGATCATTAGCAATAGCCAAGATATAATCTCCGTTGTAAGAAACGATAGTATTTACATTATTTACCGTTTCACTCACCCATTCTGTAGCGGAGCCACCACCTAACGTAAGAGCGATCTTCTTTGAATTCTTCGTATCCTCCAAGCTGTAAGCCGTAGCAGGATCGACAGCCAAAGTCAAGCTTGTAGCCTTATTCACGAATGAATAAAGGTCTTTGCCTAAAGAGGTTTTCTTAGCGGAAACAGTCCAAGTAGCCTTGTTCAAGGAAGAAAGATTCGTTGAAACATTCGCCGAATTGTTCAATTTGCCGAATTGTTCTCCTGTCTCAACAGTCAAGTATTTACTACTTTCTGTTCCCAACAAGATTACGTCGCCTTTCTTCGCATCAACCTGCGCACCTGCGGAAAATGCAGTCGCAAGCATGGCACTAGCCAGAAACGTTGTAAACTTTTTGTTCATAAATCGAAAATTTAATATTAATAATAGTGTTAATTAAATACCGTTCAACACTTTAAATCATCGACCACTACTCGAAAACGACTAGTCTAAACGATCGTCTAAATCTTGCGTTTTTTTAGTGTCGAAACGGGAGGTTTGTTGAAAGAATCGGTTGTTTCGTAGAGGATAACCTATCCTATTGATAAGAAAGAGAATAAGTGATAAAAAAATAGCTCGGAAGGGTTGCAAGTATCGAAGAA
>NZ_RAYG01000040.1:0-39278 GCF_003670185.1 Parabacteroides sp. CH2-D42-20 | reverse complement strand
ACCGTAGTCCCGCGAGGACTTATAAATTTGAAGAATGATGAAGCACCTACTTTACATATTCTTGGTTTTGGCGGCTTTGTTCGCAGCGATCTATTTACTGCCCGAGCGCTCCCCCTTATTTGAGTATTACAGACTGAGGCCTATTTTTGAGATCTCCTCTATCCTGCTGCTAATCGTTGTCTTATACCTGTACCGGCGGGAGAAGAGGCAAGTCAAGATGATCTTCTCCCGTTTGTCTCAAAAGAATTTCTTCTTGGATTTGGCCATACAGTGTGGAGGCATATACATCTGGGAATTCAAGGATGAGGAGTTCTTTTTCAAGTATCCTGTCGGTGACCAGCCGTCGCGAATCGAGTTGGAGGAGATGTGGAAATTGATACATCCCGATGATCTCATCGCTTTCAAGCTGCAGAGGCAATCCTTATGGAAGGCGGACAAGGAGGTATTCCAATGCCGTGCCCGCTTCGCCGGATCTAATTATGAATGGTGGGAATTCCGCTTTAGCGCCATGCCTGCGGTAGATAATGCGGAGGGAGGTAAAGACGTGAGTGGTATACTTATCAATATCAATGACATGAAGAAACGGGAAAAAGAGCTTATCCTCATGAGGGGGTATGAGCAAAAGTTCTTGGCGAACATGAGCCATGAGATACGTACGCCGCTGAACTCTATCGTAGGCTTCTCGAACCTGCTGGCCTCGGAGAAGGACTTAGACGAGGCCGACAAGCAGCTGTTTGCCAAGACGATCAATCAGAGCTGCGATCTGTTGTTGGTGCTCATCAATGATATTCTGGAGGTTTCGAGACTTCAATCGGGACAAATGAAATTCGAGAAAGAGAGCTGCTCCGTCAAGGAGTTGGTCGACGATCTTTACCTCGCCCATCAGTTATTGGTCCCCACCCACCTACGATTCTCGAAAGAGGCGGAGGGAGATTTGTTTATCTATACGGATAAAAAGAGACTTTCGCAAGTTATAACCAATTTCTTGACAAACGCTTGTAAATTCACGAATAGCGGATATATAAAGTTGGGATTTAAGCATCTGAGGGGGACGGATGAGGCGGCGATTTTTGTCGAGGATTCCGGGATCGGTCTATCGGAGGAGGAACAAGAGAAGGTATTCAGCCGTTTTTTCAAGCAAGATGAATTCAGCCAAGGGGCCGGTCTAGGGTTGTCTATCTGCCAAGGAATCGTACAAAACTTGGGGGGACGGATAGCGCTGAGTTCTAAGCAGGGAGAAGGAAGCCGCTTCTCGGTCGTGCTGCCGGTATACAAGGGGGGATAGTGGAGCGGGAAGCGGATGTCTTGCCGACCCTAGACGGGATTCTCATTTTATTCCTCTTTTTGCTCGATTTTTGTGGATTTACCTCTTTGGGTTATAATGACGATAATTCCATTGCTAGCTTTAGGCCCCCATATGGCAGCGTCTGATCCTTTTAGTAAAAATATCTCTTCTATGTCGTTAACGGGGTAATCTAGGATGTCGAAATCGATAAAAGGCGTGTCATCGATCACGACTAGGGGTTTCCCTTCATTTTTTGATCTAAAGGAAGTTATCGCGTCACGGAGTACCGGATAATATTTTTGCTTAACGTCATCGAAGATAAATTTAACCCCGCTAAAGCGAGATAATAACGATTTCATCTCATTTATATGCCACCGTTCTATATCTTGGGAGCTATAAATACGGCTGGAAGCTTGGACAGGCGAATAGAGTCCTTGATTCTGTTTTTCTTTCTTGAATGCCTTGATTTCTACATTCTCCAACTCGATGGTCTTCCATATATCATCATCTGGCCTTTTATCAGGTTCCGATTGTTCCTGGTCGATTGTTAAAGTCTTGGCCAAAGTATCCAATACGAGATTCTTCCGTATGGAGTCGGTTCCCGGATCGTTCATGATAGGAAGTAGCCTTATCTTGAAGTCCGGAGGCAAAGATTGGAGTGATGAGATATTTTCTAGCTTGAAAAACGGTCGCCCGGAAAGTAGATCGCCATTACTATCTACTAAAAGAAAACTAGACAGTCCGGTCTTGATGTTTTTTTTCTCGAATACGATCCATCTCCTTGAGAAATCCCAAATGTCTTTATAAACGATGGAGTCTTCGGATTGTAACAGTATATATAAAGTGTCTTTAAATTGCAAATGCTCTGGTTTTGAGACCGAGACTAATATTTGGTCTTCTTTGAAATGTACTTTTATCCCTATTGATAGGGTTGCGGCAGGTAATATAAAGCTTTTTTCTATACCTTCTGTGCTTTTACAGTTCAGATAATAGCTCCTTCCTTCATTTGGGTAAATATTGAAATATCCTAATCCGTTATATAAGGATTTTACGTTTTGTACAATATTACCTCTGTCATCCACGATCTCTCCTGAGATATCTAATGTTTTACCATCTCTGCTTTCTGCCTTGAATGCGACTACGCAGGCGGTATTTAATATCAATCGGCCCCCTTCCGGATAGAATGAGACTGTGTAAGCCTCATTTCCCTCCTTGATATCCGGATTTGATGCGGTCGATTTATCCCCGTGAAGCAATGGGAGAAAGAAAACTAGAACGTTTAATATCAGATGGTACATGATTTTTATTTAGTTTTTTTATTGTAAACTATGTCATTGCCTTTAGGAAATCTATGATATCCGTTGCTATGGGAAAAACGGTTGATGATCATTCTTCGCTCTAAATGTAACAAAAGAATTTATAAACTTAGGACTAAAATACATATATTATGATGTATATTGCTGAAATAGACCTGAAAAAGAAGAAACGACAACTTATTCCCTTGATGCGGATATGTCTCTTTGGCTATGTTGACGGCAAAAGAAAGAACCTGGAAAAAAATTGTACCTTTGCTTTTATAAATATGACAATATATGGCATTGAAACTTATCCATACCGCCGACTGGCATCTGGGCCAGACCTTTTTCGGCTACGACCGGGAGGCTGAACACGAGGCTTTCCTCGGTTTTCTGACAAATCTTTTGGTGGAGCGGCAGACGGATGTCCTGTTGATCGCCGGCGACGTGTTCGACGTGACGAACCCTTCCGCCGGGGCGCAACGCCGTTTCTATCGTTTCCTGCGGGAGGCGAATCGCCTGAATCCGGGCTTGCAGATCGTGATCATCGCCGGCAACCACGATTCTGCGATCCGTCTGGAAGCCCCGAATCCCTTGCTGGAGGAATTGAATACCTCGATTGTCGGTATCGTGGGGAGGACGGATTCCGGGGAGATCGACCTCGCCTCGCTCGTCGTCCCTTTAAGGAACCGGGCGGGAGAGCGGGAGGCGCTTTGCCTGGCGGTGCCTTTCCTCCGCCAAGGGGATTACCCGGCGGCGCCCGAGGGAGAGCCCGACTCGTATGTGGCGGGTATCGGCCGGATGTACCGGCAGCTCTACGCTTATGCGGATGCCCGGAGGAATCCCGGCGAGGCGATCGTAGCCTTGGGACACCTCCACGCTACCGGAGCCGAGTTGTCGGACGACGACCGGAGCGAGCGCGCCATCATGGGAGGTCTGGAGTCCGTATCCGCGGATACCTTCGACGCCGGGATCGCTTATACGGCGCTGGGGCATATCCATAAAGCGCAACGGATCGGCGGGCGCGAGGCGGTACGTTACGCCGGAAGCCCGCTTCCCATGTCGTTCTCGGAGAAGAATTACCGGCATCAAGTGATAGCCGTAGCGGTCGAGGAGGGGAAGGTCGCTGGTATCGAGGCGATCGAGATCCCAAGAGTTGCGGACTTGCTGCGTATACCGGACAGCCCGTTACCTCCGGAGGAGGTCTTGCGATGCCTCGCCGGGCTTCCGGAGCCGGAGGAGGGCAGGGAGGACGAGAGCCGCTGGCCTTACGTGGAGATACGGGTCCTGCTGACGGAGCCGGACCCTACGTTCCGCCATCGGGTAGAGGAGGCGTTGGTCGGGAAGGCGGTCCGCCTCACCTCCATCGTTCCTTCGTATCCCCGGCGGGAAGGGGAGGCGGAGGAGAGGACCTTATCGTATAACGATTTGCAAAAGATAGCCCCGCTGGATATGCTGAGGCATACGTTTGCCGTGAAATACGGAGGCGAGTTGCCCGAGGAGATAGAGACATTGTTTAATGAGGTGATGAGGGAGGTTTCTTTATGAGAGTGCTGGCGATCAGAGGACGCAATCTGGCGTCGCTGGAAGGAGAGTTTTCCATTGATTTTACGGAAGAGCCTTTGGCTTCGGCGGGTATCTTCGCTATATCCGGGCCTACGGGGGCGGGAAAATCCACGTTGCTGGATGCCATGTGCCTCGCCCTTTTCTCCCGTACGCCGCGAACGGAGCTGGCGAGGGAGAATAACGTGCGGCTGAGGGACGTGCAAGAGGAGGTGTTGCCGCAAAGCGACCCCCGCTTCCTCTTGCGCCGCGGGACGGCCTCGGGCTACGCCGAGGTGGATTTCGTGGCGCTGAACGGGTGTCGGTATCGCGCCCGCTGGTCCGTATCCCGGGCCCGGGAGAAGGAGAGTGGACGTTTGCAGGCCGCTCGCCTTACATTATATAATATAGATGCCGGTAAAGAGGAGCCGGGAACCAACAAGGACCTGCAAGCCCGTATCATCGAGCTGATCGGCCTGACTTTCGATCAGTTCACCCGCTCGGTGCTCTTGGCCCAGAACGATTTCTCTACCTTCCTGAAAGCGGAGCAGGGCGAGAAGGCCTCCTTGCTGGAGAAACTGACCGGTACGGAGCAATACTCGGAGATCTCCCGCCGGATCTTCGCCAAGAACGCCGAGGCGAAGGAGGCCTACGAGCAGCTATACGCCCGCGTACAAGGCATAGAGCTTCTATCGGAGGAGGAGGTGGAAGCCTCCCAAACCCGCCTTTCGGTCTTGGAGGGGGAGCTGGCCCGTCTGGAGAAGGCGAGGGCCGAGCGGCAAAGCTTGCGGGAGGCCGTGAAAGCGGCCGAGGTCCAGATCGCCTCGAAGGAAAAACAGCGGGAGGAGAACGCCCGTTTCTTGGAACGGGCGTTGGCATCGCTGGAAACCGCAAGGAAGGAGTATGAGCAAGGGGAGGTGCGATTGGCGAGGACGGATGAGGAATCTAAGCGTCTGCGACTGGAATTGCAACAGGCCCGGAAACTGGACGTGCAACTGGAATCGGCCTTGAAAGCCCGCTCCGAGGCCGATGAACGGATGAAAGACTTCTCCCGGCGGAAGCAGGAGGCGGAAGAGAAACTCAGGAAGGTGGAAGAGCGGCAGAAGAAAGCCTCGGAGGAATGGGACAAGCTGACGTCGTGGCGTGAACGCTACCGGAGCAAGGAGGGGATCGCCGAGCAACTGTCGGCCTTGCTGATCCATCTGGATACCTGCCTCACGGCTCGCCGGGCAGCCGAGCGGTCGGACAAGGCCTTGCTAGCTATCCGACAGAAAATCCAGCGGTTGGAGGTGCGAGGACAGTCCTTGCGGCGGGAGGCGGAGACGCACGCCAAGGAACAGGTAAAGATTGAGGAAGAGCGGAAGTCCGTAGCGCTAGCCCTCAAGGAATTGGAACCGGAGGCTTTGGATCGATCGATCGAGACCTTCCGTACGGAACGGGAGCGTTTATTGTTGGAGCAAGCCCAGTTCGTGACGACTGGCGATATCAAAAGCCTGCGGGACAAGCTGATCGCCGGAACGCCTTGCCCGGTCTGCGGAAGCCTTGAGCATCCTTTCGCCTCTCACGAGGCGCATGAGCGTCTGTTGGCCTTGGCGGATCACATCTCGGAAGCTACCCTGCGCCTCAAGCGGCTTCTCGACCGGAAAGAACGGCAGGAGGCCTGCGGGAAACAACTCGCCGCCCTGCAACAGAAAGAACTGGAGCTGCATAAACAACTCGCTGCGGACGAGAACGCACGGACGGAATTAAGGAACCAGCTACAATCCCTGTCCGAGCAAATCGACCGGGAAGAACTGGATAAGCGGGAGCAGCAGGAGAAGCTGTCCCAATCCCTATCCGCCGCCAACGCCCTGTTCGGGAACGACGCATGGCAGACGGGCTGGAACAAGGAGCCGGAAAGCTTCCGGGAGACCTTGACGGATTTCGCCCGGCAGTGGCAAGCCAACGGGGAACGCTTGCGGGAATTGGAACGGGAGCGGAGCGCCTATAAAGCGGAACGGGAGTCGTACGAGGCTTTCCTCCCTCCCTTGCGCAAGCAGTACGAGGACGCCGCGAAAGCCTACGACGAGAAGAATCAATCCTATACCCGCTTGCGTTCGGAGCGGAATCTCCTGCTGGGAGGCCAGCCCGCCGACCAAGTGGAACGTACCTTCCACGAACGGGTGGAAGCCTTGAAGAACCATTTGAAGCAGCTGCAAGAGAGTACGACGAAGCACGCCGGCGAGGTGGAGCAATACCGGGGGATTACGGAACAGATCAAGAAGGATCTGGCGGAGACTTCCGGTCTCCTTTCCGCACGCCGGCAGGAGCTGGATAACTGGATGGTCGCCTATCAAGAGAACTCCGAGGGGAAGACGCTGGAGGAATCTCTGTCGGAAATGACGGCCCAAAAGTCTGAATGTAGTTTCCGTCTGCGTACGCACGAGGAGAATAAGCGGAAGATAGCCGGCTTCCAGCAAGAGCTCTCGGAGCGGAGGGCGATGAGCGAGCGTTGGGCGAAGCTGAATGAATTGGCAGGCTCGGCGGATGGCGCCAAGTTCCGTAGGATCGCCCAAGGCTACACCTTGGATGTCTTGTTGAGTTACGCGAATGTGCAATTGCGGCAACTATCCCAGCGTTACCGGTTGGAGCGTGTGCCGGATACCTTGGCTTTGCAGGTGATCGACCAAGATATGTGCGACGAGATCCGTACCGTGCATAGCCTTTCCGGAGGGGAATCTTTCTTGGTCTCGCTGGCCTTGGCGCTAGGCTTGTCCTCTCTCTCCTCGAACCGGATGAAGGTAGAGAGCCTGTTTATCGATGAGGGCTTCGGCTCTTTGGATGCGGAGACGTTGCGGGTCGCTATGGATGCCTTGGAGAGCCTACGTACGCAAGGGCGCAAGATCGGCGTTATCTCGCACGTACAGGAAATGACGGAACGTATTCCCGTACAGATCCGGGTGAGCCGGGCGGGAAACGGACGGAGTTATCTGGAAGTCATATAGCTTTACCAGCCATTGTGATGGATCTGTTGGACGTTGTATTTGTTTTTGGGAGTCTCTTTCTGCATGGGGTATCCCACAGGTATGACGTTCAACGGCATGATATGATCCGGTAGCCGAAGCTCTTTCCGGACGATCTCAATCCGGTCCGGATAGGGGTAAACAGCCGTCCATACGGCTCCCAATCCCATGGATTCGGCGGCAAGTAGCAGGTTTTGCGAGGCGGCGGAACAATCCAGAAACCAAGCGTTGGAGGATTTGATCGTATCGCCGCAAACGACGATCGCTTGCCTTGTCTCTTTCAGCATCCGGGCGAAGGGAAGGCCTTCGGCCATCGCATCCAAGGCTTTCCGGTCGGTTACGATAATGAATTCCCAAGGTCGCCTGTCACGGGAGGAAGGGGCGGCCATTCCGGCTCGTATCAGTTTGTCTATCTTTTCCTTTTCTACCGGGCGATCCTTATACTTACGTACGCTTTTGCGATTGAGTATCGTTTCCAAGGTCTGGTTTTCCGGTTCCTGCCGCTGGTTCCCCGTAGAGGAGCAGGCCATGAGGAAAACGGTGATCAAGAAGAAAAGACAGATTCTCATAAAGACGGGTTTATATGGTTTATAACGGATTATTTACTTAATATCAACGTAGAAGGCATCTTCTGCAAGGCTTCTTTCCGGTGCTCGGAGACATCGTTCCATGTCTTATAACTGATCAGCATGAAGTTGAAGCCGTTGAAAGACTGGGGCGTAAGGTCTTTCTCTCGTAGAAGCGTGGTCTGCTTCACGTCTTCCGTGAATCGCAGGATTCCTTCCTTGATCACCTCGTTCCCCGGGGTCGTGCTGCTGGATTTATCAAGTACGCTGGCCGAGCCGTGTGTAGACTTCAATAAGGTCTGGGCGTATCCCAACAGGAATAAATCCTCCTCGGAGTCGATGACCACGATTACGTTCGATGCCTTGACGAAATTCCGGTTCACGAATACACCTACCGGGCAATTGCTTTGCTCGATAAACATCTTCGTCTTGTCTTTCAATAAGGCACCCGGATAAAACCAGGATTCCGGAGCCTTGAAGCGTTTGAAATAACGGTTGTAGAACGAGGCCCGATAATGGCTTGCCGCTATATCGTCCGGTGTGTTGCTCATCGATATCCCGGAACCGACCAGAAGGAAATCGTACCCCTCATTGTTTACGATGCTACAAATATCCACTCCGGCGTTGTTCGATACCTCGTAGCGGGTCTGTATCTGAATGCCCAGCTTCTTGGCCCCGTAAAGGATCGGGCCGAAGCTGACTTCCTCGAAATTATCCGTGTGTAGCGGGTTTACATCCGAGCCAACCGTCAAATGCAGTGCCGTCAGCTCCAGTTTGTTTTTGCCTTGGGCGAACATCTGGTAGGCTACGTCCAGCATGATCTGTCCATTTCCGGCTCGTCCGAAGGACAACAGTACCTTGAATATCCCCTCTAATGGCATTCTCTCTTTTTGCTCCATCAACTTGTCATGCGCCCGGTAACAGAATTTGATGAATGAGACCAACGGTGTTGTCATAAAGGTGGTGACCAGCGTCATTAGCACTAAGATCACGAATACGGAAGGTGTCAATATCCCCATCTCGTACCCGATCGTCAATACGACCAGCTCCATCAACCCGCGGGTATTCATGAGCGCCCCTATGTATAGGCTATCCTTCCAGCTCTCACCCACGAATCGGGCGGAGAACATCGCTCCCCCAAACTTTCCTGCGATGGCCACGACTATGAAGATAAGGCATAGCCACCATAACTCAGGCTTGTTTAGAAGACCTAGTTCCGTACGTAATCCGGTAGATACGAAGAATAAGGGAAGAAATAGAGCAAGGGATACATCCTCTACTTTCTCGGTCATGATCTTGCGGAATTTGACATTTCCCGGCATCACCACCCCTGCGATAAAAGCGCCGAATAAGGCATGCAATCCCAATATCTCAGTCAGATAAGCCGAGGTGATCAATAGCAAGAAGATGAAAGCTACTAGCCCCTTGTCGATTACCTCCTTGTTGTGGTAAATATGTCCGATCATCCGCAGGAATGGCCGCACCGCCAAAAACATAAACACTATGTAAAGGACTGAGAATAAAATGTTGTAAACGGCACTTAACATCGAACCCGCTTGTGCGATCGCTATGACAACCGCTAGCAAGCACCATGCGGTGATATCCCCATTCGCCGCGCTTGCCAACGAGATGGTACCCAAATGTGTCTTGGTAAGTCCTTTCTCTTGGATAATACGTGCCAATACGGGAAAGGCGGTAATACTCATGGCGATACCTATAAACAAGGCGAAAGAGAGGAAAGGCGTACTCTTATCCGCATATTTGTCGTACACGAAATAGGCGGTCAGCATACCGAAAAAGAAGGGGACGATCGTACTGGTATGACTGATTAAGATCGTCTCTTTCAGCTTTTTCCTTACCTCGGAGATGTTAAGTTCCATCCCGATAGCGAACATAAAGAGTATAAGTCCGAATTGACTCAGCATATTTATATTCACCAACGATTCCACAGGGAAAAGGAAGGCGGAAGCCTCCGGGAATAAATTGCCTAATACGGACGGCCCTAGCACGATTCCGGCAACGATCTCGCCGATGACGGTGGGTTGCCCGATCTTCTGGAATAACCAACCGAACAAACGGCACGTAAGCAATATCGTGATGATTTGTAAAAGCAGAATTCCTATGGAAGACTCGATATTATGTACTAATAATTGAGTAAATATGGTAAATCCCTCTTCTAAATTACTAGGTGCGTTTTGGATGGACGCAATCGAATTTTCCAGTTGCTGACTTTCCCCTTCTTTGGCGATAAAGTACATCAGCGAACCGAAAATGAGGATCATCATTAGGTAAAAGGCTATACTTTTTGTTCCTTTGCTCATCTTTGTACGGTTTACCGCGAATATAAGAAATATCCTAATATTATCAATGGGTATGTTTTTTTCTTTTATCTTTGCCGAGAACCAAATTATAATAAATCATGGAGTCTCTAAATCTGATAAAAAATGACCCGTGGCTGGCCCCTTATGAGGCGGCTATAGAAGGCCGGTATCAATACGTGATTGATAAAGAAAAGAGCCTGACGAATAATGGTAAACTAACCTTATCCGAGATGGCTTCCGGATATCTTTATTTTGGGTTACACAAAACCACGAAAGGCTGGGTGTTCCGTGAATGGGCGCCGAATGCTACCGCTATTTATTTGATTGGAACATTCAACGGATGGCAGAAAGATAATAAATACAAGCTTAAACGTAAGGCGAATGGCGTATGGGAGATCGCTTTGACCGATGCGCAGATGTATCATGAGGACTTGTTTAAGTTGCTGGTCGAGTGGGACGGCGGTAGCGGAGAACGTATTCCCGCATGGACTCGCCGGGTGGTGCAAGATGAGCAATCTAAGATATTCAGCGCTCAAGTATGGAACCCGGAGAAACCTTATAAATTCAAGAATAAACGATTCAAACCTAAGAAGTCTCCCCTTTTGATCTACGAGTGCCATATCGGTATGAGCACCAACGAGGAGAAGGTGGGGACGTATAATGAATTCCGTCAAAATATATTGCCTCGTGTAGCGAAGGATGGTTATAACGCCATTCAGATCATGGCTATACAAGAACATCCTTATTATGGATCGTTCGGCTATCACGTAAGTAGCTTCTTCGCCGCCTCTTCCCGTTTCGGTACGCCGGACGAGTTGAAACAACTGATCGATGAGGCGCACGGGATGGGTCTCGCCGTGATCATGGACATCGTACATAGCCACGCCGTAAAGAACGAGGTGGAGGGATTAGGCCGCTTTGACGGTTCGTATGACCAATATTTCCTGAGTGGCGAACGCCGTGAGCATCCGGCATGGGATTCCCTGTGCTTCAATTATGGAAAGAACGAGGTGCTTCATTTCTTATTGTCGAATTGTAAGTTCTGGCTGGAGGAGTATAAGTTCGATGGTTTCCGTTTCGACGGCGTGACCTCCATGCTTTACTACAGCCATGGCTTGGGCGAGGCTTTCTGTAATTACGGCGATTATTTTAATGGCCACCAAGATGGCGACGCTATCGCTTATCTAACCTTGGCCAATAAATTGATCCATGAGGTGAATCCGGGCGCTATAACGATCGCCGAGGAGGTGAGTGGCATGCCGGGTTTGGCGGCTAAGATAGAGGATGGTGGTTATGGCTTTGATTATCGCATGGCTATGAACATCCCGGACTATTGGATCAAGACGATCAAGGAAAAGAAAGATGAGGATTGGCATCCGTCTTCGATCTGGTGGGAGACGACGAACCGTCGTGCCGATGAGAAGACGATCAGTTATGCCGAGAGCCACGATCAAGCCTTGGTGGGTGATAAGACGATCATCTTCCGCTTGATCGACGCCGATATGTATTGGCATATGCAAAAAGATGACCATAATTTCATGGTAGATAGAGGTATCGCCTTGCATAAGATGATCCGTTTGGTTACGGCTTCTACTATTAATGGCGGTTATCTGAACTTTATGGGAAATGAGTTCGGGCATCCGGAATGGATCGACTTCCCGAGGGAGGGCAATGGATGGTCTTATAAATACGCTCGCCGCCAATGGGATTTGGTGGACAACTTGGATTTGAAGTACCATTTCTTGGGCGATTTCGACCGTGAGATGTTGGAATTGATCGGGGATGTGAAGAATTTCCAAGATACCCCTATCCAGAAGGTTTGGGATAATGATGGCGATCAGATATTGGCTTATATGCGTAAAGACTTGGTTTTTGTGTTCAACTTTAGCCCGACGAAATCGTTCACGGATTACGGTTTCTTGGTTCCGAAGGGAGAATATGAGGTCGTATTGAACACCGACGCTACCCGTTTCGGGGGGTTTGGCTTGGCTGATGATACCATAAGGCATTTCACGCAATTTGATCCGTTATATAAGAAAGAAAAGAAAGAATGGCTGAAACTTTATATCCCGGCACGTAGCGCCGTCGTATTAAGGAAAGTGAAGGTCAAAAAGTAAAACTCTATACACAAAACACGTTATGTTATATCCATTTACATTTAAGCCGATCCTCAAGAAGGTGATTTGGGGCGGTTCAGATATCTGCCCGTTTAAGGGTATTACTCCGGTTGAGAATGGTGTAGGCGAGAGCTGGGAGCTTTCTCATGTTGAGGGAAATTATTCAATCGTCGATAATGGCGAGTTGGAAGGTAAGTCTTTGGATGAGTTGATCCGCTCTTATGGCAAGGAATTGCTGGGAGAGAAGGTGATGGAGAGATTCGGGACGACTTTCCCGTTGCTAATCAAGTTTATCGATGCCCGTGATAATTTATCTATTCAAGTTCACCCGGACGATGAGCTGGCGAAAAAGCGCCACAACTCTTTCGGTAAGACGGAGATGTGGTATGTGATCAAGGCAGAGAAAGGCGCTGGCTTGTATTCCGGTTTCTCTGAGCAAATCGACGCAGAGGAATACGTGAAACGGGTGGAGAACAATACGATCATGGATGTGCTTCAACGTTACGACGTAAATGAAGGTGATGTATTTTTCTTGCCGGCGGGACGTGTGCATGCGATCGGAGCGGGTTGTTTTATCGCCGAGATCCAGCAGACCAGCAACATCACGTATCGTATTTACGATTACAACCGTAAAGATGCGAACGGTAATGGCCGTGAGTTGCATACGGAATTGGCGAAAGACGCTATCGATTATACGTTGTATCCGGATTACCGTACTCACTACAAAGGTCATACGAATGCCACGGTAGAGTTGGCGGACTGTAAGTATTTCACGACAAACCTTTTGGATCTGGATACGATTATGGTTCGTAATTTCTCGGAACTGGATTCTTTTGTCGTTTACATCTGTATGGCAGGCAAGGCTTCCATCCGTGATAATAAAGGAAACGAGATCTTTGTTCACCAAGGTCATACTGTCTTGATCCCTGCGGATACGGAGGTAATAACCATCTCTCCGGCTCCGGGCGCTAAGTTCATGGAGACTTATATCGGTCAATAAGATCACTCACTAAAATAATAATGAAGGCGGGAACATGCTGTTTCCGCCTTTTTTATTATCTTTTTCGGCAAACGCAGTCCACCAGATGATCGTTGATAAATCCCGAAGCCTGTAGGTGGGCGTAACAAATTGTGGCTCCGAAGAATTTGAATCCTCGTTTCTTCATATCTTTGCTCATGGCTTCGGATTCGGGAGATGATACCGGAATCTCACTCAATGACTGAAAGGTGTTGATAATCGGTTTTTGGTTAGGAAAGAATGATAGGGTGTAATTATAAAAGCTACCGAACTCTTTCTGTATGGAGAGAAACTGCCTTGCGTTTGTGATTGTCGATTTAATTTTCTGACGGTTTTTCACAATTCCCTCAAACTGCATCAACCGTTCAACATCTTCATCGGTCATTTGCGCCACTCTTTCGATATCAAAATCACAAAATGCCTTGCGATATCCCTCACGCTTCCTAAGGATAGTTATCCAACTTAACCCGGCTTGAGAACTTTCCAGCACAAGAAACTCGAACAGTGTTTTATCGTCGGTCACCAACTTCCCCCACTCTTGATCATGGTATCTCATATACAACTCGTCAGTTCCGCACCAACCACAACGTCCGTTTATTATATCTTGCATAATCATAACACATTTAGTACGCCGTAAAGATAGTGGATTCACAGTGTCGAGCCAAGCTTTAATAAAAAACTATCTATTGTGGATACAACATTTTATGACAAAATTCATTTCATTTTTTTCGTATTCGGAGTGTTTTGCGTTTTCTTTTTCAACTAGCCTTCATTGAGTCCCGATAGCAACTGTTCAAGTTCTTCTTTAGTACATTTTTCAGCTAAGTCTTTAAAGCACCAAGGATCTTTTGCGTTTATATCCTGATATGAGTACACAGCTCTTGCCCTACATCCTCCTCTACACCAAATATAATATTCACAAGAATAGCATTCACTATTACCGGCTAAGTCTCTTTTACTAATAATTGGATTGGCATTATCCCACTGATATAAAAGCCCATTGTTTCTTATATTATCAACACTTCTTGATTCAAAACGACCGTAAGTCATTACACAGTCTTGGATATTCCCAAATGGGTCAATATAAACACTAGTGTAACCTCCACTTCCGCCAAAACCCGTATAGACAGGGATAAACCTTGAAATACCGATTGTCTTTTTACTAAATCTATAAAATTTATTTCTTGGATTCGCATCTTTATGTACAGAAAGATCGATGTCTATCGTAGAATTTATTTTGTTCTTAATATTAAGCAAAAATACAAGGTATTCTTTATAATCAATTAGTAGGTTTTTATTTTTAACTGCGTTTCCAGCTGGTAAAATTGGACGAACTTTAATTCCTATTCTACCTCTCCCTATTTCTGTCACTAGATTAACAATCTCATTAAACTGATCAATATTTATTGAGGTTGCCGTATACCGTACATAGACAGGGAAGTTGGCATATTCTCCGAGTAGTTGTAAGTTTGTTATTAAAGGGTTCCAAAAGGCTCCTTGTCTCAATAATGAGTATGCCTTTTTATCTGCTCCCTCCATGCTCACGCTTAAATATCCAATATTCCCCAGCGAATTCAACTTGGAAATAATCTCTTCATTAACAGCAATGCCATTTGTAAATATATACAATTGAATACCTTTGTCATTTGCGTACGTAAACACCTCAAACCAATCGGATCTCATAAAAGGCTCTCCACCACCTATGAACAACTCCATGCAACCATGATCGTTCATTTCGTCTATTAAACTTTTAATTTCCGGCGTGGAGATAGGTTCGCCACCTTTTCTTCCTAATGAATAAATTTGTGTAAAGAAACAATGGTTACATTTAGTATTACACTTTTCGCTCAATGCTAAATGAACTCTTAAAGGAAAACCGGGATACCCATCCCGCACATTATAGGGCGTCAGTCTATAGTTATTATTAATTGACAAATCACCTTTTTCAAGTTTTCCCTCGTTTTCGATTTTGTAAAAGTCGCCTAGTGAGATCATATAGTAATCTTTATGTATTGAATCCCATACAATCCCGCCGAAAAATTCTTTACGAATAATATACCTTATATCATTCTTAGTTAACATTGTCTTTGAATTTCCGATGAATTGACCGCTTGTTCCTTAATCAGATTGTCTAGCAATTTCATGAGTTCTCTTTCCTGCCGCTCCTGCTGTCTTTTCTTAACCGATTTTTTTTGTTTCTTTGCCATATTTAATTAGATGTAATTTGAGATAAGTACTTGTTTTGTTGCTTCCCAAGAAAGTTCATTGATTTCTTTTTTAAATTCTCTATGAAGACCTAGAAATGATCGTCCATTATTAAATTCTTTTTCAATTTTTTGTTTATAAAGTGTATTTTGTAAAGCAAAAGAAACAGCAGGTTTATAGTATTTGTCCCACAGCAATTTTAAGTCGGGACCACCGTTTCTACATGTGAACCACTCATCAAAAACTAATGACCAATATTGATTTAAAAGAATGTCAAGTTGCTTATTATCAATTGTATTATCTGATCTTGCTGTTAGTTTACTGATTTAGACTTGTATCTCTCGTAACTTTTTTTGGAATTCAGAATGAAAGGACATTTGCCTAGATAGCCTGTCATTTTCTAAACGAAATTCAAGAATTTTTAATTGTTTCTCTGCATTTATTGTTTGCTTTGATAAATAAAGAGTATGTTTTATATAAATAATAACTGTCAATAGTGCGATAAATGCAGTGATAATGTTGGCTATAGCAGAAAGTAAAATTGGATCTATTGTGTATTGCCCTTGAGGTGTCTGCTCTGTTTGTGCATAAACTGTACTTGTAATTAGCAATGCAGCAATTACAAGCATGAAAATTCTCACCAACGTTGAAACCATTTTTGTAATTTTGAAAATTTCCTTACTCTTCATAATTCTTGCATCTTTAGACTATAATTTATACCAAATTGTCATTTCAGGCATTTTCTTTACTGTGCTTTCATTCGCTTGTAGATAACGCTTGAATATACACAATTTTTTATAAGATATACGTATTATGCAAAAATACTAATTACTAAGGAATCTATTTAAATTTTTCTTGTTTTTTTATTCAGCTTCTTTTGAGTTTAATCCCGGCCTGCTTTCTCTTAGGGACCGAAAATGTGGACTTACCCGTATTAGAGGATGTAAAAGCATGGTCTATATCCGGAGATCGGATTGTGATCGCCAGTGATGAAATGGTTTATGTGATAGGTCTATAAAAAACAGCTAATAGAAAGAGATGGCAAGCGATTTTGCCATCTCCTTTTATCTCCTTTTTATATCTTTTTGGTTATTGCTGATTTTTCGGATAGGGATAAAAAGACAATCCGTTATACATAAATCGATAAGTAGGGACATCAACGCCGAGCTTCTCCGCTTGACGAATTACATATCCTGTCAATGTTTCCAACTCTGTTTTTTTCCCGGCGAGAAAATCACTATGCATGGAAGTCGTGGAGCCGGCCGGCATCATCTTTTGCGTCTCGATGGAAGTATAGACGATGTCATCGGGTAAACGGACTCCCATAGCCTCCGCTACGCTTTTTAATTCCGTACCCAAAGCGATGAACAGGTCGATATGTTGGGCTAGTACTTCATCAATGGGCTGGTTGAAGAAACTCGTAGCCGTAGCCGCCGTAGAGATCATGAAGAATTTCTTCCAGATGCGTAGGTCTATATCCGCTGGATTAAAAGCGTTTAACCGGGCATACATAAGTAATTTAAGCAACTCGGTTTGCTTATCTTTGTTTGCATCTTTGTTGCCGAAGAAAATACGTTCTTTCAAGGAGAATTTCTCGATAACACCCGGCTCTGTCAAGCGGGAACCGATGTAAACACATCCTTTCCAGACCTCTTGTTCGGGTAGTATATTATGGATTCGTTCTTCGATATCCAATCCGTTTAGCAAGGGGATGATAACGGTCTCAGGTCCGATAACAGGCTTTAGCTGCTGGATGTTTTCTTCTAGATCGTAACTTTTTGTACAACAGAAAAGGTAGTCTACCGGCCCTATCTCGGCGGGATTATCGGTGGCTAGTGCCGGAGCCGTATGGATTGTCCGGATGCCTAGTTGCATTTGTAAACCGTTTTCACGGATAGCCTTTAGATTTTCTCCACGGGCGATAAAAAAGATATCTGCTTTTATTGTTCCTTGATAGCGGGCGGCGACCATACCTCCGTAATAACCACCCACCGCACCGATACCAGAAAACGCTATTCTTAATTTAGCCATACTATTATATTCCTTTTATTTGCAAATATGAGAAAAAAAAGGCTCTCATTTATATCAGTTTCAGTTCTTTTAGTAAATCCGGAATGGATTGTTCGAAGTTCACGCCAAAGCGATAATCCGTTTGCGCCTTGAATGTTCGAAGAATACTTTCTGTCGTAAAGCGAACGGCTATTTCCGCAGATCTCTCCAAGTTGAAATTATTTAACAAACCGGATAGTAAAGCACTTGCGAAAACATCTCCCGTACCATGATAATAACCGGGTATTTTCTCTGTTAAAACATACTCTGTCGCATTTCGTTCCATATCGAAAGTGGCGGCTCCCAGTTCTTTCTCGTCGAAATAGACACCGGTCAAGACAACTTGCTTAGGGCCTAGCTGACTTAGTTTATGTAAAATACCATCGATATAAGCTTTGGTATAGGGACCTGCTTGGTAGGGTTCGCCCAACAATAATGCGGCCTCCGTCAGGTTCGGTACGATAATGTCCGCTTTTTCACAAAGGGATCTCATTCCTTTGGCGAATTTAGGGGTGAATATCTTGTATAGTTCTCCGTTATCGCCCATGACAGGATCGACTAGAATCAGGTTATCTTTCCGCTTGAAAAGGGAGAAGAACTCTTTTACGATATCTAATTGCTCGAAAGATCCAAGAAAGCCGCTGTAGACGGCGTCGAAACGGATATCCAATTCTTTCCAATGCTTCATGAACGGACGCATATCTTCCGTCAAGTCTCTATAAGTATAGCCGAGAATACCTCCTGTGTGTGTAGAAAGTATGGCCGTAGGTAAGGCGCTTGTCTCTATTCCTGCCGCCGAGAGGATCGGGAGGGCAACTGTCAATGAACATTTGCCAAATCCCGATAGGTCATGAATGGCGGCTACTCTTTTTTGTTGTTCCTTATTCATCTTGAATCGATTAAAATGTGATAGGAAAACAAGAGCGGATCGGGAAAGGTTTATTTTACTTTCCTAGAAATAGTTCCATGTCTTCGTCCACGCTACCTATTCCGGCGATCCCGAAATTATCGACCAATACTTTGGCTACATTCGGCGACAAGAACGCTGGCAATGTCGGTCCTAAGTGAATGTTTTTTACGCCTAGGTAGAGTAGGGCGAGTAATACGATTACCGCTTTTTGCTCGTACCATGCGATATTGTATGCGATAGGTAATTCATTGACATCATCCAGCCCGAAGATCTCTTTTAACTTGAGGGCGATCATCACCAATGAGTAACTGTCATTACATTGTCCGGCATCTAATACCCGTGGAATACCTCTGATCTCCCCCAAAGGCAGTTTGTTGTAACGATATTTGGCACAACCGGCGGTTAATATGACGGTATCTTTCGGTAATTTCTCGGCGAATTCGGTATAGTAGCTACGGCTCTTCATTCTTCCGTCGCAACCTGCCATGACAAAGAATTTACGTATCGCTCCTGATTTTACGGCATCGATAACCTTGTCGGCTAATTGGAATACCTGCTCATGAGCGAATCCACCGATGATTTCTCCGTGTTCGATTTCCGTTGGAGGGGCGCATTTCTTTGCGTGTTCGATTAACGCAGAGAAATCCTTAGAGCCTCCGGGCTTACGATCGGCGATATGTGGGAATCCTTCGAACCCGGTAGAGCCGGTCGTATAGACCCGATCGGCATAAGTGGCGGAAGAACGGGGAGGGACAAGGCAGTTGGTCGTAAACAGGATAACTCCGTTGAATGTCTCGAAATCAGATGTTTGTTTCCACCAGGCGCTACCGTAGTTTCCTACAAAATGCTTATACTTCTTGAAAGCCGGGTAATAATGTGCAGGAAGCATCTCGCTATGTGTATAGACATCTATGCCTGTACCTTCGGTTTGTTCCAGCAAGTCTTGAATGTCTCTCAAGTCGTGCCCACTGATAAGTATACCCGGGTTCTTTCCTACGCCGATATTCACTTTCGTAATTTCCGGGTTGCCATAGGTGGAAGTATTCGCTTTATCTAATAAGGCCATGGCTTTTACTCCGTATTCGCCGCAGGTGAGTACCCATCGGGTTAAATCGGCGACGGTCAGGTCCGATTGAGTCGTTGCGACCAAGGCGTCTTGGATAAAGGCATAGAGGCTGGTATCCTCGAAGCCTAGATTGTAAGCGTGTTCCACGTAGGCAGCCATACCTTTTACCCCATAAGTGAGTAATTCTCGTAGAGAGCGGATATCCTTGTTTTCTGTGGCGAGAATACCTACTTCTTTCGATTTGACCTCCATTTCCTCTACTTTGTCCGATTTCCAAGTCAGACAATCGCAGGTTAAGGATGGATGGATTCCCTGTCGATGTAGCTCGTCGAGAAGGTTCTCCCGTAGCTGATAGGCTTCTTTGATCTTTGAGACGAATCTGGATGAATCGAAATTGGCGTTTGTGATGGTCATGAAAAGTCCGTCGACGATGAACTTATTGGCCGTGGCTGATTCCACGCCTCGCTTGCGTAAAGTCGTTGTTAGTTTGGAGATTCCCTTCATTAAGTACATCAGTAAATCTTGTAATCCGGCCACTTCGGCGGTCTTACCACATACACCTTTTAATATACAGCCCTTTCCTTGGGCGGTTTCTTGACATTGATAACAGAACATAGCTTTTATTTTATAAGTTTATCGCGAATGTAGGGGATAGAAGATCGTTTAACCTGTAACAGTTGTTACACTCTTTGATTATTTTCTTTATCTTTATCCGCAAAAGGAAGTTTTATGAATCTGAGTTTGTGTCCTATTTGCGGAAAATTGTCTGAGGAAGAGCAAACCGCTCTTTTCAGTTCGTTGGATTATTCGACAAGGTCGTTTAAGAAAGGTGACTGGGTGGCTCGTCAGGGAGATGCCTTATCTTCGCTTTATCTATTGAGTAAAGGACGAGTAAAGACTGAGATGATCACCGAAAGCGGGACAATTTTGGAAGTGGAGACTTTATCGGCGCCTACTCCTTTGGCCTCCGCATTTTTGTTTGCGGAAAATAATCGCTTCCCGGTAGATGTTATCGCCTTGGAGGAATGCGAGATCATTTTAATACCTAAGAATGCGGTGATGCGTTTGCTGGCGACAAACGAGCATTTTCTTCAAAGCTATATGGCTTTTAACGCCAACCGGACACAATTTCTTTCTGAACGTCTTCAATTATTATCGATTAAGACCATTAAAGGTAAACTGGCTTACTATATACTTAAACGTATTCAAGGAGACCATTATAAGCAGGATCGTAATCAAACAGAGCTTTCGGAATATTTTGGAGTGGCCCGTCCTTCATTGGCCCGTAGTTTCTCGGAAATGATAGAGGAAGGGGCTATTTCCCGGGAAGGGAAAATAGTTGATATGAATAAGCTGAAAAGCTACGTGCTTTGAAAATCCATCTACGAATGTACTTGTTCTCGAAACAACTTCCTCTCTATATATGTTACTAGAGTAGATGATTTTTCATTCGACATGGTTATGATGATAAATGAATTAAATACAGGCTTGATTGAAGCTTTAAAAGAAAAACTTCCCCCTAAGACAAATTTGGCGAATCTGTTGATGGATACCCTTTATATTGGCAGAGAAGCCATTTATAGGCGCTTACGTGGCGAGGTTCCTTTCACCTTGGAAGAGGCAGCTCTTATCTCAAGGAAATTGGGTGTGTCATTGGATAAAATAGTAGGGGTTAGTTTTAGTGCCAATGCCGTGTTCGACTTGAATGTGGTAGATCACGATGATCCTTTTAATGCTTATTTTACGATCTTGTCTAGATATGTGAAGATCTTTAGGGCCTTTCAGGATGATCCTACTACGGCTTTGGGTACCTCTTCCAATACTATTCCTCAGACCCTTTATTTGAAGCATGACCTTTTGTCAAAGTTTCGTTTATTTAAGTGGATGTATCAGAATAAGCATATCCAATGCAATCATTTTGAGAATCTGAAGATACCGGAAAAACTGGTTGATACCCAAAGAGAATTTGTATCGTTGACACAGTATATCCATTCTACGGATTATATTTGGGATAATATGATCTTCCATCATTTGGTCAATGACATTAAATATTTCTCCGATATCCATCTTATTTCCTGTGAGGATATACAACGTATCAAAGAGGAGTTATTAGTGTTGGTGGATGAATTGGAAGAACTTGCCATGAGAGGAAAGACCGAGGCTGGCAATAGTGTACGAATTTATGTATCGCATATTAACTTTGAGGCTACGTATAGTTATCTGGAAACAAGATCTTTGCAGTTAAGTATGATACGGGTTTACTCGATAAATTCTATTACGACACAGGATTCTGAGATGTTTAATAGCTTGAAAGACTGGATTCAATCTTTAAAAAAGTTCTCTACCATGATCTCCGAGAGTGGAGAGAT
Source organism: Parabacteroides sp. CH2-D42-20 (assembly GCF_003670185.1). Lineage (NCBI taxonomy): Bacteria > Pseudomonadati > Bacteroidota > Bacteroidia > Bacteroidales > Tannerellaceae > Parabacteroides > Parabacteroides sp. CH2-D42-20. The sequence goes on along the minus strand of NZ_RAYG01000040.1, from coordinate 17,533 downwards.
GCAACGTATCCAGTTTTTCAATAGACAAAGGGAGATTATAAATACGCTTTAGGGTTTGAACCTGTTTCGATAAATGAAACAACCTAGATCTTCCGATTGTGCGATTCGAAATTTATAGGTGCTTTTTTTGTTTAATTTCGTTTTCTATCTTTTTCTGTCTGTGTTTGCTTTAATTAGAAAAGGAACAATTCTCATAGGCTTGCTTTATCGTACAAAACTATCGTTTACATGTTTTACATTTGCCAAATGTATCAAGGAATATTAATAGTTGGAAATAAGGTATAAGGCAATGAAAGATAGTATTGTAAATGAATTGATAACTGCAATGAAAGATAGGCTTCCTCCCGGACAAAATCTTGCTAATTTCTTGACGGATACTTTATGTATCGGGAGAGAGGCGGTGTACCGCAGGCTTCGGGGAGAGGTCGCTTTTACGATTGATGAGGTTGCGCAAATTTCCTATAAGTTAGGGATCTCCATAGATCAGATCATAGGAAATCACTTGCATAATAGAGTGACTTTCGATATGAACTTGCTCCGGTCTGCCAATGCGATAGAAAGTTATTATGAGATTATTGATCGTTACTTACGGATATTTGACTATGTGAAAGGAGATAAGAGTACGGAGGTTTGTACGGCATCGAATGTTTTGCCTTTTACGCTTTATTCCTCTTTTGAATATCTGTCTAAGTTCCGTCTTTGCCGCTGGTTATATCATCATGGACAGATAAAGACTCCAAATTCTCTATATGGGATGGTGGTGGAAGAACGAATTATAAATGTACATAAAAAATTAAGTTATAGCGTAAAGAATTGTCCGAAAACCAGTTTTATCTGGGATATGAATATTTTTGTTTCTTTCGTGAAAGAGGTCCAATACTTTGCTTGCCTGAATTTGATATCGAAAGAGGATGTTCTGTGCTTGAAAGAGGAACTTTATCAATTACTTACTCATATGGAGGCTTTATCTATCACAGGAGAGTTCAGTGAGGGCCATAAGGTGTTTTTCTACTTATCAAGCATTGATTTTGAGGCAACCTATACTTATATAGAGAAGCTGGATTTCCAAATTAGTATGCTACGAGTTTATTCAATCAATTCTATGGACTCCCAAAGTCCGCAGATTTGTAAAATGCAACGAGATTGGATTCAGGCATTGAAACGCCATTCTATCCTAATATCCGAAAGTGGAGAGGCACAACGTATCGATTTTATAAAAAGACAGAGATCGGTTATTGATATATTATAATTATAGATAAGACGAAATATAACGGACCTAATTTCTACATAAATGAATATTATAAGGGATGTTTATTGAGCCTTTAAGCGATCTTTCGTTTAAGGGCTTTTTCGTGGATTCTTATTAATGTGATTTGTTTCGATAATCGGAACTGTTTGATAAGAGTCTTGCGTATAATAGAAAAATAGAGCCTTTTGATCTTGTTTTTCTGGAAACTGTAACGGTCTGAAAAATAATTGCATAATTAGATGTAAACTGTGATTCATATTGTCATTATTGGGCGCATATTTAGTTTATTGTGACTTTTTATATCGTGATATTTGCATTATAACATTAGAGCAATTTTTATGATAGTGGAAGAGTGTAAAATATATAAAGGTTTCGTGGCAGTCTTGTTATTGATAATCCTTTTCTCATGTACAGATGAGACAATGATTAGCGGTAATGTGGAAGGAGCCTATATTTCTATTAGGAATATAGATTCTCAAAATACGACTCATTCGGGTAGCGAAGAGGACTACGACGTGAATACGCTTCGTGTTTTGGCTTTCAATAAGACAACGGGAGCGTGCATATCTAATATTCACTATAGTAAGAATCAATGGATAGAAAATATCATCCGGCATCCAATCGTAGCTGGGAATTATGATTTCGTATTTTTGGCGAATGAACCGACGGATAACGTTATAGCCAATAAACTGAACACTCTTTCACGTTATGACGATTTGAATCTTATCGCTTATCCCGCAAGCTCTTTTTCTTCGGAGAAATCGATCCCAATGATGCAGGAAATAAATAACGTAGAGGTTTTACCAAAAGGTAAAGGGGCTAAATTGAGTGATGGGACAACGGTTTCTTTATTACAACTGGCCCTTAATCGTCTGGGAGTTCGAGTAGATGTTGTTTTGGAGGCGGCAGATAATTTCGATGATATTTTTAATGGAGTTATATTTAGTGGTATCCCTAATTTGATCCCATTGACAGCTCAATATAGTGGCTCTACTATTGAGAGGAATGTAACACGTAATTTTACATTGAGAGAAGATGGTGATTATTTCTCCTCTGTTACTCCAAATATTCCCGGAATGAATTGGGCTCGGAAGATCACTCGTATTATTTTGCCCTCTAATGAGTTGGAGAGAAAGAACGATCCGGCAAATGCGGTGGTTTTTACGGTAGATATGGAGGATAGCTATAATCCCTCCTGTGAGTTGAAAATAAACTTAGAGCCGGTTGATTATAACTTGCCTAAAAATACGAAGCTAGATCTTACCGGGATCATTAAACAACCCTTGGAGATGAATATACAGGCATCGGATTGGGATTCAATAGCAAATGATTGGAATATATCTGGTAATAGAGTGCTAAATGTGTCACATACGGAGGTCGATATTACCGATTTTAACGGGGCACGAATCTCTTTCTCGTCCAATATGCCGGTTGTGAGGATTTTTGATAAAGTAAAAGTGCTAAGTACAAACACTTATAAGGAAACGAATGAGGTGTTTAACGCTTTGTCGAGTCAAGAGTGGCAGCCGAACGCTGATGAGAGGATTTCGTATGATCCGAGTACTGGAGCGGGCTATATGGATATCTTACTTGATTTGCCAAACTATATTATAGGTAAGGAAACCTATGAGATTACATTGATGGCTGCGGAAGATTTCTCGGGGAAGAACGCTATTCGGAGAACGATAACTGTAAAGGTCAGTCAATATGGAAATCGTTATCCGTTTGATATTAATTCAACGAATCATCTATGGTCTAACCCTTATGTAGGGGCTTTCTATAAGGATGATGAAAGTGGAGAAAGGATAATTAGTGGGAACAAGTGGAGTTATTGGTATCAGTGGCGTGTGGAAGTTCCAACCGAATATCAGGATTTTATAGTGATAAGCTCGACACCTAGCTTTGATCCTAACGTTGGAACAGGTTCTCCGGGAGATCCGGAAGACTATCCGGTTATTCCTAATTCACAGAAAGGTGAGACAGGCAGTTTTGTACAAGGAAGAGGACGTGTTTACTTCCGGATAGGATTGAAGAGCAAGAATCCTAGAAAAGGAGTGCCTAGATATGGTGTCGTAAAGCTTTCTTATACGGAAAATGGGACGACTTACGAAACTGATTTATATGTCCGCCAAGGAGAGGCGCCTGATTATATAATGCGGAGGGGTACAAACGAGGGGCCGGATTTAGGTGTAAAATTTAGTGCGTACAATTTGACAGCTCGGTCATTCTTAAATGATGTTGATACAAAGGATGAATGGAGGCAGATAGATAAAAGCACTGATCAAGTTGATTTTGTTAAGTATCCGACTCAAGCCGGCGCTCATTTTCAATGGGGATTACCGGTAGCATATGCTTCTTTAGCACTTCGTGCGTATCACCCTACCAACGTGAATAATAAGAGTGCTACGTGGGAGTTATCGGAATGGCCGATAAGACGTATTGAGACTCCCACTTTTTGGGATGCTACGAGCGGGGATAAACTGAAAGATTATTACGAGATCTGTCCCCCGGGTTATCATCGTCCAAGCGACGGTCCCTTGGATAGGATTGTGTTGAATAGTTATACCTATAATGATGTATATAAATCCGAGATAAGAATGTCGTTATTCCGTAATCCAATGAAAGGGGATGGAAATTGGGTGACGGCTGAAAAACCGATTGATCCACAGAATAAACCGGAGAAATATATTCCTAAGATTCTGGAAGAGATCAAGTACGGATTCTATGCGGATGGTTTTTTCGACAGGCGTCCTATCGTGGAACGAGATATGATCGATGGTATAGAAAGAGGTTCGGGGAAGGTCAGTAAGTATAAAGGAGTGTCTTTAGATACGACGGAAGCGGCTTATGGGGGTGTCTTGATATTTAATCCGGACAATAACGCCTCTATTTTCTTTCCGGCCGCAGGCCGAAGATGGCATACGGATGGTAGTTTGGAATATGCGAGTGAGACAGGGTATTATTGGTCTTCTTCAGCGGCTCCGGGGTGGACTGATACGTCAAGTGGAGAAGAGAAAGGTTCTGCTCACGGTAATATTTGGGGGATAGAGTATAATTATTTAGCGACAACTCCCAAGTCTTCGAGTCATCAATTTGGTTTTACAATTCGTTGCGTGAAAGAATGAGAATAATTAGTATGCATATGATCGGTTTTTGGGCTCTGTTATCCCTATTAATGCTATCTGGCTGTGAGCATGAATTTGCTTTATCTGAACAGGTAGGAGAGGAAGAGGTCTTTTCTGAAAAAGTACAGCTGGAGATTTTTGCTCGTGCTAATTCGTACCATCTCCCGTCAACAAAAGGACTTATGGATGAGGGTACGGTGGGTAAGAACCCATGGATGTTTGTTTTCAAAGGGGAAGGGCCTAACGCTACTTTTGTGGAAGCCGTGCAAGCCTTTGAATTAGCGGGAAAAAGATATGTGATATTGACTAAACAATCGAATGACAGTAAATATCAGTTATTGATATTGGCTAATTCACCCGATAGATTTTATTATGGGGATGCGGTTACGGAATATGGATTCGATGAAACTGGATTTTCTGCCCAATTGATGCAAGGTTTGACGACATTGGCTGATTTCTGTACGAATATGCTGACGGCTCCATTGGCGGTACCTTCGGTTTCTGTCATTCCTTATAGTGGTAACGGGCAAGTGATCCCGATGAGTTATTTACTGGAAGTAGATAAGATAGATCATACAACAAAGATCGAGAATACGGACGGAACGCCCTTGATGCTTACCCGGGCGGTAATTGTCAATAAGGCGACGAACTTTGAGCTAAAAGGAGTTGTGGCGGTTATGAATGTACCTAGGCAAGGACCGTTACATACGCTGGATGGTCTCATTAGGGATAATACCTCTAATTTGACTGAATACAGGAATGATGCTGCTTATTCATCCTTATTGGTTCAGGCAGATTTCATAGATGGGGGGGAGAGTACTGAGAATGATCCAGTCTATTTATATGAGTCTGATATGCGGAATAATACACACTTGATTATTCAAGGTGCGTATGGGGGACGGGATTATTTCTATAAAATGGCGATCGTCAATAAGGATGTCCAGTTAATGGATTTACAACGTAATCATTCTTATCAATTCACTATTGTTACGGCAAAAGGTCCCGGCTATGATACGGTAGAAGATGCAAAAGCCTCTAAACCTTCCAACACAGCTCTGGATTATGAGATCTCAGTTGATAATAGAGACTCATACGAAGTTGTAGCGAACAACGATTTCTTTCTGGGAGTCAGTAATTCGGTATTTATCGCCTATACGAGTGAGGGTGCTAATTTTGAGGTTTTTAAATTGATTACGGATTGCCGGACTCGTTTTCCGAATGCCTGCCGGATTAGTGATAATGGAAACGAGGTCGGCATTGGGGTACCCTTGCTGGTAAACCCATCTAATGGAGCGAGAATACCGATCGTGGATGATACGACATCAGATCCGAATATCACGGCTGTGGAAGCTCAAATATCGAATGGCTTGTTAGATCATGCGTATATCACGCTGAAATTGGGGACTCTCGAAAAGACGGTGCGTATTAGGCAAAGATATGCTATACCGGCGGCTGGAGTGACAATTAAATATATGCCGGCTGCGGATAGCAGCGATAGTTTTGATATGAACTACTATTGTCTTTCCGCATATGTGGAAGATGGGGCGGATGATCCTAAGAGCTGGATAAAGCTGCGTCCTTCCGTCGGCGCTGTACGGGAGGACACGGATAAGATCACGGTTGATGATGGGACAATTTATATTGAAGTCTTGGGGAATACAATGTCCAAACAGAGAAGTGGCATTATATACCTGACTACTATAAAAGATCCCGGTGTATCCTCGAATACTAATTCTGTACAACGTATAAAGTTAAATATTAGTCAATTATCCCAAACGGTCGTGACGGATTAAAAGATGACTAAGAGATAAAAAGTGATAAGTGTTTAGTTAGAAACAGTTTAATTGTTGTAAAATGAAAAAGAAAAGACTTTTTATGTTTGCGCTTGCGACGCTAGTGTTTGCTGCGTGTAGTGATGACCATGCTATTTCGGATGGGAATAGCGATGTAGTAACCGATCCTTCGGGCGATGCGTGGGTGGCTTTGAATATTAAGACTCCCGCCGCCGTTACCCGTGGATTGAATATCCCTAATCAAGAGAATGCGATAACAGGCGAATATGAGATTGAGGATGTTAAAGCGATTTTCTTCGATGGCGATCAAGATGCGAGTCTAGTTACAAAAGTGATAGACCTAAGTACCGGTTCCGGTGATTTGACATCTTCCGGCGCAAGCAGTAGCAGTAAGGCTTTTCAGATTCCGGCTACTTCTAAGACAATACTGATTATCGCGAATCCGGGTGCCGGTTTCTCCAGCGTCGGGGAAGGCTCTAGTTTCGTGGATGTGAACAAGGCGGTGAAGGATGAGTCGATAACAACGAGTGTCGCGAAAACAGGAACATTTTTGATGACAAACTCAAAAGGTCATCTGGAACCTTCGGATAACTCGGGAAATACGATAAACTTAACTCTTTATAAGAGCCAAGATGTCGCAGTAAAGAATCCGCTAGCGATTTATATAGATCGTGTTGTCGCTAAAGTACGTGTATATACCAGCGATGGCGCTATGGATAATAGCACGGCATCGATCTATAGCCCGAAATGGATTCTGAACGTTACTAATAAATGGTATTATCCTGTATCGAGGAGGATTAAGACTTGGAATGAAGATCCTGCCAATACTCCGGATGCTCGCGGTACTTGTGTCACTCCATTCGATAGGTATGAGATCGGTTCATACCGGGTAGACCCGAATTACAACAATACGAATATCGGTGAGTGGAACGAGGCGAATCAAGTGGCGTATACGAATAATTACAATTTTGTGTCTGCTTCGACGAACGCATCTGCCATATCTTGGAATGAGATAAGTTCAGCATCTAATCCCGTTACTGAATATTGTCTGGAGAATACACAAGAAAAAGAGTATAACAACCATGCTTATACGACCCAAGTCCTTTTACAAGCGAACTTCGCGCCGAAGAAACTGAAAAAATTAGATGGCGGTACGGTTGATGTGGGAGAGGGTGAGTCTTGGATGATCGTAAATGGCGTAAGCTATACATATGATACCTTGATGGACTGGATAGAAAATGAGTTGACAAAGAAATATAAGGATGGGAACCCTGACGGTTATCCAACCTCTATATCAACAGCCTTCAACCGGTATGTAAAATACGTGGATTCCTCCAAGGAGGTTACTATTCCAACCGGAGATGAATTTAAGCAATCCGGTCAAAGCGCAGAAACGCAGGCTGCGGCACTTAAACAGAAATTTGTAGACGCAAGGCTTGCCGTAGAGAATAAAGGGGCGGGTAGTTATGGTACGGTCTTTTATTATGATGGTGGTGTAAGTTATTACAAGATCATGATTAAACATGATGACTCGGATAAGGCGATGAATGAGTTTGGAGAGTTTGGGGTTGTGCGTAATTCCGTTTATGATATTAATATCAAGGGATTTAATAATCCGGGTTATCCTACTATTCCGGATCCGGACCCAGATACGCCAGATGAGAATGATGAGACATGGTTGTCTATCCAGATTAACGTGAACCCGTGGACTTGGTATAGCCAAGAGGAGATCTTATGATTTTAGGTTATTAGTTAGGTATCGCAGGTTAGAAAAGGGGAGTTTCCAAACAGTGTTTTTTCCTTCTGGGAACTCCCTTTAATTAGAGTAAGGATTAATTAGAAAAGGTAATTATATACCAGTTTACACCTCCCTATAAAAAGATAGACAAATCTCATTTTTATTGATCGCCCCTATGATAAAGCATTAAAAAGTATGTTATAGGGTTGTTTGCGTTTCTAAATATCTATATCTTTGCCCCACGTATTAGAATAAAGACGTAGAAGCGTTAAGATATTATCTCGTATTTGAAATCTGGACAATTTCAACCACTCGGGATAATAGACAAAGATGCCTCCTACGCCTATGTTGTTATATTTATACCTCTAGGGGCAAACTATACACAATCATAAGGCGTGGGGCTGTTGTTTGTTATCGAGTGGTGGGCAGTCCAGAGCCTCAAATACGGTAACATCCAATAGTCCCCACGCTTCTTTTATTTAGAAACCACCGAACGAAGGGGACAGGGAGGGCAAAAACAAACACACAATGAAAAAAGCATTCTTATTTATCAGTACGGCATTCTTGTTATCAAGTTGCGCAGCGGTAAAGTCTCCGGTAACAGGTTATGTCTATCAAGAGACTCAATCACCAGTCTCAGTAACCTCAAATCCTTTAGGATCTAAGAAAGGAGAGGCTACGGCAACAAGCGTCTTGGGCTGGTTCGCATTCGGGGATGCAAGCGTACAAAAAGCGGCTAAAGACGGCGGTATCACAAAGATCAGTCATATTGATCAGAAGTCAACAAGCGTCTTAGGGCTGTTCGCCAAGTATACGATAACGGTTTATGGGGATTAACATGAAACGTATCATATACTTATTAGCGGTATCATGTTTCCTGCTTATTTCTTGCCACGATGACGATCGTTTTAGTGTCGAAAATGTAGTTGGCAATAATACCTCTATCGTAGGAATGTGGCTTCGAGAAGCAGGCAAAGAACAAATGGTATATGCGTTCTTTGAAGACGGGACTGGGTATGAAAAAACAACTGATAGAAGAAACAATACTGTTAGCGTAGATGGATTCACATATGAATTTGATCCAAATACGATGAGTATAGTTTTTGATAAGGAGTTTGATAATGCAATATACTCAGAGTGGACCGTGGAAATGAAAGGAAAATCTTATATGATCCTAACACATCACGGGATCTGGGACGCTGGGCACGGCTTAACACATGAGGATACTTACTCATTCGAGCTATTCAGAATAATGGATGAGTAGACTAAACAGTAAAATTAAAAGATAAGCGGGATTAGATTTAGGCTAGTCCCGCTTTTGTTTTATCATATTTATTAACTTTTAAAAATTACGAGCATGAAAATTGTAGAAGATTATCAAAAATTATGGAATTTAACAGACAAGGAGTATATCTATCTTCTTGAAGGTTTTTATTTTCACGGTAACGATAGAATAAAAAAAATTATTAATCAAAAAGGATATTGTGCAGTAGTAATTCCAGATAATCCTAGATATGCCCTTTATTTTAAGGATGCGAAAAGGATATCAAAGGATGAGTGGGATGCTTTCTTGGATTCCTGTAATATTCTTCCAAGTTGCTTTTAAGTTGTTTCATCAGTTGTTCTTCATTCACAGTTTTCTTATATATAAGTTTTAAAGTATCAATATGCTTTTTCAAATGAATTTGAGCCAGTTCTTGACATAAATCAAGAGCTATATAATTTAACGAGACTATTGTTTTAGATTTAGAAGTGGAAATACGGTCATCTATCTTGATAAATGATGTAATTGCAAACACCTTTCCTACTGTTACTTGGTTACACTGAGTTATTTCATCATGATCAGTTATACAAAAATCGAAAGAATCCTCTTCTAATAATTGTTGAAATGGCTCTTCATCATGATAGATGGTACATTTTACTCCTTTTACCTTAACGATATCTGTATACATAAATATTAGATTTTAAAGTTTGTTTTCAAATATAGCAATCTTATTTCTAAACAATCCTAATTAAAACTAAAACAATTTTAATGAGATTGTATTGGAGTATGGTTTGGTTGCTGGTTTGAAACGAATTTATTATCTTTATAGGGTAAAAATCAGATCGTTATGTTTGAACAGAATCATTTTAAATCTATTGATGAGTTAGTGAAATTCTTCCCAACCGAACAGTCATGTATAGACTTTCTTGAAAAGAGGAGGTGGGGTGATCATGTCGTGTCTCCATACGATCCGAACTCAAAAGTTTATAAATGTAAGGGAAACCGTTACAAGTGCAAGAATACGGGAAAGTATTTCAATGTCCGGACAAACACGATCTTCGAGAACACGAAAGTGTCGTTAAGGAAATGGATGTTGACTTGCTATATCGTCATAAACGCTAAGAAGGGTGTCTCTTCTGTTCAATTGGCTAAATTCATTGACGTGACACAAAAGACGGCTTGGTTCATGTTGCAGCGTATCCAGAATAGTTTCAATATAGATGCCAGCCAATGTCTTAGTGGAGAGGTTGAGGTGGATGAGACTTATATAGGAGGTGTGAATAAGAATAAGCATAGCAATAAGAAGGTAAAGAACGCAAGGGGAAGGAGTTGTAAGGACAAAGTTCCGGTATTTGGTATGCTACAAAGAGAAGGCTTTGTTATAGCCAAGGTTGTTAATGATACTAAAGCCGGAACTTTGATTCCGATTATAAACGATGTTGTATGCCCGGGATCTACAATCTTCTCGGATGAATGGCAAGCTTATAGAAACTTAGATCCTAACCTATACGATCACGGTGTTGTCTATCATAAGAAAGGCGCTTACGTCATTGGGAATAGACATACTAATACGATCGAAGGATTCTGGGGACACTTAAAGAGAACGTTGAAGGGTGTCCATCATTGGGTGTCAAAGAAGCATTTGCAAAGATATGTAGACTCATCGGCTTTTAGGTATAATACCAAACATCTTTCCGAATATGAAAGATTCGACGTACTTTTGCAGAATATCGGACATCGATTAAGGTATTTACAGTTAAAAAACATGGTAGCATGAAAAAAAAGAAAGATATAGAAGTAGTAATACATAAGGATATTAAAAAGGAGATGGAGCGGATAGCCGACAAAATATTCAGCTATAATCCGAAAACAGATCCTCGTGACCCTCTTTTTAAGAAAAACCCTTCTTGGAATGTTAAAAGAGAAGGGAAAGGAAAGAAAAAAGAGAAAAACGATTGAATAATAAAAGGATACATAACCATGTATCCTTTTATTATTTTAGTGATAGTGTAAAGTAGTATATAATTACCTTAGAAAAATAGAAAAATATGAAACAGAACCGTCTTATACGTTATACAATTTGGGGAATCCTTATTATCTGTCCGTGGATATTGACCTCTTGCGATATGTTTCATGAGGATCTTCCCGAATGTCGTTTATTTGTCAAGTTTAAGTACGACTATAATATGCTTTTCACGGATGCGTTCCATACGCAGGTGGATAAAGTGGAGCTTTATGTATTTGACAAAGACGGAAAGTTTCTGTTCAGTCAAGTAGAGGAAGGTGAAGCGTTGGCGACAGGCAATTACCAAATGGAGGTAAAGCTTCCGATAGGAGAATACCAATTTCTGGCTTGGGCCGGCGCACGTGACTCCTACGATATTTATACGCCTAGGGGAGAGAATACGATTACTGATATGAGGTTAAGGCTGAAACGTGAGGAGTCTCTTATCATCAGTAAAGAACTGGAGCCTCTTTGGTATGGTTATATCAGTGACGTTGATTTTACAGGGACCAGCCATCAGACTGAGACGATTGATCTGATAAAAGATACGAATAAGATACGGTTTGTTTTTCAAGGTTATTCCGATAGTTATATCCGGGCTACCTCCGGAGATAATTGGAATGTGAACATGAATGATTATGAATATGAGATCATCGAGTCGAATGGCCATCTGGCCTATGACAACTCGTTATTGGAGGATGATGTGTTAAGTTTCCGACCTTATTATATGGAACAAAAGTCATCATCGGCGGCAGCTGTCGAGTTGAACACGATGCGGCTGATGGAAGATCGGCCGACACGTTTTGTCGTAACGGAGAAGTCTACTGGCAAAAAGGTATTCAATATTAATTTGACAGATTTTTTAGCCTTGACTAGTATGGAGGGAAATAATATGGATGTACAAGAATATCTGGATCGCCAAGATAGATATAAGATTATCTTTTTCTTTGCTGATAATACATGGAATGCCGTACAGGTAAATATAAATGGCTGGACGTGGTATCTCCAGTCCGAGGGGATATGAAGGGGCTTTACACGATAAAGGTTAAGGAACTAGCTAACTTCGCTCGGATTCTACTTAAGGATTGAGCCGTGACACCTAGATAAGATGCTATATATTTTAGGGGGACGGATTGGATGATTTCGGGCTGCTTGTCCAATAGAATGGCGTAACGTTCAATGGCGGTTCGTTTGTAAGAACTTAACCATGAAGTCTCGATCTCAAGCATAAAATTCTCTAGAATCCTTCTTCCGATATTTGCTAATTGCACGGAGGATTGAAATAGGATTTCTAGTTTCTGTTTGGATAGGCAATACGCCTCGCTTTCCGTAACGGCTTCTATGGTATAAAGAGAAGGAGAGCCGGAAGTATATCCCCATACCGGGAGTGCGATCTCGCTCTCCACGGCGAACCAAAAGGTATCTTCCGTCCCATCATTAAATGTATAAGCCCGCCAGATTCCCTTGGATAAGATATACATATTCGTGTTTATCTCACCTTCATGTACGATTATATCTTTGGGGACAAACGACATCATCTCTGCGCTTTCCAGCAATAACTGCATGGCCTGCTCAGAGATTGAAAACCGTTCCATCACTTTCTGGCGAACTTCCTCTTTCATGCTCTTCTACGTTTCAATAGATAGTATACCACTATGATTACAAAAGTAATTAATTCCGACAAAGGTACGGCCAGCCAAATACCTTTAATTCCGCAGACAACAGGTAGGTACATGAAACTTAGGGTGATAATCACGATTCCTCGTAGAATAGTGAATAGCGTAGCGGGTTTGAAACGTTCTATGCTCTGGTAGTACCCGATACAAACGATATTGAGAGCGAAAAAGACATATCCCAAAGAAAAATAGGGAATGCCGGAGACCGCTATCTCGTAAGCGTTGCCATGATTACCGAGAAATAAGGAGGAGACTTCCGGGCAGAATAAAATAGTACCCACGCAGGCGAGTCCTCCGCACACGACAGCGCATAGCAGGGCTAACTTAAACGCCTGCCGTACTCTTTTCCACTGCTGTATGCCATAGTTGTAGCTTATGATCGGCTGGGTAGACTGGGCGATCGCATTGTTCACCATGAATACGATAGGAAAGCAATAACAGGCTACACTATAGGCGGCAACCCCGTCTTCCCCAAGGTATCTCATGAATATATAATTACCCACCAGCATCATACAAGCGATAGCTGCCTCAGTTAAGAACGCGGAAGAACCAAGCTTTACCATGTATCCGATATTGCGGATTGTCAATAAGATACTTTTAAGCGAGAATTTAGGGCGGTAAAGATGTAATACTTTAGAAAAACCTACGATATAAACCACGATCATAATACTTCCTACGATTACGGAAATAGCGGAAGCTAAAGCGGCTCCCATTAATCCCCAATGCAATGGGAAAACGAAAATATAGTCTAATGTTAGGTTTATCAGGGCCGGGATAGCGCTGCATAACATGGCGTATGTAGGTGATCCGTCTAACCGGATAATGAATAACCCGATATTCAATAACATGTAAAAGGCAAGGAACGGGGCGATCCAGTTCATATATTCCAATACGGAGGGCAATAATTGTTCGGAACTACCCAATAAAAGAGCGACCTCAGCACGGAATGTCATCACTAACAAGGAAAGCGATAACATAATACATAATGAGACCGAAAGCGCTTGCGTGATATTAATATTCGCTACCTTGACTTTCTGGTGTGAAAGGTGGATCGAGGCGACGATAGATGCGCCTACTCCGAACATAAGCCCGATTCCGGTTGCTAACATGAAAAAAGGAGCCACGATATTTACCGCAGCCAAGGCGTCACTTCCTACGCCTCTTCCTACGAATATTCCATCGGCGATATTAATAGTGGCGGAAAGGATCATACCTAATAAGGTAGGGATAAACATCATACGGAACAACTTCGGAATGTTCATTGTTCCAAAATCAATACTGTCTTGCATCATCAGTTTCTTTTCTTTTTATTTTTGCGGCACAAAAGTAGGCTTCTCCATTTAGAAAAAAGTTACCATTAGGGTAAAAAACGGAGTATTTATCAAGTTTGAATTCGATAGCTTATATTTCCTTTGTACATTTGTCCATAATTAAATATTATAGTGACATAATGAAAGACGCATTTATAAAACTGCATATATCTATTATTTTGGCAGGTGCGACGGGCATATTTGGAAAATTGATTAGCTTGAATGAAGCCCTATTGGTCTGGTATCGTATGATGCTTGCGTCTTTGTTGTTTTTACTCGTTTTATCCGTCGGCAAAAGATTGAATCGAATTTCTTTCGGGGATGCCTTGAGAATAGGGGGAGTAGGGTTATTGCTGGGATTGCATTGGGTTTTCTTTTATGGAAGTATAAAGGCTTCGAATGTGTCTATTGGAGTGGTTTGTTTTTCTCTGGTAGGTTTCTTTACGGCTTTTCTAGAACCATTGATTAATTGTCATAGAGTGTCTTTCAAGGAGGTTGTTTTTAGTTTGTTGACTTTATTCGGGGTGGTGCTGATTTTCCATTTCGATACTCGCTATCGTTTAGGAATAGGTTTGGGTATTATATCATCCGCTTTAGCGGCTTTGTTCACGATCACGAATAAGAAGATCGGAAATAATTATTCAACAAGTACCATGCTCTTGTATGAAATGGTAGGTGGCTTTATCGGGCTTTCCTGTATTTTACCGTTCTATTTGCGATATTTTCCTGTATCGACGATTGTTCCCGGGCTATTAGATTTTACTTATTTATTGCTTTTAGCTTCTGTTTGTACGATTGGTTTGTATTTACTTCAGATACAAGTCCTGAAAAAGATCTCTGCGTTCACGGTAAACTTGAGTTATAATCTGGAACCTATTTATAGCATTATCTTGGCTATGCTTCTTTTTAGTGAGGCTAAAGAGTTGAACGCCGCTTTTTATATAGGGCTAGGGGTAATAATATTGTCTGTCATCTTACAAACACTAAGTGTTATTCGATCAAACAAGAAGATTTAGTGTAGGTAACAAAAAATCTAAAAAGTCCCACAAATCCAACGATTTGTGGGACTTAACTGTTCATTGTCTGGTTAGTTCTGCGGAGAGAGCGGGTTTTGAACCTATAACTCTAACCGCTTATATTTCAGCTACTTTGCTTTCAAAATTTCAAATAGGTAACGAAACAGTAACGATTTTCAACCGTTAAGCCTGTCCAACTTTGACCGCTGTTTGTCTGCCTAACTTTCGGGTTCAAAGATACGGCATTCTTTTGAAACTCGCAAATATCTGATAATAAATATTTTTGGGTTAGTGCAAGGTGCAAGCTATATATATAAATATATACTTGCACCTTGCACTAAAAAAAAGCACTGGGGTACAAATGGTTAAAACAAAATCCGTATCTTCGTAACCGATTAAAAACAAACGTGTATGATAATAACTAACCGTGAAGAAGTAATAGATAAAGCGTTCGGAGTATTTGTCAGGATGAACTACGAGAAAGCAAGCATCATCACGCTTGCCAAAGCCTGCGGAGTGACAAAAACGGGCATCGTTTATTATTTTCCGCACAAGCTGGATTTGTTCATGGCTGTGGCAGACAAATACGTGCTAAAAATGCACGAACCGGGAAACAAGTTTGCCGCTCCTGCCGATACGTTGGAGAAGTTCATCGGGCAATACGTGGCGGGGGTAGCCGCTTCCATGAAAAGGATTGTTGAACTGATTGACGATAATAGCAGCCCGCATGATTGTAGCCCTAACTTCTACTACTTTCATTTCCTGTCACAAGTGCGTATGTACTATCCGGGCATCAGGCAGAAAATTGAGAAAATCTACCGACAAGACTATGACCTATGGGAGAAAGTCATACAAAAAGCAAAAAACAGCGGGGAAATCAGAAACGACACGGACGTGAAGAAAACGGCTACCATGTTCCGGCAAATGTTTTTAGGACTGTCATACGAACAAGCATTTCTGAACGGTCTAAACGTGGACGAACTGGCAGAAAACTTTCGCTATATCTATTCGCTGCTTAAAGCCTGATACAGTTTTGTTTTTTTAACTTCTATAATTTTTGAACGTATGTTCAAAATGTGGCGTTTTTGTTTTATCTTTGGAGCATGAAGCAAAATTCAGCGACATGGATAAGGTTCAGAAACAAAGAGGAAGCATCGTGCTACACAAAGAAACAAGGGACGGTGCAGACTACATACGGATAGAATATGCGAACAGTCAGGCTGTAACCCAACTGCTCGCCCAAGACACGGGTATGGAAATGGCTGGCAACGGCTCTGCATACATGGCATCAGCCGCTTTCAGCCTGCCGGATTTCTACGACCGCTATTCGCCCCACGCCTATATTGATTACAGCCGGGTTTACGTGCGGAATCCCAAACCTAAAAGGGAATACACACTGCCGAAAGGCTACCTCGAACTGCTGGAACAGAAGCGTTACAGCCCCTCGACCGTCAAAACATACCGTGCCTATTTCAGCGACTTCATGGAATATCACAAGGGACGGAATATCGACCGCCTGAAAGTGCCGGACATCAACAAGTACATACTCTATCTTGTGAACGAGAAGAAAATCTCGGTGTCGCAACAGAATATGCGCATCAATGCTATCAAGTTCTATTACGAGCAGGTGAAAGGCGGCAAACGGCAATACTACGGCGGTATCACCCGTGCCAAAGAGTACAAGAGCCTGCCCGAAGTGTTGAGCAAGAATGAAATTAAGCGCATCCTTGCACAAATTTCCAACATCAAGCATCACTGCATGATTTCGTTGGTTTACTCTGCCGGACTTAGAAGAAGCGAATTGCTTAACCTGACCCCGCAGGACATCAACAGTGAAACAATGTCGGTTCGCATCATGGGCAAGGGGAAGAAATGCCGTTATTCGCTCCTTTCACCCAAATTGCTGGAAGAACTACGGCACTACTTTCGGGAGTATCGTCCACAAAAATGGCTGTTTGAGGGCGAAACACCCGGAGAGCAATATTCGGCAAGTGCATTGGTGAAAGTGCTGAAAGAAGCCGCACATCGTGCTGGCATCAAACACCGTGTACACGTACACATGCTGCGCCACTCCTTTGCCACACACTTGCTGGAACAGGGAACAGACCTGCACACGATACAGGAATTGCTGGGACACAACGACATCAAGACCACAACCATTTATCTTCATGTGTCAAGTGCCCATAAAGCAAAAATCCCTAATCCTCTTGATACACTGGATAATTCGTGAGGTGCAGTTATAGGAATGTAGGAACGACACCATAAGGTGCGGTTATAAATAAATTCAAGGCAATTAAAACAACTATAAATCAGAGACTTACAAAGATTTGGCAAAGATAAAGGAAATAACGACACGA
>NZ_RAYG01000039.1:0-42283 GCF_003670185.1 Parabacteroides sp. CH2-D42-20 | reverse complement strand
AAATGCCTTATAAACAGGCGTTACGAAGACTTTTCGACCTTTTTATTAGCCTTTTCCAGAGATTTTCCGTAAGTTTGCCAATCGAAAAGTACGGACAAACTTAAATAAAACCAATATATAATTAAATTCTAAAGATATGGCAACACCTCCGTTTCACTACGAGCCGATGTTCCAAAAGGGACCGGACACAACAGAGTATTATTTGCTTACAAAAGATTATGTTTCCGTTTCTGAGTTTGAAGGAAAACCGATCTTGAAAGTCGCTAAAGAAGGTTTGACCGCTATGGCTAACGCCGCTTTCCGCGACGTATCATTCATGCTTCGCCGTTCTCACAACGAGCAGGTCGCAAAGATCCTAAGCGATCCGGAAGCTACGGACAACGATAAGTACGTGGCCTTGACATTCCTTCGCAACGCCGAGGTAGCGGCTAAAGGCGTACTTCCTTTCTGCCAAGATACCGGTACGGCTATTATCCACGGCGAGAAGGGCCAGCAGGTCTGGACCGGTTACTGTGATGAAGAAGCGCTTTCCTTAGGTGTTTACAAGACCTACACGGAAGAGAACCTTCGTTACTCCCAGAACGCTCCGCTGAATATGTACGACGAGGTAAATACGAAATGTAACTTGCCGGCCCAGATCGATATCGAGGCTACGGAAGGCATGGAGTATGAGTTCCTTTGCGTGACAAAGGGAGGTGGTTCCGCCAATAAGACTTATTTATACCAAGAGACAAAAGCGATCTTGAATCCGGGTACATTGGTTCCCTTCCTCGTAGAGAAGATCAAGACGTTGGGTACGGCCGCTTGTCCTCCGTATCATATCGCGATCGTGATTGGCGGTACTTCCGCTGAGAAGAATTTATTGACGGTGAAGTTGGCTTCTACTCGTTTCTACGATAGCTTGCCTACGACCGGTAGCGAGGGTGGCCGTGCTTTCCGCGACGTGGAGTTGGAGAAAGAGGTATTGGCCGCCGCTCAGAATATTGGCTTGGGCGCTCAATTCGGTGGTAAATATTTGGCTCACGATGTCCGTATCATCCGTTTGCCTCGCCATGGCGCTTCTTGCCCGGTAGGTTTGGGTGTAAGCTGCTCCGCAGATCGTAATATTAAATGTAAGATCAATAAGGAAGGTATCTGGATCGAGAAGTTGGATAGCCATCCCGGCGAATTGATTCCGGAGGAACTTCGCCAAGCGGGTGAGGGCGACGCTGTCAAGATCAACTTGAACCAACCGATGGCGGATATCTTGAAGGAATTGGATAAATATCCGGTATCTACTCGTTTGTCATTGAACGGAACGATCATCGTGGGCCGTGATATCGCTCACGCTAAGTTGAAGGAGCGTCTGGATCGTGGCGAGGATCTTCCCCAATACATCAAGGATCATCCTATTTATTATGCGGGCCCGGCTAAGACTCCGGCAGGTATGGCTTGTGGCTCTATGGGCCCGACGACGGCGGGTCGTATGGACTCATACGTTGACTTGTTCCAGAGCCATGGCGGTAGCATGATCATGTTGGCGAAGGGTAACCGTAGCCAGCAAGTTACGGACGCTTGTAAGAATCACGGCGGTTTCTACCTAGGATCTATCGGTGGCCCTGCGGCTATCTTGGCTCAGAACAATATCAAGAGCATCGAGTGCGTGGAATATCCGGAATTGGGTATGGAAGCGATCTGGAAGATCGAGGTAGAGAACTTCCCCGCGTTTATCTTGGTAGATAACAAGGGTAATGACTTCTTCAAGCAGATCAAGCCTCGTTGCTGATTCCTTGATCGGTAAAGATAAATGAAAAGCGGTATCCGGCGGCAAGCTGGATACCGCTTTTTTTTAAAAAAAAAGTCGTACGTGTTTTTTTAATAGGTTAATCCCACGATCCACAGCGGTAGTTTCTTGCCGGTGGCGAACTCCATATTGTCAGCCAAGATGAAAGAATCGGGGAGATCCGCTATTTGCTTGAATGTTTTATCCGCTCCTCCTACCTCGAAGGTATAGGTATGGTCTACGATAAAGTCACCTTTTGTTTTTCCATATTCCACGTTATGATTTACGGATAACTGGTTGACGACAAAAGTTTCCCTTGCCGTCCCGATCTGTACGGGAGCGGAAGCTATGGCGTACAATAGGTTGGGATTCTGTAGGTAAATCTTATCCGGTTTTTGCATCTTTTTGACAGATAGTAAATCCGAGTACAATAACTTGAGCAATTCCGCCTTGTCCAAATTCTGTAAGTAATTGATGATAGAGTTTCGGGAAAGTCCGATCATTCCCGCTAGTTTCGTGATGTCCAGCTCATAAGGAACAGAGGTAGCTAAGATACCCATCAAAGCCTTTAGCTTCCGTGTATAGGTAGGATCTACGCCACACAGCAACGGGAGTTCCTGCTCAATAATGAGATTGACCACATTCTCGATATTAATATAATAATCTTCTCTGTTACCCGTAAAAAAGGGGTAATACCCTTCGTGGAGATATTCGTTAAACATTTGTACGGGGCGACATTTCTCATTTATTTCCCGGCAAATGTTTCCCGGATCTTCCAGTATCGTTTGTAGGGAATAAACAGGTATATCAATTTGCTTATAGAACATGAGAAATTCCCGGAAGGAAAGTCCGTACATATTATATGGTAGGCAACGTCTGGAAAGATCGGCATCCGCATTCAATATATTCAATAGGGAAGAACCGCTAAAAACAATTCGTAGAGATGGATACAGGTCGTAGGCCTCTTTTATCTCTTTACTCCAAGTGGGATATTTATGTACTTCATCAAGGAATAATTGTTTTCCTCCTTGCAAATAGAACCGCTCAATCAGTTCAGATAGGGTGTGATTACTGAAATAGATGCTGTCGAGCGTGCAATAAAGTACCTCCCTGCTTCCCGGCTGGAAATTCAGTTTGATGTATTGCAACATGAGTGTTGTTTTTCCGACACCCCTTGATCCTCTGATGGCGATCAGAGGATTATCCCAGTGAATTTGGTTCATGAGTTCCCTTATGATATGGGTACTCGTTTGTGCCAGTAATCGTTCTTGTTTAATAAATAGACTATCCATACGCTGATTGAATGAATGACAAATATACGATTTATTCAAGATAGATAGCAAAAAGTACATGGATTTGTTAAGGGCAAAAAGCAAATCTGGTGTTTTTTTGTTAAGAGTAAAAAGCAAAACCTGTAAGTATCCGGTCGTAGCGTACTTTGCGTAT
Source organism: Parabacteroides sp. CH2-D42-20 (assembly GCF_003670185.1). Lineage (NCBI taxonomy): Bacteria > Pseudomonadati > Bacteroidota > Bacteroidia > Bacteroidales > Tannerellaceae > Parabacteroides > Parabacteroides sp. CH2-D42-20. Next base: position 39,075 of record NZ_RAYG01000039.1, on the reverse strand, counting down.
TGGCTTTCAAAAGTTTGTATAAATATCAATGAAACTATTACACTTTAATTTTTTACCTTTGTTGCGTTTAAGTGATAAAACAGATTTCCAATGCCTCGTATATACATCCTCTTGATGTCGGTCTTGATCTCGGCTTTTTATGCTTGCGATCATCGGGGGAAGCCTTACCCCGCTACCCTGTCACGGATCGAATCCCTTGCGGATACAAATCCGGAGGAAGCCCGCCCTTTGTTGGATCGATTGCGGGATAGCCTTTCGTCCTTTGATGAGGAACAGCGTATGTATTATGACTTGCTCGACTTGAAGGTCAATGATAAGATGTATGTCCGGCATACTTCTGATTCTTTGATCAAACGAATCACCGCTTTCTATGAGACATATGGCGATCGAGACAAATTACTAGAGTCTTATTACTATATGGGCCGTGTCTACCGGGATTTGAATGATGCCCCGGAAGCGTTGAAGTATTTCCAAAAGGCATTGGATGTGGCGGGGGATACGAGAAAGTACCGATTATTGTCCAATGTCTATTCGCAGATGGGTACGCTTTATTTTTATCAAAATGTGTATGAGAATGCGATCCGTATGCATGAGAAAGCGGCTCAATATAAGTTATTAAAGGGGGATAGCACTAGCTTGTCTCTTGTGATGAGAGACATCGCACGGGTGTATGATGCGATCAATAAGAATGATAGTGCGGTTTTGTATTATCAAAAGGCTGCCGATATAGCGAAAGAGATAGGCTTGGTGCATCGCTATTCCGGTATATCAACAGAATTAGGAGATCTTCATCGGGAAATGGGAATGTATGATAAGGCTTTTGAATGTTTGTTTGAATCATTAAAAGATTCCGTAGGTCGGAATATGTATCCTACTTATTCTACATTGGGACATATTTATTTAGAGGTGGGAAAATTGGACTCTGCCGACTACTATTTAAGGAGGTGTTTGGATAGTCCCGATTTATATGTGAGAGACGCTATTTATGAGTACTTGTCGCTTTTGTACGAGCGCCGGTTGAATTATCGGGAGGCTATTCGCTATGTTCGTCTTGGCCAGCAAGTGCAAGATACCATCCGCAAGATAACCGATTCGGAGGAAATCCGTAAAATGACCTCTTTGTATAATTATCAGAAGCGGGAAACTGAGAATTTACGGCTAAAGGGCGAGAATGACCGGATGCAGATTCGTATTTACCGGATATTATCCTTGTTCGGATTGGGGCTTTCGATAACCTTATTGTTTATATATAGACTGAAACGGCAGAAAGAGCGGTTGGCTAGGCAGTTTGAGGCGCTTCAGCGGGAAAAGCAAGAACAATATGAGAGAAGTTTTCAATATGTAGAAGCGAATAACGCGAAATTGAATGAATTGGGAACCTTACTATCTAAAGACCATGAAGATACAAATTCATTGCTTCATGTGCGAAAAGAACTTTTGCAAGTGACCAATGAACAAATACAGTTGCGGCGTACCGAGCGTGATTTGTTAGAGTCGGATTTAAGGCATTCGGATATCTATATGAAATTCCATTCCACGAATGAGGCAGATCAGATAATCAGGGAAGAAGATTGGAATGCTTTACGGAAGGAGTTAGATAAGACATACAATAATTTTACGAATCGTCTATATCAGCTATACTCGGGAATGTCATTGATAGAACTCCGGATTTGTTACTTGATAAAGATATCAGTCAAGGTAACTGATATGGCAAAAATCTTGGGTCGCTCCAAACCCTCCGTATCCTCATCCCGTAAACGGCTTTATAAAAAAATAAAGGGAGAGGATGGAACCCCGAATGAACTGGATGAATTAATCGCTGATCTTTAGTCTTATACAACTCTGCGAACAAAAAGCGAACAAAAAGCGAACAAAGTTTTAGCCCCGAATCCAACCTTATCGGATACTTTTGCAATCAAAAAATGAATGGGATGAAAAGAATTTTATTTTTGACTTTGTTGAGTTGTGTTGGGCTGTGTACACATGTGATGGCTGAAGAGAAGAAAGGGGATCTTGATAAAGAAGAAGAACGTTCTATTTCTCATGATCCGGTAAAAGTGGAAATGTCAGAGAGTATGTTGACGCTCCATTTTATGAGATCGCTAGGTGAAGTGTCTATATGGATCGTTGATGATCGTGGAACTTTAGTCTATGAAGAATCATTATTGATATCCTCTGCTCAGAGTTATTGTGTTCCTATGATTAACTGTACGGAAAATCTTCGCTTGATTATTTTAGGGGATAATATTGATTTAGAATTACCAATATTTTATTGATCTGTAAATGAAAAAGACAATATTATTTCTTTTTTTATTTGTCTTATGTATAGAGGCAAGAGCACAGTGGTCTATAATTCCAGATGTTAGCTTCTCTATTATTAAGCGGAATGATTTTGGGGATGGCTGGGGTACTGGCATAAAAGGAGGACTTGGTATAGAAAACCAAATATATTCTAATTTTGGTGTAAGAACAGGTCTGTTTTATGCTTCAAGGGGATATAGTTTAGGACCTGCTTTTGGTCGTTATGAATATTCTCTTGAGAATGTCGTATATGAGATGCCTTATACTAATAAATTGAAGCGTAATTTTTTACAGGTTCCACTTTTACTAACTTATACTCACTCTTTGAATCAATCGCTTGCGTTAAGTTTTGGCTTAGGCCCTTATGCTGGTATTAGTGTGAAAGATTATTGGGAAGGAGGTTATAGTGAAGAACATTATTGGGAGGGGAATCAAGATGCGTGTAGTCATAAATCAGTCTTTGAGGGATTAAATAATTTTGATTGGGGAATCTCCTCTTCTGCGGCCATAGATATTCATAAATGGCGTATCGCTATAAACTATGATTTGTCTTTGGGTGAGGAAGATAAGAATTCAGGAATAAATGCTAATTATCATTCGTTAAGTATTGGTATAGGTTATAGATTTTTATTAGGAAGAAAAGTGAATTAAGGAAATTTTATAAGAAACGGGTATATATTATTTTAATCAAGTTGGATAAGGATATATATCATTTCTTATTGGTATCTCATATACATAAAGTTATATAATGTTTATTGTTATTCTAAGTAATTGATTATGAAAACGAATTTGTATCTGTTGTTTTTTATATCTCTAGTATGTCTAGGGAGTTGTGATAAAGAAGAGGATGTGCTAATAGCTGACCCTCAGAATGTTGTAGAGGAAAAGTCTGATCTAACAAAAAACTTAACAGTTGAGCTTGTTAAAAATTTTGCTACAATGACATCCTCTAATAAGGATAATAGATTTATATCTAAGTCTACTGATATACCTTCGGGAGGTATAATAATAGATGAATGTGTTAAAACCACTTGTATGATTGATCTAAATGGAACGATATTAACAAAAAGTGGTGATCAAACAATGCCGGACTCAACAACCGTTGATTTGTATCTTGTAAATTTTCATTCAGAAGATGGAACAAAAGGATTTTCCATAGCTACTGGAGATAAACGCCTCAATAAGGTATATGCTTATACGGAAAAAGGTTCAATAGGTGACACTGCTAAAATATATCCTTTGGCGTGTGCGATAAAGTCGATCCCATCCGTAGTAAAGGCAGATATAGAAAAGTATTATCAAGAACCCTCTTTAAGAGAAGCTCGACAAGTGATCGGTGTTATATCTGGACCACACGTTAAAACTCATTGGAATCAAGATTATCCATATAATTCAATGTGCCCATATTTTGCTTCAGTGGAATCTGACAGATACTTGAAAGGGCATGCGCCTGTTGGATGTGCGGCAGTAGCTACTGCTCAAGTTGTAGCCTATTATCAACGTTTCACGTCCAGTGTTCGTGATGTGCATACAGGACTTCCCTATAAATATGACTTTTTTGAACTAACTCGGAATCCTAAAATTAGTTATGAATTAGATAGAGACAATCCTTTGGTTTTTGAAGTAAGTCAATTATGTTATGAGATAGGAGTAGGATGTCAAATTAAATGGTCTGATAGGAAAGGAAATTTGGACGACCCTCGCAAAATAGCGACTTATTTAACATCTAAACAAGGATATTCAATAGAATGTGATAATGATGCGAATGTTGATATTAATAAATTATCTAGGAATATACAAAGGGGAAATCCTCATATTTCCGCAGGAACGAGAAAAAAGCCTCAGTCTGGTCACGTTTGGATTTGGGATGGTGTTCAAGTGAATGCGAATTCTGAAGTTACTTTAGTGCATTGTAATTGGGGACATGGATTTACTAGTGGAATTTCAGATTCTGATGGCTGGTATACTATAAGCAGGATGGAACAGCCAGATCCGGATATGCAGCCATACTTTGATGATAATGTTCAGATATATATAACAAACTATTAATTTATTAGCGATGATAATGATAAAAAGGTTTCTATTGATATTAATATGTGTTGCCTTGTTTTGTAGTTGCGATAAGCAAGATTCCTCTGAGGGAGGCTCCGATATTTTTGAGAGCCAAATGGTCAATCTTAGCTCGGATAAGCAAATAATTGATATAAAAGCCAGCGAGACGCATTGGTATATGCGGGTTAAAGAAGTGGAGGAGTCAATGAATCAGCAGTTGGATACAATAAGAGGTAATTGGTATACTTTAATAAAGAAAAATGGAGGAGAATATCTTTCTGTTTCTGTTGCTTCTAATATAGGAAAGGAGAGAAGTCTATCTATTGGTATTGTATGCGATAATCGTTTCTCTCAAATTATGATTAATCAAAAAGGTGAATCTTTTTAATGTTCTAAATACAAATATGATGAAAAAAGAATTATTGGTATCGGTGTTAATGATGTTTTGTTTGTTGTCTTGTAATAATGACTTGATAGATGATTGTAAAGAGAACGTGAATACTTCTATGACAAAATCTGTTGATTTTGTTCCAGATACAATGGATCTGAAATTTATTTATCAGAATAAACAATATATGTCGACTTGTCTAGTATATGATGATTATATAGATGTACTAGATGAAGAGGTAAAAGTTGTTTACAAGTCGATAAAATCTAAACCAATGGCTGCTTTGATGCGCCATGACGGGTTTGTTGAATATTTTGATAAGGAAGAGGATTTACTCAAAAAATTTGGTGAACATATGAAGATGGAAAAGGCCGCTGTTACCAAAAGCATTAGTTTTAGCGATCAAAGAGGTCTTCCTGAAGACGATTGGAACAATAATCCTAATAGATATAAAGCTAGAGCGTTTTTGTATGACGATAAAAATTTTTCTGGTAGAAGATGTAAGGATATAGTATTAGAAAATCCGGGAGATGCTGTTGATATTCCTAATTTGAAAGAATATGATTCGTTTAATGATAAATGTTCTTCTGTGAAAGTTCAAAATTATAATTTTGGTGTATATGCTTTGTTGGTTGTATATGAGAATGATACATATAATGAAAATGATTCGGGGGATTCGTTTTACTTCTATGCCGGTTATATGGATCAAGCGGATAGAGAATATGAACATGCGAATTTGAAATATATATTTGTTGATGCTGTACCTCCTTTACCTGAGTCTAGGATTGATTCGTGGAATGATAGAATTTCTTCTTGCAAATTTTATTTTTGTTCGCCAAATAATTTCCCAGAGGTTGACTAGATGAATATGCGTGCATTTCACATTATCTGTAATGTGGAAGAAGTTGGTTTTTATTTGTGATTCTTTATAAAAATCCCGGATAGCGTTTAATCTACCCGGGATTATATATTAATGTATAAGACCTTATCTTAGTTTCTGTACTCCCTGCGAGGCCCGCAATCATTACGATCTTGATGAGGACCACGGTCTCCAGACGCTTCCAGCCGATCTCGGAGATGTGAAGCAGATCATCCTTGCCCGATATAAACTCAACGAACGTACCGTAAGGCATAAGAGAAGCGTTATCCCTCAAAAGGCATGTTTGGCAACATGATCCTAAATTATCAGTAGTACTTACCTTGCCAACGCAGTATATCTTCTATGCCACTTGCAGTATATATCCCATGGATAAGTAAGTAGTACTGACTTTTCCGGCATGAGAAAAGCGTTTCCCTTAGGCGAACAAATAGTTTCTCCTAGGGAAAACTAAAGTTTCATAAGCACGAAACTAAGGTTTCATCATGAGAAAACAAAAGTTTTTATAGCGGAAAACTTTTGTTTTATACCAAGAAAAATTATAAATATCAATTAATCAGTTTATTAAATGATATATGAAGCATGGCTAAACAGATAGCCGGCAAGCTAAGCAATGTCTATATCTTCGGTCGCTTCTTGAAAAAGATAGGACCAATGATGCGGTTGGCGAGTAGGGGACGGTGGTGTTTTGTGATTGAAAAGTAGTAAATGGTTGTAGATACGAGCCAATAGTGGTAGATGCTATTTATCTACCACCACCCGATAAATAACTTATGACCAATTGATTATAGCTATAGTTGTAGGTGTGGTAGATGATTTGATAAAAAAATCCCGGATAGTGTTTAATCTACCCGGGATAATATATAATGTATAAGACCTTATCTTAGTCTCTGTACTCCCTGCGAGGTCCGCGATCACCACGATCCTGACGAGGACCACGGTCTCCACGATCACCACGGTCTGGACGAGGTCCGCGATCTCCTCTTTCTGGTCTTGGCGGACGTTCCTCGTAACCTTCCGGTTTCGGAAGCAATACCTTGCGGGAAAGTTTGAACTTGCCTGTTTTCGGATCGATATCAACCAACTTGACAGAAACCGTATCGCCTTCCTTCAAGCCGGCTTGCTCAACGGTCTCCAGACGTTTCCAATCGATCTCGGAAATGTGAAGCAAACCATCCTTACCCGGCATGAACTCAACGAATGCACCATAAGGCATGATAGAGGAAATCTTTCCTTCATAAACCTCTCCGATCTCAGGAACAGCGACGATAGCCTTGATCGCCTTGACAGCTGCGTCGATCGTAGCCTTATTCGTGCCGGAGATCTCGATCTTTCCTACGCCGTCTACCTCATCGATAGATACCGTAGCTCCCGTTTTCTCTTGGATACCTTGGATGATCTTACCGCCCGGGCCGATTACCGCACCGATGAATTCCTTACCGATAATCATCGTCTCGATACGAGGTGCATGAGGTTTCAAATCCTCACGAGCTTCCGGTTGAGCCTCCAATATCTTGCCCAAGATATGCATACGACCCTCTTTAGCTTGAGCCAAAGCATTCTCAAGGATCTCGTAAGACAAACCGTCTACCTTGATATCCATCTGGGTAGCCGTGATACCGTCTTTCGTACCCGTTACCTTGAAGTCCATATCACCCAAGTGATCCTCGTCGCCTAAGATATCAGACAAGATGGCGTAGTTCGTACCCTTGTTCTCGGAGATCAATCCCATAGCGATACCGGATACCGGTTTCTTCATCGGGACACCCGCGTCTCTCAACGCCAAGGTACCGGCACAAACCGTAGCCATAGAAGAAGAACCGTTAGACTCCAAGATATCGGAAATCACACGTACTACATACGGATAGTTATCCGGGATCATACGTTTTAGCGCACGGTGAGCCAAGTTACCGTGTCCGATCTCACGACGGCCTACGCCACGTGTTGCTTTGGCCTCGCCTGTGGAGAACGGGGGGAAGTTATAATGTAAAAGGAAACGCTCGTATCCATGGTTCAATACGTCGTCTATCATTTTCTCATCAGACTTCGTACCTAAAGTTACCGTAGATAAAGACTGTGTCTCTCCACGTGTAAAGATAGCGGAACCGTGAGGACCCGGCAGGCAATCTGTCTCGATCCAGATCGGACGGATCTCGGTAGTCTTACGACCATCCAAACGCTTACCCTCATCAAGGATGGCACGGCGCATAGCCTCTTTCTCTACATCGTGATAGTAGCGACCGATCATTTCCAGTTTCTCGTCCGTCAACTCCTCCTCGGAGAATTGAGCCTTGTATTCCTCGACGATTTTCTCGAATGCCTCGCTGCGTTCGTGCTTGCCGCTACCGGATGTGGCTACGGCGTAAGCCTTGGCGTAACATTTGTCGTGTACGTCCTTGCGCAACTCGTCATCGTTTACCTCGTGGCAATATTCACGTTTTACCAATTTGCCGCAAGCCTCGGATAATTCCAATTGAGTCTTGCATTGTACCTTGATAGCCTCGTGAGCGACCTTGATAGCCTCAAGCATCTCAGATTCCTGAACCTCGTTCATCTCACCCTCAACCATCATGATGTTGTCTATGGTAGCGGCAACCATGATGTCGATATCAGCTTTCTCCAATTCCGCGGAAGTTGGGTTGACGATGTATTTTCCATCCGTACGAGCTACGCGAACCTCAGAGATCGGTCCGTTAAAAGGAATATCAGAAACTGCCAAAGCGGCGGAAGCGGCCAAACCTGCTAATGCGTCCGGCAAATCTTCGCCATCAGCGGAGAACAATATAATATTTACATATACCTCAGCGTGGTAGTTGTCTGGGAAAAGAGGACGCAACGCACGGTCTACTAAACGAGATGTGAGGATTTCATAATCAGAAGCTTTTCCTTCTCTTTTTGTAAAACCTCCGGGGAAACGTCCAAAAGCGGAGTATTTCTCTTTGTATTCTACTTGCAACGGCATGAAGTCAACACCCGGGTTCGCATCTTTAGCGGCACAAACAGTGGCGAGCAACACGGTGTTGTTCATACGAACGGTAACCGCTCCGTCCGCCTGTTTGGCCAATTTCCCGGTTTCGATGGTAATGGTTCTTCCATCACCTAACTCGATCGTCTTGTTAATTGGATTAAGCATAATCTTTTTTCTTATTTTTCTATCTGTCAAAAATTGGTGCAAATGTAATGAAAGTTTACCTGTAATTGCATGAAAATGAAAAGAAATAACAGTCTTAAAGCACTTTTTTTGAAAAAAGCCTTGAAGAAATACGGAATAATAGTGCCACAATTGTAAAATAATGTATATTTGCACCGGATTAGTAATATAGACAAACTGGAATAATGAAACAAATATCTACGAATTTACTAGCTGTGCTGTGTGTTATGTTGCTTTTGTTCACGGCTTGTAAGAAGAATTCTGATTTTACGGTGGAAGGTGTAGTGTCCGGCGCTGATGGCCAGATGATGTATCTGGAGAATGTAGGTGTGTCGACGGTAGAGTTGATGGACTCCGTAAAACTGACGGCGGCCGGTAAATTCAGCTTTACGAAGCCTCGTCCGGCATTCCCGGATTTTTATCGCTTGCGTCTGAATAACCAATTGATCAACTTCTCGGTAGATTCTACGGAGACGATCTCGTTCGTGGCCGATGCCGGGACTTTCGCTACTTCTTATAGCGTGGAGGGCTCAGAGAATTGCAAGGCGATCAAGAATATTACTTTGGCTCAATTAGATGCGAACCAAGCGATCCATCGTTTACGGAAAGAATCTGAGTCCGGTCTGTTGGCGGATTCCGTATATTCCCGCCAGGTGCTCGAGGCCGCCGAGGCTTATAAGGACGTGGCTCGTAAGTATATTTATTCCGCCCCGATGTCCGCTGCCGCTTACTTTGCCTTGTTCCAGCAAATTGACGGCTTGCTGTTCTTCGATTTGTATGACAAGAACGACTCGAAGGCTTATGGCGCCGTAGCCACCAGCTTCGATCACTATTATCCGGAAAGCCCTCGTGCTAAGCATCTGTATAACTTAGCTCTTCAATCGATAAAGGTGATTCGTAGCCAGCGCCCGATGGACTTGGATAAGGTGGAGAAGAAAGAGGTTAGTTTCTTGGATATCGAGTTGCCGGATGTACATGGGGAAAACACGAAATTGTCTTCTGTCGCTACAGGTAAGGTGGTGTTGATCAACTTCACGGCCTATATGTCCGAATGGTCTCCGGCCTTGAATATGGAATTTGGCGATTTATATACGAGGTACCACGATAAGGGCTTGGAGATTTACCAGATCTCTTTGGATAATGATGTCCACTTCTGGAAGAACGCCGCTTCTAATTTACCTTGGACTTGCGTGCGTGATCCACAGTCTGTTTACTCTCAGACCGCGGCGTTGTATAACGTGAAACAGCTTCCGGCGATCTTTATCTTGGATCGCAAGGGAAACTTGGTTAAACGGGTGGACGACGTGAAGAAACTTGAGGCTGACATCAAGTCCGTATTGTAAATTGTTCATGATTTAATCATCAGATTTATATGTTATAAAGCACTTTCGTAAACTTGTTCATCTTAGAAAGATAACCTAACTTTGCGGAGTCTTGAAATGATAAAAAAGGGGAGTTCCGGCCATATGACTTGGTCGGGATTCTTTTTTATTATGCGATAATCAATCAATATTAATATAAAGAATAAGGAGGATTTAATATGGCTGTTAGTTATATGACAAAGGACGGCTACGATAAGATTTTAGCTGAAATCAACTATTTGGAGACCGTGAAGCGCCCTGAAATATCAGCCCAGATCGCTGAGGCGAGGGATAAGGGTGACTTATCCGAGAACGCTGAGTACGATGCCGCCAAAGAGGCTCAAGGTATCATGGAGGCTAAGCTTGCGCAGTTAAAAGGTTTGATCTCAAACGCCCGTCTGATCGATGAGAGTCGTGTGAAAACTGATGAGGTTCAGATTTTGAACAAGGTGAAAATTAAGAATACGAAGAATAACGCTGTCATGACCTACACGTTGGTATCGGATTCGGAGGCTAACCTAAAAGAAGGAAAGATCTCCGTAAGCACGCCGATCGCCCAAGGTTTGATGGGAAAGAAGGTAGGGGATGTCGTTGAGATCCGTGTGCCTTCCGGCTTGATGACGTTTGAGATTATGGATATTTCAATTTAAAAACAGAAAGACGTATGGCAACTATTTTCAGTAGAATCGTGGCGGGTGAGATCCCTAGCCACAAGGTTGCGGAAGACGATGAGTTTTTTGCTTTCCTCGATATCAATCCGGTAGCCTTGGGGCATACCTTGGTAATTCCCAAGAAGGAGGTCGATTATATCTTTGATATCGATGATCCGATGCTGGGACGGATGGTAGCTTTCGCTAAACGGGTAGCTCGTGCCCAAGAGACCGCTATCGAGTGTAAGCGTGTAGGATTGGCTGTCATGGGCTTGGAAGTGCCCCATGCACATATCCATTTGATTCCTATCACGAAGGAGTCCGATATGTATTTCGGCGGGGAGAAATTGGCTGTAAGTCAAGAAGAATTGGCCGAGATCGCCGCTAAGATTAGAAAAGAATTCAAATAATTGAATATAATTTTTTAATTATAAAAAATTGGTTATATTTGTACCCGCTGTTTTATGCGTGACAATATCATGCAAAGGGGACAGCAAATCATTAATATGATTCATTAGTGGTTTTTACTCATAAATTTGTTAACCTTAGAAGAAAGGCCCCTCTGTGACAGAGCGGCCTTCTTTTTTTAAACACACAATAAACATTATAAACTACTAAATCTATATCTTCATCTTACGTCTTCGGATAAGGTTAAGGGAGCCAAACGGCATGCCTGTTCCAATCGTGTACACCGTTCCAGTAATCATGCCAGTCATATAGCATACCGGATTGATGGATATATACGCCACATAATATAAAGGAGATAAGCCATAAGGCTAATAATATCCATCTTGCTTGCGTCGGTAAGGGGCGTATCTTGAATAATTGGCTGCAAATAGCGTATATCAAGGAGAATATGGGGATGCCGATGAATAAGATCGTCCCTATGCATCCCATGATTGCCATTGACAGCGGTGCTCCGTTTATCAAGTCCGCTCCGAACGGAGAGAGGTTATAGATGAATCCGGCCCCACCCATGAGCAGCGCGAATGTTACGACTACCAGAATGAATACGACTAGTACTAGCGGTGGCAACAGGAAGATTCCGGCCAATATGATGAAAAACTTCAGGATGAACCCGATGACCAGAACGAAAACATCCGCCAGCTTTTGGAAGAAGTTCCTCGGCTTATCCGAGCTGATAAAGTCGTTCACGTTATTGCTGACTTTCTCGAATCCATCTGTCACGGTCTTTCCGATATTCTCCACCGTCACACTTTGTCCGCGCATCTCGAGTTTCTCGGTCGCCGTACGTGCCATCGGTACGATGATCCACAACAAAAAGTAAAGCGGAACCGTGATTCCATAGAAGAACATCAGAAGGAAAAGCACGATACGTACGGCAGTCGGGTCCCAATCCATGTAGGCGGCGAAACCTCCGGCGACACCTCCCAGAATACGGTTATCCGGGTCACGCATCAAGCGTTTCTTGGTTGTCTGGGTATGAGTCTCCTGTTGTTGTGTCCGGTAATTATCCTCGTGGTCGGTGCTTTTCTCTTCGTCCTCGAAAATCTCTTCCGGCTTACCCATCCGTTTGATCACTTCCTCTACCTGCTCGATCGTGATGACCTCGTAGCCTAAGCGGACACGCTCGTTAAGAAGTTCCGAGATACGCATCTCGAAATCATCCATGATCTCATCCGAACCCTCTTCTTTTCGGAAGTGGATGCGCAGGTTAGACAGATATTTGTCTAATAATTGGTATGCGTCTTCGTCAATGTGGAAAACTGTGCCTCCCAGATTAACAGTAAGTGTCTTCTTCATCACTCTTTCGTTTTAATTGTTTCTGATGTGGTTTATTGTATCATTTAGTTCCTGCCATGAAGCCTCCAGCTCGCCGAGGAATAGTTCTCCTTTCTCGGTCAGTTGGTAATACTTGCGTGGCGGTCCTTGCGTAGATTCTATCCACTGATAACTTAATAGCTCGCTATTTTTTAGTCGGGTTAAAAGAGGATATAAAGTGCCTTCCACAACGATCAACTTCGCTTCTTGTAACTTCTGAATGATATCAGAGGTGTAAGCGGGTTCCTTTTTGAGAAGCAGGAGGATGCAATATTCCAGCGTCCCTTTCCTCATTTGTGATTTTACGTTCTCTGCATTCATCTCTTTTAATTTTATGCTACAAATGTATGTATTACATATGTACTATGCAATACATGCTACTATGAATTATTATTATTTAACCGAATACTTGCACAAAAAGAGCAATTATGTGTAAAAAAAGGGCTGATGTCGTGTCTTTTAGAAGAGAAAAGCGTACTTTCGCGGTATCAATTCAAAATAAGGAATTATGATTTATTATCATTTCGCCGAGTTAATACACCGTCAGGCAGAGAAATATGGGAACCGTACAGCGTTGAAACATAGAGATAACGCTACGGGGAAATGGTTGAAGATTTCTTGGAGGGAGTTTTCCGATAAGGTTATGCTTACGGCCAAGGCGATGGCTGAGTTCGGGATAAAGGTACAAGAGAATATCGGAGTTTATTCCCAGAATATGCCTCAGTGTTTATATACGGACTTCGGTGCGTATGGTAACCGGGTGGTTTCCATCCCGATGTATGCGACGAATTCTCCGGGACAAATCGAGTACATCATCAATGACGCTAAGATCCGCACGTTGTTCGTGGGTGAGCAATTGCAGTATAATAACGCTTTCAAGGTACAGAAGGACTCTAAGTATCTGGAGCGTCTGGTTGTCTTTGATCCGGCGGTCAAGATGAATCCGGAAGATAAGACGTCCATTTATTTTGATGATTTCTTGCGCTTGGGGGATAACGCGCATGCGGAGAGCACGGTGAAAATACGTATGACGGAAGCCGTTCCGGAGGATCTGGCTACCATTATATATACGTCCGGTACGACAGGTGAGTCGAAAGGCGTAATGCTTCCTCATTCTTGCTATCTGGAGGCGATGCGGATACATGATGTCCGTCTGCCTCTGGTAACCGACAAGGATCTATCCATGAGTTTCTTGCCAATGACTCATATCTTCGAGAAAGCTTGGTGCTATTATTGTCTCCATAAAGGGGTTACGATCGCTATCAACCAAGACCCGAAAATGATCCAGAAGACATTGCCGGAGGTTCATCCTACCTTGATGTGCAATGTACCTCGTTTCTGGGAGAAGGTGTATGCGGGCGTGCATGAGAAGATCAACTCCGCCTCTCCGGCCATGAAGAAGATTTTCTTGGATGCTATCGAGACCGGGCGAAAGTATAATCTGGAGTATAAGAATAAAGGTATTTCGGCCCCGTGTGGTTTGAAGTTGAAGTTTCAATTTTACAATAAAACGGTTTTCACCTTATTGAAAAGGGTATTGGGTATTGAGCGTGGACGGTTTTTCCCGGTGGCGGGCGCTCCGTTATCGGATACGGTTAATGAGTTCTTGCAGTCCGTGAATATCCCGATCGCTTATGGTTATGGACTGAGCGAGACGACGGCTACGGTTTGTTTCTACCCGGAGATCGGATTCCAGTTTGGTTCTATTGGTGAGGTAATGCCGGGAGTTCAAGTGAAAATAGATCCGGGGAATAACGAGATCTTGGTGAAAGGCAAGACCGTGATGTCCGGATATTATAATAAACCGGAAGAGACGAAGAGGGCTTTCACCGAAGATGGTTTCTTCCGTACCGGCGACGCTGGTCGTTTGGAGGGTAATACGTTATTCTTTACGGAACGAATCAAGGATTTGTATAAGACTTCAAACGGGAAATATATCGCGCCGCAAGCGATCGAGATGGTGATGAGCGGTGATAATTATATCGAGCAGATCGCTGTTATCGGCGATCAACGTAAGTTCGTGAGCGCCTTGATCGTGCCGGCTTATCCATTGTTGGAGAAGTACGCCGGGGAAAAAGGCATCTCGTTCGAGAGCCGGGAGGAGTTGGTGAAGAACAAGGATATCATTCGTTTCATCGAGGCTAGGGTAGAGGAGCATCAGAAGAACTTGGCTTCTTACGAGAAGATCAAGCGCTTTACCTTGTTGCCGGAACCTTTCATGATGGGATGCGAGCTGACGGATACGCTAAAGTTGCGCCGTCCGGTCGTATTGCAGAAGTACGCTACCGAGATAGAGGCGATGTACGAGGAATAACGAGTTTGTCGGCTATCAACTATTTCTTATCTTCGCGGTAAATTTAAAAAAGAAAAGAACATATGATCACATCAGACCAACTACATGACGTGTTGGAGCGCGATAAGGCGCTGAGGGGGTATCTTTGACATCGATAGCAAGACCATTCAGTTAGAAGAGGAGGAGCTACGTACGCAAGACCCCGGTTTCTGGGAAGACGCCAAACGTGCGGAAGTCCAGATGAAGAAAGTAAAGGAGCTAAAGAAATGGATCGAGCTTTACGGTGAGGTACATGCGGCGGCTGAGGAGCTAGAGTTGGCTTACGAATATGTAAAGGAAGAGATTATCACCGAGGAAGAGGTGGATGCGGCTTATAAGAAGGCCCTTCATTTACTGGAAGACTTGGAGTTCCGCAATATGCTTCGCGACGAGGCTGATCAAATGAGCTGCGTGCTCAAGATCAACTCGGGTGCCGGTGGTACCGAGAGCCAAGATTGGGCTTCCATGTTGATGCGTATGTATCAGCGTTGGGCTGAGAATAACGGTTATAAGATCTCTATCGCCAACTATCAGGAAGGGGATGAGGCCGGTATCAAGACCGTGACCTTCAATATTGAGGGCGATTATGCCTATGGCTATCTAAAGAGCGAGAATGGCGTGCATCGTTTGGTACGTGTATCTCCTTACAACGCCCAAGGTAAACGAATGACCTCTTTCGCCTCCGTATTCGTCACCCCGTTGGTGGATGATACGATCGAGGTAAAGGTAGAGGCGGCGGCTATCTCTTGGGATACGTTCCGTTCGGGCGGCGCCGGAGGACAGAACGTGAACAAGGTGGAATCCGGAGTTCGCTTGCGTTATCAGTTCAAGGACCCGTATACAGGCGAGGAAGAAGAGATCTTGATCGAGAATACCGAGACTCGCGACCAACCCAAGAACCGTGAGAACGCTATGCGTCAATTGCGTTCCATCCTTTACGATAAGGAGTTGCAGCATCGTATGGCCGAGCAGGCCAAGGTGGAGGCCGGAAAGAAGAAGATCGAGTGGGGTTCGCAGATCCGTAGTTACGTATTCGATGACCGTCGCGTAAAAGACCATCGTACGAACTACCAGACTTCCGACGTGAACGGTGTGATGGATGGAAAGATCGACGATTTCATCAAAGCATACTTGATGGAGTTCGCCGGAGAAGAAAGTGCGGAAAAATAAGTTTTTCCCTTTAACATTTGCATATCTCGATAATAAATCGTAATATTGCACCCGATTTCAGAGCCTAGCTCTGAACAGGTCCTATAGCTCAGTTGGTTAGAGCACCTGACTCATAATCAGGGAGTCCTTGGTTCAAGCCCAAGTGGGACCACGATGGATGATCGCTAAATAACTTAATATTAGTTGTTTAGCGATTTTTTATTGTACCTGCATGAACTAAAAAAGAATATGAGTGTTTGAGGTCACAATTTGTGATCTCTTTAGAGAAACGCCGCCGCCCTCGTGAATATGGAATGAAAGGCTTGGTTGATCAGGCCCGGATCGATACGGGAGTGTGTCGGGAAGGGGATTTGATGGGAGTAAGCGAACGGGAAATCCAGCTCTTCCAATATCTTGCCGGACGCTTTTCCTAAAGCCTTGATCACCCCGCCAGTAGGCATAACGATATCTTTTTTCAATGAGATCGCCCGAATACGATCGCAAGCCCGTTGGAAGAACGACTCCCGGTAATCTCGTAACACATCCTCACGTACCATGGCCTTAAAGGCTTGCTCCAGAAAATCATTCTTGAACGAGGTGGGAAGCGTACGGTTCTCCAAGAAATCATGCCGAAAGTAATGGCGTACCTTGGCGAACGCCTCCTTGTCCATGATATCACGGGCGTTGCCATCCATCTCACTGAAGATGGAGCCACCGCAAAACATGAATAAACGGGTGTCCGTAAACATCTTGTCTGGATTCGCTAATAACAAGACCTGCGAGAGTAACGCCCCGATGGAATAAGCGAATAAGTTGATGGACGTATCTTCCTTGAACAAAGGATGCTCGCCGTTCTTGATCTCATGAACCAATTGCCACATATTATAAACGGACTCTCTGCCCGAGGCGTAAAAGCGTAACGGGTTTTGGGATAGCCGGCTGCTGAGGGCTACGTTGGCGAAGGTGGAGTTCGTCACGTTCGCTACCTCCTCCTTGCGTTTGCTTACCCAAGGGAGGATCGTGCGGGGATTGGCCCATAATCCCGGGGTACGGTTCATATGGAAAGCGATCGGGAACAGGATGACCGGCTTACCGGTCGTATGGGTGAGGTATTCCGCCCATGTGAGGTATTTTTCCCAAGTCCGCTCGTTCAGGCCATGCAACAGGATAATCGCCTCATTATTCTTTTTACGTCCCGAGGGCGTGAATATGGCATACGAGAAAGATTTGTTCTCTTGGATACGATCGTCGGTCATCGGACAGAATCCGGTGGGGGTAAGTCCCTTCTGGAACTCGTCGATCTCGCTGGCGCCACGGGTCTGGGTGAAGCGAAACGGGATGATCTCCAGATGGCTCTCTTCCAATTCAGTCTTTTTGTCATAAGAGAAAAGACTGTTCAGTTGCTTAGTACGAAGTGAAATATCCATAATCCTCTGATTTTTTACTGCAAACAAACAATAGAAAAACATCTCTTCAAAATAAATGGTTTAAACGGGCTTTGTTGGGGGCATAAAGTGTTATTTAGGGGTGAAATCTTTTATAGAGGGGTGAATTTCGTCTGGGAAAATGATTACATTTGTTCCAAAATAGAGGCAAAAAGATGGGAATGTGGGATCAAAAAATACCAAGTTACATATACGGTAAACAGAATATCGTGAGGCTGATTTTGTGGACGGCCTTGTTTGCGTTGGTGTTTATCAACATCTACAAGCCGTTTAGCTCCACCTCTTGGTACAAGGTCTCGGAGTTTAAGTTCTTCGTATTCTCCAGCTTGATTATCTTGACGGGAGTATTGGTGGTTGTCTTGAGCCGTATTATTCTGTTCCATTGGGGGAAGCGGCATGCTATCACGGTCCGGACCTATGCGATCTGGATCGTGCTGGAGATATTCTTCATGTCGCTTTTCTATACGATTTATACGTTGGTACTGAATCCGGAACGAGAATATATGGAAGTTTTTAACGATTCGGCGGTGAATACCAGTCTGGTTTTATTGCTCCCTTATTCCGTGCTGCACCTGTATTTCTCTTATAAAGAGAAAGAGCGGCAATTGCGATTGTTGGAGGAGAACCAGACGGAAGCGGCGGTTCGGCAAAGCGTTTTCTCTTTCTATGACGAGAAGAACGAGTTGCGCCTTTCCGTGAAGCGAAGTAACCTGCTGTACCTTGAATCGGCGGATAATTACGTTTGTATCTGGTATCTGAATAAGGGGCAGCTCACGAAGTTTATGCTTCGCAACTCCTTGAAGGCGATCGAGGAGAGCCTCGCTGATACGAATGTACTCCGTTGCCATCGTTCTTTCATGGTAAATTTCGACCAAGTGAAGGTGATCCGCAGGGAGAAGGAGGGTGTTTATCTGGAGCTGGGGATCGAGAAAGTACCCGATATCCCGATCTCCAAGACGTATAGCGAGAAGGTAACCCGCTGGTTCCAGACCTATTCTTCCTAGTGGGCTATTTCAATTCGATATTATTTTCTTTCGCGTATTGCGAGGGGCTCATGTTGAATTGCTTGGAGAAGGCCCGGCTGAAATAGGATTGCGAGTTGAAACCAACCGCCTCGGCGATCTCGTAAATTCTCATATCGCCTTGAAGGATCAACTCGGCGGCTTTCTTTAGCCGGCTGATCTTGATCAACTCGTTGGGCGTTACGTTCGACAGGCCGTTGATTTTACGGTAAAGGGTCGGACGGCTTAGATTCATCAAGTCCGCTATCATGTCCACGTCTAGGTTCACGTCGTTTATATGGCTGTCGATGATATCGTTCAGTTTCTTCAAGAACTTCTCGTCTGCCTTCGTGTAAGCCATGGATTTGATATTGGCAATCGGCGAGTTGAAATAATAGGCACGCATATTGCTCCGGTTGTTCAGCAGGTTCGTCACTTGGGTAAGCAATAGATCCATGGAGAAAGGTTTGTCGATGTAAGCGTCCGCCCCCAGCTCAAGCCCTTCCATGCGAGATTGTAAGGTGTTCTTAGCCGTCAGGAGGATGATCGGGATATGGCTGAACTCCAGATTAGTCTTTATCTTTTTCAATAAGGTGAAACCATCCATGACAGGCATCATGATATCGCTGATGATTAATTGGATGCCATATTCCTGAAGACGGGCAATCGCCTCCTCGCCATTACTGGCGGTGACAACATTGTAATGGACATTGATCTCTTGACCGATGAAATGGAGCATTTCGGTGTTATCTTCCACCACGAGAACCGTCGGGCGGGATTCTTGGGTGACATATTTCCGCTCGCTGGCAGGGTTGGTCAGGACCTCTGCTTTCTCTTCCTCTAGTTTTAATGAGTTCGGTTGGTTCACCGGCAAACGTAATCTAAAGATGATAAGCCCGGCCGGAGATTTCTCCAACGTCAACGATCCCTCGTGCATCTCCGCTAAAGAACGGGCCAAGGGTAGTCCGAGCCCGGTCCCGGATTTATGGATAGAGGAGTCATCCCGGTAGAAAGGCTCGAAGATCTTTTCTTTTATCTCCTCCGAGATGGGCTTTCCATCGTTCATGATATCGATCGTGAATCGCTCGCCATCTTGTGCCTCGAACCGGACGATGATCTTGCTTCTTGCGTATTTAATAGCGTTCGATAGGAGGTTGCTGAGTATCTTCGTGCAAGCCTCCTTATCGATAAAGGCGTAGAAAGATTTCACGTTACACTCGATAATCATTTGCAATGCCTCCTGCTCCGCCGTGTCGTGGAAACGCTCAAAGGTCTCTTGCATCAATGCGATGATGTCCGTATGTATGAAGTTTAGTTTATATCCCTCGATTTCCGTCTTCCTGAAATCCAGTAGTTGATTCACCAGATCCAGTAGCCGGTTCGCGTTTTTATCCACAATTGTCAGATAATTCTTTGCGCTGGGAGATAGCTTGATGTCCCGTGTTACTTTCTCCAGAGGACTTTTAATTAAAGTCAGGGGCGTACGTATCTCATGGGCGATATTGATGAAGAAATCAATCTTGGCCTGATAAAGCTCCTTCTCCTTTTCATTCTCGAACTCCTGTATTTTCTGCTGTATATTGGCCTTATTATGCCGGGAAATGATAAAGATCAGCAACACTACGCATCCGATAGCGATAATCCCATATAGGATTAACGCCTTGGTAGAGAGCCACCATGGGGGAAGGATCGTAATCTGGAACATCGCCGGCTCATCATTCCAAATACCGGACAGGTTCGCCGCCTTCACCTTAAACGTATAATTACCGGGCGGTAGTTTCGTGAAATAAACCCGGTTCTCGCCCACCACATGATACCATTTGGAACTTAACCCTTCCATGCAATAGGCGTATTGGGTGAGGTTGGGGGCTTGGTAGCTTAATGATGTGTAGTCGATGTAGAATGTGGACTGGTTATGTTCTAAGGTGATTCCTTTTTTAAAAGTGATGTCTTTTTGCCTCAATAGATTATGGTCGGGGTCCGAATAATTGATTTGTGTCATATAAATCTTCGGTTGGATAGAGAACTGTTGGATATTATCGGGGTGGAACCGGACCAAGCCTTTCAAGGTCCCGAAATATAATTTGCCGTCTTTAGCTTTTAAAGAAGAGTTATAGTTGAATTGATTGGACAGGAGCCCATGTTCTTTTTTGAACACCTTGATCTCTTGATTGACCGGGTTAAGTACGGCTAGGCCATTTGTGGTACTGATCCACATGTGGCCTTTAGGGTCTTCCTCGATCCGGTAAATGACGTTACTGGGTAGGCCGTCTTGAGTCGTGTATCTTGTCGTACTCTTTAAATTCCGGTCGTACATTTTCACTCCGTTTCCGGTAGCGAACCATAGATTGTTTTTAGTATCCTCATGGATGTGATTGATCGTCCGGTTGGCGTTCGTGTTTATGGAATCCAATTTAAATTCGCCGTGTTTTTGCCGGATTGGGTCGAAATAATATAATCCGATATTGAATGTTCCAGCCCATATAACCCCTTCGTGATCCTCGAAGATCGTTTGTATCCTGCAATTACCGGGGAATTGATCGAGAGGCTCGAAAATATCTTTCTCCGGATTATATTGATACATGCCGGATGCCGTAGCTATGAGCAAGTTGTTTTTCTGGGTTTTATAGAGATATACGATGATATCGTTTTGGGAGGCGTAAGGATTCGGGGCGATCGTATAATGCTTGATGATTTTCTCCGTACGGATATCCATCACGTCTACCCCGTTAGCGTGTGTCCCGATCCATAGAGAGTCTCCAATCACGGTAAGCCCGTGGATACAGCTTTGGGAAAGACCGTCTTTATCTTGGAAGTTCTTATAGGTTTGCGTACGGATGTCGAGTTTATTGAGACCAGCGTCTTCGGTTCCTATCCATATATTATGGTTAGCGTCTTGGCAAATATCATGGATAATATCACCGTTAATTGTTTTTTGCCCGGGTATATTGTAGTCTTTCTTGAATTTGAGATAAGGGGGAAGGTAATTAATGCCCCCATTATCCGTACAGATCCATAAGCCACCTTCCCGGTCCTTGCAAAACTGTTTGATAGCGTTATTGGATAGTGAATATGGATCGCATTTGTCTTGTTCTATGTGAAAGGTCTTGTTTGAGGGGATTTGGTAGATATAGATACCGTTGTAGGTGGCGATCCATACCTCGTCGTTTGTCACTTGGAAAATATCCCGGGTATAGAGGGGGCTGTTCTTTTGCTGGGTAAGGACATTTCGGCAAACACCTGTTTGTATATTGACTTGTTTGACTCCGTTATCGCTTGTACCTATCAGTAATGTATTATCGGACGGGGATGCCCATAGAGTCGTCATATTATCTATATGTAGGGTGTCGCTACCGTTATGGATATTTAGAGGGATGAATTTGTTATCGGTCGGGTCTAAGAGGACGACATTGCCGTTTAGCGTGGTGGCCCAGATCTGATCTTGGGGGGTGATATAGAAAGAGGTGATCGGATCACTATCCTTATACAGGTAGTTTTGGTGTAGCTCGGATTGCTCATTATATTTAATAAGAGAAAAGCCGGATAACAGCATCCACAGGTTCCCTTGGTGATCAAATTCCAGATAGGTACAGCCGATTCCTTTCGTGAACTTTATCAAGGAAAAAGTATCGGTTTGGTAATCGTATTTTTGTACTCCCATATTAGTACCCACCCAGAGTTCACCGGAAGGGCTTATCGCCAAGTCGGTAATCCAGCTACTTATTAAAGTTCCTCTCTGCTTGGTTTGATTTTTTATGATATGGAATTTGTTCCCGTCAAATCGATTGAGCCCGTCCCGTGTTCCAAACCACATAAAGCCATAATGATCTTGGACACAACATGTCACGTTATTATTGCTTAATCCATCTTCTACCTCATAGGATTTAAAGTAGTATGACCGGGCGTTGACTTCTATTGCGGTTACTACAAATAATAGGACGTATAAATAATTCATCAAGTTTTTTTTCATAGATCTCCCTTGTATTTCATGCGCAATATAAAGCCTTTTCCTAGACTTTCCATTGCAGTATCGTATCATTGTTTTTCATTTTGTTTCAATGTCCAGACTTCGGTTTTTGGCTTTAAAAGCCGTTCCTTGTAAGACTGTTTGTTGAGACGATAGGTAATAATTTTGAGAGAAAAGTGCAATACTGTTTGACTCAAGGGGCTTTAATTTTGGCAAAAACAGTGTGAATCTTTAAAAGATAGAATATGAATCAAAAAGTAAAAGTAGGTATAATAGGCTTTGGTCGCATGGGTGGATTTTATTTGGAGGA
This sequence comes from Parabacteroides sp. CH2-D42-20, assembly GCF_003670185.1. Classification (NCBI taxonomy): domain Bacteria; kingdom Pseudomonadati; phylum Bacteroidota; class Bacteroidia; order Bacteroidales; family Tannerellaceae; genus Parabacteroides; species Parabacteroides sp. CH2-D42-20. The sequence goes on along the minus strand of NZ_RAYG01000039.1, from coordinate 16,309 downwards.
GATGCGGAAGAGCGATCAATGGGAGGTACTTTACATCTGCGATACGGACCCAGAGGCACGAGATTTGGCAAGGAGGAAGTCGCCGACATCCCAAATCGTAGCGGATGAGCAAGTTGTATTCGAGGACCCGGAAGTACAAGTGGTCGGTTTATTTACATTGGCGGATTCCCGGTTGAGGCAAATTAAGAAGGCAATGGCATTTGGCAAACATGTCATCTCAGAGAAACCGGTCGCAGATACGATCGAGCATGAATGGGAGGTCGTGAAATGCGTGGAAAACTCAAGTTTGTTCTCGACCGTTAATTTGTATTTGCGTAATTCTTGGTACCATAATACGATTAAAGAATTTATCCGGAGAGGAGAGATCGGAGATTTGGCGATCATTCGCATTTGCCATATGACTCCGGGGTTGGCTCCGGGTGAAGGTCATGAATATGAAGGTCCGTCTTTTCATGATTGCGGAATGCATTATGTGGACATTTCCCGGTGGTATGCCGGATGCGAGTATAAGACATGGCATGCGCAGGCGATCCGGATGTGGGATTATCCCGAACCTTGGTGGTTGCAATGTCACGGGACATTTGAGAACGGGGTGGTATTTGATATAACACAAGGGCATGTGTATGGACAATTATCGAAAGACCAAACGCATAACTCTTACATAGATGTAATAGGAACGAAAGGAATCGCCCGGATGAGTCATGATTTTAAGACTGCGGTCGTGGAGTTGAGAGGTGTTAATGAAACACACCGGATCGAGAAGCCCTATGGGGGGAAAAATATAAGTACGCTATGTGATTTGTTCGCAGATTCCGTACGGACCGGAGTTTTTCATTCCCGCCTACCGCTGATGCGTGATTCCGCTATCGCTTCCGAGTATGCGTGGAAATTTTTGGATAACGCTAGACGAAATGAGATGCCTTCTATCGGGAATCTACAAACCTTGGAGGAAATCCGGGAGAGAAGACGGAATATGACGGAAGGGTATGGCTTGCTTCGCCATGTAAAATTGTCTCATTCTTGATACGATTTTCTCAATGACCGGGGGAAACAGGCTGGAACTTGTATTATGCGACAATCGGAAACGATTTTGATAAAATAGAAAAAGAGGAATTTTCGTATGCGTGATACATTTGCGGCAGCTTGTTCATAGAGCGAAAATAGAAACATTAATTTAATACTATGTAGCATGAAAAAAATGATTGTTCTTATCAGTCTTTTATGTGGAGCGTTTTTTATGAGCGCCCAACAAAGTAATCAACAACAAAGACCACCGGAAAGATGGAAACCTGAGAGTACTGAATGGTATTATCCGGTTCCTCCTAAGGTAAAGCCGGGTGTAGGAACTGGTGCTCCTTCCGATGCGATCATCCTGTTTGATGGAAAAGATCTTTCTATGTGGGAATCCGCGGGAAAAGATGGAGGTCCCGCTAAATGGACCGTAAAGGATGGGGCGATGATTGTGGCTTCCGGGACCGGATCGATCCGGACAAAAGATTATTTTGGAGATTGCCAGTTACATATCGAGTTCAAGACCCCTACACCGGGAAAGGATAATACATTACAGATGAAAGGTAATAGTGGCATTATGTTACAAAGCCGTTATGAGGTGCAGGTTTTGGATTGTGAGGATAATCCTACGTATGTGAATGGCTGGGTCGGCAGTATTTATAAGCAAAGCGCACCGTTGGTAAATGCTTTCACGAAGACAAATGAGTGGCAGGTTTATGATATTTATTGGAAAGCTCCCCGTTTTGGGACAAACGATGAATTGGAATCTCCCGCTATGATTACCGTGGTATTGAACGGTATCGTTGTACAGAATAATTATGTACTGAAAGGAACGACCCCATATACCGGTTTACCTAAATATGTAGCGCATGGCCGTCTGCCATTAAGCTTACAGGATCATGGAGTGGAAGTGGCTTTCCGTAATATATGGATTCGTAATTTATAAATTGTATAACCTTAAAATAATGATTTATGACTACACGTAGGAATTTTTTAAAGAACTCGACGATGTTGGCCGCCGGCTTAGGTATCTCACCTCTTTTGGCATCGGCAGCTCCTACCGTCTCTCATAAGGAAGAGACTATAAATGGGCGGGTGAATATCGCAGTAATAGGTGTCGGTATGGGATGCCGTGATTTGCAAGGGGCTTTGACTGATAATCCGTGGGTACATTGTGTGGGCATGTGCGACGTGAACAAAGTGAGACTTGATGAGCAGATCGCACGTTTCAAAAAAGACTTTCCAAACCAAACGACTTCGATCAAGGCATATAGTGACTTCCGGGAAGTCTTGGCAAATAAGGATATCGACGGGGTCATTATCGCAACACCGGATCATTGGCATCCTTACATCTTCGCTGAGGCTTTAAAAGCGGGCAAGGCGATTTATGTGGAAAAGCCGGTTGGTAATTCGATTCCGGAGTGCCATTCGATGATGGATTTCCAAAAGAAATATAAAGGGGTGGTAACAACTGGCTTATGGCAGACTAGTCAACGATATTTCTTGGCGGCTAATGAGATATTGAAATCCGGTGTGTTGGGGGATGTTTATAAAGTTCAGCTATGGCTTTGCCAATCGACGGACCCACGTCCGGCCGTAGCGGATTCTCCGGTTCCTTCTACATTAGATTACAATATGTGGTTGGGCCCGGCTCCCGAGCGTCCATTTAATAATTACCGTTTTCGTGGATGGCGTGGTTTTTGGGATTATGGAGGCGGCCAGCAAACCGACTGGGGAGTGCATTGGATAGACTCTGCGTTCGATGGATTGAAAGCGTTAGGATTGTGTGACCGTGAATATCCGGAGGCGGTATTCTCTACGGCTTATAAAGATCCTACCTCTTTTAATGAGACTCCCAGTTGCCAGACAACGATCTTCCAATATAAGAATTTCCATATAGAATGGGCACAACAAGTCGCTCACCTGTATAATCGGAATCAAGGGGTAGCTTGGGTAGGAAGTAAAGCTACCTTAGTATGTAATCGTGAAGGTTATGAATTGATTCCAGAGAAGAACCGGGAGGGTGAGTTATTAACCGACCGTTCCCAGCTTGTCGGGAAGTTCGAGGATGGCGGTATTGAGGCCCATGCGACGAATTGGTGTAAGTGTATATTAAATAAATCTATTGAGACGAACAGCCCGATCGAGAAAGGGGCTTTCGCGACGATCCTAGCCCATATGGCTAATATCTCATATTTGACGGGAACTCGTGTTGTGTATGATCCGCAAGCTCGTAAGTTTGTGGATAATCCGAAAGCGGATGCGTATTTGAAGCGGAGCTATAGAAGCCCGTGGCAATTCCCGAAAGTTTAATGCGATTGAATGCTTAAAAACAACGACCGGTGGATTTTAATACTCTATTATATATAACCATTACCATACGAATTGAATTACAGCACATTGAGATCTCCGGTCGTTTTTTGTAAAAACAATGTCAACTTTAAATGAATGAGTTATGGAAAATCAAAAAAAGAAAGTATGGCTTCGAAAGGCCCTGTTTTTGATCGTTAGTTTGGCGTTATTCTTTCCCATGATGGCGCAAACGATTACAGTAAAAGGAGTTGTAAAGGAATCTATGACAGGCGAACCGATCATTGGCGCCAATGTAGCGGTGAAAGGAACGACTAACGGTACGATTTCTGATATAAGCGGTATGTATCAGATCTCGAATGTATCATCAAATGCCGTATTGATCGTTTCTTATATTGGATATAAGACCGCGGAGATTCCGGTAAATGGCAAGAACACGATAAATGTGAGCTTGGAGGAAGAAAGTATCGGACTTCAAGAAGTGGTAGCCGTGGGATATGGCTCTCAGAAAAAGAAAGAATTGACCGGCTCTGTTGCAGGCTTGAAGGAGGGAGACTTGATTAAGGGCGTACAGTCTGACCCAATGGGTATGTTGCAAGGTAAAGTGGCAGGTTTGAATATATCCAAACCAAATGCCGGCGACCCGAATGGAGAGTATAAGTTCCAATTACGTGGAACTTCATCCTTAACCGGTAATACTTCTCCGTTGATCGTCATTGATGGTATTCCTCAAGGGGATTTATCCGCTATTCCACAAGATGATATTGAAAGTATCGATGTATTGAAGGATGGTTCAGCGGCGGCGATATATGGAACCCGTGGAACGAATGGCGTTATCTTGGTTACGACAAAACGAGGTTCTGCCGGGAAGATGAGCGTTACCTACAATGGATATATGTCTATCTCTTCCATAGCCAATCAATTGGAAGTCATGGATCGTGACCAGTTTTTGGCAAATGGGGGAAACGACCGGGGATATGATACGAATTGGATGGATGAGATTACCCGAACTCCGTTCTCCCATTCGCATAACTTGGCATTGACAGGAGGTACGACCGATTTTAATTACCGGGCTTCTGTATCTTATCGAAATAATCAAGGTATCGCTCTTAAGTCAGGGTTCAATGAGATGATCGCTCGTTTTTCCGCTAATCAGAATTTATTCGATAAAAAGATTCAAATAGCATACGACGCTACTTATCGTCGTTTTGACCGGGAAGGTGAGAATTCCAGCTATGATGATTATTCCGCTTTTAAGCATGCGTATTATTATAATCCTACGGCACCCGTATACGACGAGACGGGAACGATAGATGCCGGCGGGTATTATGCGCTGGATATTCAAGGATATTCAAATCCGGTGGCTTATATTATGCAGCGTGACCGTCGTACAAAAGGCGGACTTTTCCAAGGGTCTGCTCGTGTAACTTGGAACATTTTGGAAGGACTTCGTGCGCAAGCTTTTGGCTCATTGAAATACTCTGATATAAATAAGGGTACTTATACCTCACGAGAGGTATTTAACACTTCTAGTTTCGGGTCAGCGTCTCGGAGTTTTAATACTCGTTTTAATAAAACACTGGAGACGACGATCGACTATGTAAAATCTTTTGGAGAACACCATTTGGTGGTATTAGGTGGGTATACCTATGAGCATAACTATCGGGAATCATTTGGTATGAATAACTCGAATTTTGATTCGGATGTATATTCTTACTATAATTTGGGTGCGGGTAGTAACTTGATTAATAACCCTAGCCAAAGCATGATGGATGGTTCGGTTTCTCAAGATAATTTGGTTTCGTTCTTCGGCCGTGTAAATTATAACTGGGGAAATCGTTACTTGTTATCAGCGTCTGTACGACGTGAGGGTTCTACTCGTTTAGGTGCGGATTATAAATGGGGAACTTTCCCTGCGGTAAGTGTCGGTTGGTCTATCGGTAATGAGGCTTTTATGGAAAGCGCTAGCTGGATTAACGATTTGAAATTGCGCTTGGGATATGGCGTGACAGGAAATATGCCTTCAGATAATTATTTGTCTTTGTCAATGATGGGAGTGGTAGGCCGTTTTTATGATCATACTTCTAAACAATGGATCAATGCTTATGGGCCGACACAGAACCAGAATCCGGATTTGAAATGGGAGCGGAAAGGCGAATGGAATCTAGGTGTTGATTTTGCAGCGTTGAATAACCGCTTGAACGTGACCGTTGATTTGTATACCCGTAAGGTTTCAGATTTGTTGTATAAATATAAGGTTCCGACTCCTCCTTATCAATATTCTTCTATGTTGGCGAATGTTGGCGACGCTACAAGTAAAGGTCTGGAATTCTCTGTTTCCGGAACCCCGGTGCAGAATAAGAACTTCTCATGGACTAGTTCTATTAACTTCTCATTTAACACGAATAAATTGGACAAATTAAGTAATGAGACTTTCCAGACTGACTGGATTGAGACCGGTTATTTGTCGGATGGTGATTTAGGAGGTATGAACTCGACTCCATTGATTCGTTTGGTCCCGGGTGGCAAGGTCGGTGATTTTTATTTGCCGGTATTCGAGGGATTTACGGAAGATGGTAAATGGAAATTCAAGGATGTCGATGGTAGTGGTGACTTTACATATAATGAGGATCGTGAGATCGTAGGTAATGCGCAACCTGATTTTATAGCAGGATGGACTAACGAGTTTAAATATCGTGACTTCGATTTATCGTTTACATTCCGTGCTGTCGTAGGCAATGATGTATATAATGTAAGCCGTATGGCATTGGAGAATCGGAATGTGGCTGGAAAGGAGAAGAATATGTTGGCTTCGGTAATGGATATCCCGTTGCAAGATGCGGCTCAAGCCTCTAGTTATTATTTGGAGGATGGTTCTTTTGTGAAGTTGGACAATATCACATTGGGTTATAATGTGCCGGTGAAGAAATTAGGTTTCATGCAAAACTTACGTTTGTACTTGACTGGTCAGAACTTGTTTACGATCACAGGCTATAAGGGTATCGACCCGGAGGTTGATATGGTAGGATTAGATAATATGGGTATTGAGAGAACTCGTTATTATCCGGCTAGCCGTTCTTTTATTCTTGGTTTGAATGTTACGTTTTAATGGATACTCTAAATATCGAAGGTTATGAAAAAATATAGTTTAATATATATAGTGTCAATGATTTGTTTCTTGGTTATCGCTCCTTCTTGTACGGATATGGATGAAGATACGACGGGACAAATGGTCTCAAATGACTTTTATGCGGATCCTTCTTTGATTCCGCAAGCGGTAGGTGCTGCCTATGCGGAATTGCAGGCTTATCAGAATCACTGGGGAGTATGGGGGTTGCAGACTGTTTCCTCGGATGAATGTGTTGTTCCGACTCGTGCGCCGGGTAATGACTGGTATGACGGAGGGGTATGGCAGGATTTCCATCGTCATCAATGGCAATACAATCTGGATGCATTGAATAATGTGTGGATTTCCGTATTTTCTGGAATAACGACATGTAACCGTGTGGTTTACGACTTGGATATATATAAAGAGGAGATGGATGTCGATATCTATAATAAATATCGTGCGGAGACTGTCATCTTGAGATGTTTCTATTATTCTATCTTACTGGATTTATTCGGGAATGTTCCTTATATCGATACATATGAGAGTGAAATCACGGCTTCTCCTCAGACAAGCCGTCCTGAGCTTTATCAGAAAGTCGTAGATTGCATCTTAGATAATATGGAATATTTGGATGATGCTCCGTCTGCCGAGAATTATGGAAGATGTACGAAATCGATGGCTTATACGATGTTGGCAAAACTATATTTGAACGCAAAGGTGTTCAAAGGGGCCTCTTCTTACGATAAGGACGATATGAATAAAGTGATAGAGTATTGCGATAAAGTGATTAACTCTGGATATTATGAGGTCGTATCTGATTTCTCCGCTCCATTTAAAGTGGCGAATGAGTCTTGTAAAGAAAATATTTTCGTGGTACCGATGCAAAATGGTATCAATTCAAATGGAGACTACGAGTTTCATTTCCATAAATTCTCCGGACATCCCAAGTCTCGCCAGATGTGGGGTATAAATGTGGGCGGTTGGAATGGAGGTTGCGCTACTCCGGACTTCCTTGCTTTATATAAAGATGACGATACTCGGAAAAAGGCGACTTTTATTTACGGTTTGATTTATGATAAGGTCACGGGAGAGCCTGTTGAGGATGGTGATAATCCGGGAAAGCAATTGGAATTGACTATTGATGTATCTTCTATTAATGCCGCTTATCGTTGGGAAGGTGCTCGTATTCAGAAGTATGAATATGAGTTGGGTATGACTGGTAATATGAACAATGATTTTGTTTTATATCGTTTAGCTGATATCTATTATATGAAGGCTGAAGCTATTTTGAGAGGTGGTAATGCCGCTACTTTATCAGCTTTGTGTGCGGAACCTGCATTCCAGTTAATACGTGAAAGGCAAATCAACCCGTGTATACTCCGGAAACATTAACGTTGGATGAGTTGATCAATGAACGTGGCCGTGAATTTGCGTGGGAAGGTTGGCGTCGTCAAGACTTGGTTCGTTGGGATAAGTTCGCTAAAGGTTGCTGGACATTTAAGGAAGCCTTGAATAATAATTCGCGTGATTTATTCCCGATACCATACGATCAGATTACGAAAAACCAATCTTGGAAACAGAATCCGGGATATTAATAGTTGTGTTTTTATGCATATGGATAGACGACAATTCGTGAAAAACCTAGGACTGGGCACAGCCTCTTTAAGCATGGGAAGCTTGGTAACGGCTTCCTCATGTGCCCCGTCCGGGGATTCCTCCCTTAAACAAAACGTCAAGGAAGGAGAGGATGGACAGTTTTTATTTATCGGTGACGATATCGCCATTGCCCAGACAGAGTATGGGAAGGTGCAGGGATATCTGCTGAATCATGTATATACGTTCTTGGGAGTTCCTTATGGGGCTGATACGTCGGGAAAAAATCGCTTTATGCCTCCCCAAAAGCCAGAGCCGTGGACAGATGTGAGACCGGCGGTTTTTTATGGGAATACGGCGCCGCAACGTATGGAGAACCGGTGGCCCAATAATTACGGAACTTTTGCTGATCATTGGAACTACTGGGATGTGAGTGAGGATTGCTTATATTTAAATGTATGGACACCGGGTATTGCGGATGGTAAGAAACGTCCCGTATTGGTGTGGCTGCATGGCGGTGGTTTTACAAATGGTAGTGGGATCGAGCAGGATGGATATCATGGAGAGAATATAAGCCGGGAAGGAGATATCGTATTCTGTTCCATTAATCATCGGTTGGGGCCGATTGGCTTCTCTGACTTATCTGGTGTTGGTGGAGAAGCGTATAAGGATTCCGGAAACGTGGGGATGTTAGATATTATTGCCGCCTTGCGATGGGTACATGATAATATCGCCAATTTCGGTGGAGATCCCGGGAACGTAACGGTTATGGGACAATCCGGAGGAGGTTCTAAGGTCTGTACGGTAGCCGCTATGCCGGCGGCAAAAGGTTTGGTCCATAGAGCCGTGGCTTTAAGTGGATCTACGGTAGGAGCTTCCGATCAGGTGATGACCCGGAAGGTGGGAGAATATATTTTGAGAGAAGCGGGGCTGACCGCTTCCCAACTGGATAAATTGCAAAGAATACCTTGGCGGGAATATTTGGATATAGCGGATAGGGCTTGTAAAAAGTGCTGGGAAGATCAAGGGATTAGCATGAGACGGACTTTTGGTCCTGTTGCTGATGACCGGAATATTCCGGCCGGTGTATTCTACTCCGGTGAGAGCCATTTGGAGTCTCCTGTCGTGCCGATGATATTCTGTACGACTTTCCATGAATGGAACCCGAACAGGGCGGATGCGGCTTTGGAAAAAATCACTCAAGACGGTGTGATCGAGAAACTGAGAAGTCAATATGGTGATAAAGCGGAATCGATCGTGAAGGCTTTCGCCAAGAATTTCCCGGATAAGACTCCGATGGAGCTTTGGGCGATGATTTTGTCTTCCCGTCAACGAGTGGTTGAGGCGGCTAACGCAAAATTAAAGCAAGGCCAGCCTGTGTATGTAGCTTGGTTTGGCTGGTGTCCGCCCTTGTTTAATAACCGTATGCGTGCGTTCCATTGCTCGGATATCTGTTTCTGGTTTAAAAATACGGATCGGATGTTTACTCATACGGGTGGAGGTAAGGTACCTCGTGCGTTGTCAGATAAGATGTCTGGCGCTTTGTTGAATTTCATGCGGACAGGAGATCCGAACGGAGGAGAGTTACCCGCTTGGCCGAAATACACGGAAGAAAATGGAGAGGTGATGATCTTGAATAATACGTGTGAGGCTCGGAATGATCCGGATCGGGAGGCCCGTAAATCTTTGGAGGTTTAATTTAAAACGAGAGTGTTATGCTTGAGAAAAAGATTTCAAGACGTAATATGCTTCGGACTACCGGTTTGGCGGTTTTGGGCAGTACGTTCGCAGGCTTGGCTTCTTGCGCTCCGAAGAAAAAAGAGGAGCCATCACCCGAAGCATCCTCTTCGAAACGTCCTTTCCGTGTCTGTCTCAATGTCTCTACGATAGCGGGTTATAAACTTCCTGTTCAAAAACAGATTGACTTATGTGCCGAGGCTGGTTTTGAGGGAATTGAGTTATGGACCCGTGATGTGGATGCGTTCGTAAAGCAAGGGGGAACTTATGAGACACTCAGGCGTCAGCTGGAAGGTTCCGGACTTTTATTGGAGAATATGATCGGTTTTGCCTCGTGGTTTGCCGATGATCCTTCGAAACGGAAGGAAGGGCTAAACCAAATGCGGCATGATATGGAGATGGTAGCTGGATTGGGCGGTAAATTTATCGCCGCTCCTGCTCAAGGGGTTACTCAACTGGATCGTACACGGTTGCCGGAGTATTCCGAACGCTATCGGGGGATACTGGATTTAGGGGATGAGATGGGTGTCACTCCGATATTGGAACTATGGGGAGCCGGGGTTCTGAATCAATTATCGGATACCATGGCGATAGCGATCGCCTCCGGGCATTCGCGGGCTTCTGTCTTATTGGATTTCTACCATTTGTACAGAGGAGGAAATAGTTTTGATAGTTTACGCTTGATAAATGGGAAGATCCTTCCGGTTTTTCATATCAACGATTATCCGGAGTTGCCTCCTCGTACGGAGTTGAGAGATTCGGATCGGGTGTTTCCGGGAGATGGTATTTGCCCGTTTAATAAAGTACTTCCTTTGCTATACGACTCCGGTTTCCGGGGTGGGTTATCCGTAGAGCTTTTTAATAAGGGATATTGGGAAACCATGGATGTAAAGGAGGTCTTAAGGAAGAGTTTTGAGAAAACCACACAGGTAATCAATAGTTCGATGGGATAAAAGTTTGTTGGGATTTAGGAAAGGGACTGCCTCGAGGTGTTTTACCTTCGAGGCGGTCCCTTCTGTTTTTATAGTATCTTCTCTTAAAAATCAATTATTTTATAATCCGCTGTGATATAAAAAGTAGTATATTTGCGTACATCCAAAATAAACAGTTGTTTTGCGGAGGGTTATAGGGGTTGTTATCATCGGAAAAGCCGGTAATAAAAGATATACATTATAATGAACTTACTTCAGAGATATGTGAGTCATGGTATAGCTATAGGTTTGTTAGTATTTATAATGCTAGCGTTTAATTTGTCTGTGTTAGCGCGGACAAGTGAAAAACGTGTACTTAGGGTTGCCTTTCCGCAGGTAGATGGCATGAGTTGGACGGCCGAAGATGGTACTCATCATGGTATGCTCGTAGACTATCTCAATGAGATCGCCAAATATACCGGTTGGGAATACGAGTACATAGATACGAAGGGACCGACTATGTTGAATGAATTTGTTGAGGGTAAGTACGAGTTGATGGGTGGAAACTATTATATACCCGCTTTAGAGAAATATTATGCTTATCCGAACTATAATATGGGATATAGCCGTTCATTATTACTTGCCCGATCTGATGATCGCTCTATCCATAGTTATGATTTGGAGAGTATGAATGGTAAAACCATCGGTGTGTATGAGAATGCAAGGGAGAACATTCGCCGTCTCAAAGAGTTTATGGCTATCAACGGATTGTATTGTAATATCCGATATTACAAACAGGAAGATATGGTGGGGAAAATCGGGTTATATCCCTATCTGGCTAAAGGTGAGATCGATTTGTTACTAAATAATGTTGCCCATATTAGCGATTCTGTCCGTGTAGTCGTGGCATATGACTCTCAGCCTTATTATATCGTGACCAATCCGGGTAATAAAGAAGTCTTGGATGGTTTGAATATGGCTTTGGAACGGATATTGGATGCCAATCCTAATTTTGCGGCGGAACGTTATGCCGTTAATTTCCCAGACCGGCTCGTAAACATCCAACTGAGCGACCGGGATCTGGAGTATGTCAATGAGAGGAAAACGATCGCGGTAGCCGTACCTGAGAATTGGTATCCTTTGTATTGTAAAGAAACGCCGCTGAAGAACCATACGGGTATCATGGCGGATGTACTGGATGAGATTAAAAGTTTCACAGGGCTACGATTCTCGTATGTATATGCGAAAAATTATGCTGATGCGATCCGTTTGATACAGCAAGGGGATGCCGATATCTTAGGTTTTTTCTTGGGAGATGAGAACGATGCGGCCCAGCTAGGACTTGCGCTTTCAGCCTCTTATGTGAGTGCTAACAATATCATAGTGCGCAATAAAGCATGTAGTTATCCCGCACCGGGTCTGGTTGGAGCCTTAGTGGAAAATCAACGATTGCCGAGTGGTATATCGGTGGAGAAGATACGGTTCTATCCGAGTATTAAGGAGGCGTTATTTGCTGTCAATAATGGTGAGGCTGATTTTATTTATGGTTTGTCCTCTAGGATGGAACAGGATATCTTGCGCTATCATTTTACGAATCTTGCTCCCGTAACGTTGGTCAATGATCAGAGTACGATAAGTTTCGCGTTGCCTATCCCGGTCGATCCGGATTTGCTTACCATACTCAACAAGGCGATCAATAATCTTTCTGAGTCCGAGAGGACTGTTATACGCAATCGGAATCTGGAATCTATCGGCGTGAGTGAATTTTCTCTTACGGACTTTATATATGCGAATCCCTTACAATTCATGTTTATCGTGATGTTTGTCCTGTCGGTGCTATTTACGGCATTACTGCTGGCTATAGGGGCCCGGATGAAAGCGACCGTGATACAGGGCAACCTGAAACGGGCTGAGGCGGCTAACTTGGCGAAGAGCGAGTTTCTTTCCCGGATGAGTCATGAGATCCGTACGCCGATGAACGGAATTGTAGGTATGAGTACTATCGCCATGCAAAACATAGATAATACCGATAAGATAAAGGACTGTCTTGAGAAAGTAATCATGTCTTCCAAGCATCTTCTCGCTCTCATTAACGACGTGCTGGATATGTCGAAGATAGAAAGCGGAAAAGTGGAACTTCGACATGAGAGCTTTAATTTCCGGGCATTCTTGCAGGACTTTGAAAATCTGTATGGCGAGCAGGCCAAGAGTAAAGGGATCAGCTATGAGACGGTATTGGCTAGTGATCTGGAAGTACAGATTATAGGAGACTCCTTGCGCTTGAATCAAGTTCTCTCTAACCTGTTATCGAATGCGTTGAAATTTACGCCGGCCAAGGGAATAATTAAACTTCGGGTATCTAAAACAGGTGAGGATCAAGAGAATGTTTACCTTCGTTTCGAGGTAATCGATACGGGATGTGGTATAGCCGAGGAGAATTATGATAAGATCTTCGAATCGTTCGAACAGGAAAATGTGGATGTCACTTATAAATATGGAGGCACAGGATTAGGGCTTTCTATCGTTAAGCGTTTCACTCAGTTGATGGGAGGTGGCATACATGTGACAAGCATGCAGGGGAGTGGCAGTACATTCACGGTTGATCTGCCTTTCGGCAAAATAAAGGAGTCGGGTAAGCCCACTCGTTTTTCCGATATTGATGGGCGAAGTGACCTTGCGAGGGATTGTTATGTGATTGATTATGATTTCAAAGGTAAACGGATCTTATTAGTTGAGGACAACGAGCTTAACCGGGAGATTGCGGAGGAATTGATCGGAGCTACCGGTGCTTCGGTGGAGAGCGCTGAGGACGGGGTGCAGGCCGTAGAGAAGTTTAAGGAATCTGCCGAAGGATATTATGATTTGATATTGATGGATGTGCAGATGCCGCATATGGATGGTTATGAGGCTACCCGATGTATCCGGGCATTGGGGCGTTCTGATGCTCAAAAGGTTCCTATCTTCGCTATGACAGCCAACGCATTCGCTGAGGATGTGCAGAAAAGTAGGGAAGCCGGTATGAATGCTCATATATCTAAGCCGTTGGATATACGTGCCGTGTATAAACAAATGAACCGATACCTTCAAGGATAAATAAAGGATCGATGAATAAATAAAAAGGGACCGCCTCGGGAAATTAGGTTTTCGAGGCGGTCCCTTCTGCTTTTATTAGATATTCTTTATTTTTCCGTAATTACCGAGAATTCACCGATACCCGCTTGCTTTTTATTATCTACGATACGGGTTGCGACCAAACGGATTTGGTTACCTTTCGTTATCGGGAAATGTACGACTTGCTCGATCGGGTTAGCCTTGATATTGGAGAATTCGCCTTCGGCCACCTTCTTTCCATTAATATATAATTGATAGTTGGAGATATGACCGCTTGCGTCACGTCCTTGGTTCGGGGTGTAGCGGAATCCGGATATAGGCATTTCTTTCGCTAATTGTACGACTAACTCTTGTTTCCCTTGTGGCAAATAGTAGGTCGTGTAGCCGTTTCCGTCTAGGATCAGGCTGGTTTTCTCATCTTTCGGTGATACGATCGTGTAATCACAAGCGGGAATATCGAACGTTTGTGCGGAAACCGGACTGACTGTATCGAAAGTCGGATCATAGGCAATCGCCTTGACAGTTCCTTTTTGAGCGAAAGCGAATGGCGCCTGATAAAGCGGTGAGTCCTTGGTCGGATCTGAACCGTCGGTGGTATAATGAACCTCGGAGCCTTTATCCCCGGCCTGTATGGTTACCTCGTCATTGATATTACGGGCAATCGTTGGCTCGGTCACCAAGGCGGGGGCAAGGTATGCCTCCACGTTATTGATACAAAGCGGTCCGCGGGCATCCGTGAAGTTGATGCGTATCTTCTCCGCTTTCTCGGTCTGGAAACGGACAATTCGTTTATAGCCGACAGTTGTCGTAGAATCCACGGTCTGTGCCGGAATCCATTTACCCCCTTGCTCGAGTTCGATATTGAACGAGCGTACTCGTTGTCCTAATGGGATATATTCTTGTATTACCAAGCGGTTTACATCGGTAGGATGGGTTAACGTGAAAGTCAATGAACCACTGGTTACGCCATCGTCCGTAGCCCAATAGGTATCCCAATCCCCATCTACTGCCTTATTGGGACTAAAATTACGTCCTCTTTTATTGCTCGCTTGTACGTAACATCCTTTCAAAAGATTCTCCTTAAAGTCATTTTGGATGGTTTGATACCATTGTACGGCACGGGCGGAGTCTACCGGACTTATTTTTCCGTTCAACGCTACGGGGAAGTTCAATAGGAAATTGGCGTTATGCCCGACGCTTCGGTAATAAAGATCGACTAATTTTGCCAGCGACTTGACTTGGTGATCTTCCCGGGAGTGATAGAACCATCCCGGACGGATAGATACATCGCATTCTCCACCTAGCCACATCGGTCCGTTCTCATCTCCCCATACACTCTGTTGGAAAGTAGGCATGGAGGGTTCCGGGGCGAAGATGCTCCATTGGGTATCACCGGCCCAACCTTCCTCGTTACCGATCCAGCGGATATCGGGTACTGTCCCTCCGAAAACCATGATGTCCGGGTGGTGCGCCTTGATCGTGTCTCGTGCCCGCTCATATTGATAATAGGTCTTGGCGTCTATAGCACGGGTTTCATTCGTGCCGCCATACCAGCCATTGCCACCGTTTGCCCCATCAAACCAGTATTCGAACAACGGGCCATAGTTGGAGACTAATTCATGTAATTGGGCATGGAATTTCTCTACATACCCCGGTTGTCCGTAATTCTCACTGTTTCTGTCCCAAGGGGAGAGATAGACACCGAATTTCAGCCCGTGTTTCTTACAAGCATCGGATAGTTCTTTTACCATATCCCCTTTGCCATCTTTCCAAGGAGAATTCTTTACGCTATATTCGGTTGTGGCGGTAGGCCATAGACAGAAACCGTCGTGATGCTTGGTGGTTAAGATTACGCCTTTCAATCCGGCGGCTTTGATTGTTTGCGCCCATTGATCGCAATCCAGATCCGTTGGATTGAATGTGGAGGCGGGAGTGTTTCCGTAACCCCATTCCAGATCATTGAACGTATTTAATCCGAAATGGACAAAGGCGTATGTTTCCATCTTATGCCATTCAACTTGTGCCGGCGTGGGAACGGGCAGGATAGGGGCGGGCGCTGTCGCTTCTTTACAGGAGAAGAAGGAAAACAACCCAAGCCCCAATAAAATAGAGGAACTCAAGTGCTTCATTATTTGTTTATATTTAGATGAGACCTCAAATATATGAAAAAAAACGGCAGATTTTTATTCTGTCTTTAGATATCTAGATAAAAGATAAAGTCCCCTGTCTTTTAGATGTCTCCTCTGGGGAAATTTTCATGCTAGCATATGTTTGTTTATCAATTGTTTGCAGTGCCAGTTTATTTATCGCCTTTGGCACGGTCGTGCCATCACAGTGGCAACGCTGTGCCATCCGTGTGGCAGGGCCGTGCCATCGTAGTGGCACAGTATTGCCGCTATGATGGCAAGGGTACCGGCTATATCGTTTCCGTGAGCAGTCGGTATTTTTGCGTATCCTATATTATAATGTACCCGATATCCGTTGCCGTAAAAAACTTGCAAAATAATGCCCGATAAATTTGGATCGT